>NZ_LT800495.1 GCF_900166635.1 Oceanobacillus timonensis
ATAAAAGTGTTTGAAACGTTAGCTTTCAGAAGTCAACTTCTGACTTATTTTTTAAGAAAAACGAGGTTGTCTTTCTTCTTTCGTACTGGTTGTTTTGTTCAGTTTTCAAAGAGCAATTTGTATGTCGCATCTAAAAAAGCGACCTACTCAATATATCATCTTTCAAAATTGGTGTCAACAACTTTTTAAATAAATTGTTGAGTGGAGCCTAGCGGGATCGAACCGCTGACCTCCTGCGTGCAAGGCAGGCGCTCTCCCAGCTGAGCTAAGGCCCCATAAGAAATATATGATATTTATAAATGGTCGGGAAGACAGGATTCGAACCTGCGACCCCTTGGTCCCAAACCAAGTGCTCTACCAAGCTGAGCTACTTCCCGATGGTGCGCCTGAGAGGAGTCGAACCCCTAGCCTCTTGATCCGTAGTCAAACGCTCTATCCAATTGAGCTACAGGCGCTTTTGGTGCCGAGGACCGGAATCGAACCGGTACGGTAATATACTTACCGCAGGATTTTAAGTCCTGTGCGTCTGCCAGTTCCGCCACCCCGGCAATATTTGGAGCGGAAGACGGGATTCGAACCCGCGACCCCCACCTTGGCAAGGTGGTGTTCTACCACTGAACTACTTCCGCATATTGCTTTTAAAATTAAAGTACTGGTGCGGGTGGAGGGACTTGAACCCCCACGCCCGGAGGCACTAGATCCTAAGTCTAGCGCGTCTGCCAATTCCGCCACACCCGCAAATGGTGAGCCATGAAGGATTCGAACCTTCGACCCTCTGATTAAAAGTCAGATGCTCTGCCGACTGAGCTAATGGCTCCCTGAAATGGTGCCGGCCAGAGGACTTGAACCCCCAACCTACTGATTACAAGTCAGTTGCTCTACCAGTTGAGCTAGGCCGGCATGATGGTGGAGGATGCAGGGCTCGAACCTGCGACCCCCTGCTTGTAA
>NZ_LT800496.1 GCF_900166635.1 Oceanobacillus timonensis
AGAGTACCAGTGGCGTTGCAGGTATGGCAGGTCTGGTAAGTGGATTTAAGAATGGTAAACAACAAAACTCTTCCAATGGTGAACAGACGAAAAATGAATCTGGAAATAACACTGAAGCAACTACAGGTCAAACGGATGGTACAGAATCTGAATCTACAGAACAAAGTGACAATACTAATCCATCCTCTGGACACACCGACCAACCTAGTGGATTGCATCAAGAAATGGCTCAAAAGAATAAAAATAGCGATGGGGAAAATGGAAAACCTAAACCTTTACGTCAAAGAATGGCTGATAAATTTAAAGGCAAGGGTAAAGGTAAGGGAAATAATGTATCGAAAACAGGAAACCCAACTACAAGTAATCCAAACAGTCAGCAGACACAATCTGTAGATGGTGAAAATAATAGTCCAGAAACTACTACGGTTGCAAATCAGCAATCGAAGCAAAATAATCCTACGCCTTCAGGAAAAGGTACACAAAATAATCCTACACCATCTGCAAATGAAGGAAATCAAACAACAAATCCAACACCGTCAACTGGTGCAGGAAATGGAAAACAACAAACGACAACTTATGAAAATCAGCAATCCAAACAGAATACGCCTAAAACATCTACTGGAAAAACGAACGGACAAACGACAAAAACATCCACTGGTAGAAATAATGGCGGAAACCCTAGTGGAAATCAGCAAACAAGCACACAACAAACGCAAAAATCAGGAAATGGTTCTCCATCTGTTAGCACAAGTAGTGGAGGAAATAATCCTACGCCTACTCCAACACCAACAACTGGCGGTGGAAATACTAGTGGGTCAGAAAAAGTAAATACAGTAGATAATACAACGGTTGTATCTAATGACAATACTTCAACGCAAAAAGAAGTGACGAAAGAAAACAATCATGTTATTGAAGAAAACAGAACAGCCGGACAAGTAATTAAAGAAAGAGTATCGAAAACAATTCATTCTAATAGAACAATCAATAATGCTAAACGTAATTATCAAATCGGTAGCAATACTGGTAAATCTATTAGAAGAAATTTCAAAAGAAGAAAATAAAAGAGGTGATCTGGTTTGGCTAATTACCGAATACCAAAAAATGTATCGAGTGAATTAAAACTAAATAAAGCCTTATATCTAACAGATTTAGGTGTATTAATCACTGTATTAGTTTTAACCATTATACTCAATAACGTTGTACATGAAAGCTATACATGGTTTTTCTATGGCTTTATGGTTTGTGTGGCAGGGGCTCTTATTATAAGACCTGCCTCCAACCCTAAAAAACGAATGTATGTAGCTATTTATTTGTCTTTACGAAAGAGAAAAGACACGTATTGTGCAATTGATTATGAAATAGATGAAAGCGAGGAATTAAACGATGGCAATATTTGAAGAAAAATCCAAAAAAAACGGTTCTTTTATTCCCGAAAAGCAAACCCCCATCTTCGATGAAAAAAGCATGCATAAAGAAAAAGTTAAAAAAGAGAAAAAGGTGCGAGTGAAGCCAAGTTTTGCCGACATGTCTCCTTATGTTGATATAACTGCCAACGGCTATATTGAATTAAGAGATGAAGATGGATATTTTGAAATTGTTCAATTAACATCCAAAGATATCTATTCCCAAAACAGCGATGACAGAGAAAAAGATATCTTCCTTCTTGCTTATTTTTTTCAGTGGTATTTATACGATATTAAAATTATTCCTTTAAATTTTCCGGTAGATACCAGTTCTCAACAAAGGCATCTCTTAAAAAAATTAAAAAAGGAAACGAGAGAAGCCTATCGTTACTTCTTGCAACAAAAATTAGATGAATTAATTTTTATTGAGACAGAGCGTACCAATAGGGAATATTACATGTTGGTTTATGCAGATGATGAATTCACCTTACAGACACGTTTAAACCACGTATACCGGTTACTACAACCTGTGCTTCCAGTGGTTCACTTGAATGACCAGAAGAAAATAAATATTGTTTATAAAATCAATAACTTAAACTCTAAAAATAAATCAGCTAAGGGGGCGAATTAATATGTCTGTTGTAAAAAACATTTTATCTAAAGTGCAAAGGAAAACAGATATTGAAAATGAGAGCGAAAAAGAAAGTCTGGGATATAACCCCTACTTACTATCTGAAGTACAGCCACAAGGTGGTATACGCTTTGATGAAGCGTATACCAGAAAAGGGGATGGTTATGAAACCTGCATTCATGTTTATGATTATCAAACGATTGTTAATGAATTTTGGTTAGAGCAGATTATGAACATGCCAAATGTAGTGGCAACTTTAGATGTTTCTACACCAAACCGGAAAGAAATTGCAGATAAGTTAAACAAGTCTATGGCTGAACAAAAAAATAGGGGAGAAACAGCTAAAGATACTTCTGATCTAATAGAAGCATCAGAAAGCTACGAAGAATTACAAGAAGTCTATAACTCTATTCGCCAAGGCGAGGTTATGAAACGTATTATTATTCGTCTTTTTGTCAGTGCAAAGACAATTGATGAATTGGAATTATCCGTTAAGGAAGTTATTGATAATCTGGAATCATTGAATTTTAGAGGTTCTGTATTTCTGAATGAACAAGAATATGAATGGCAGAGCATGTTTACGAATTATAATGTCCAACAAAAATATGCCAATAAAAGAAAGGGCATAGAGATTCCTTCCCTATCCTTAGCGGCAGGATTCCCATTTCATTTTACGTCATTAAATGACCCTTATGGAACGCATTTAGGTACAACAGAAACGAACGGAAATGTAATCTTTGACCTTTTTCATCAGGACAGAATCCGTAAATTTTACAATGCTTTAATGATTGGAAAGATGCGTTCCGGTAAATCAACTACACTTAAAAAAATTGCTTTGGATAGTGCGGTAAAAGGTCATAAAGTTAGAGTTTTAGATATAACAGGAGAGTTTGAAGACCTCACTCTAGCAAACGATGGGAAGGTAATTGCATTAGATGGCTCTAATGGATTAATTAATCCGTTACAAGTTTATAAGACCGTTACACTTGACGATGGCTCGACAGACGAAAAAGGGTCATTTACACAACATTTAAGTAAAATGAGTGTATTCTATCGATTTTTAAGACCTGATGTTGGGAATCAAGAAATTCTCTTATTTGAAAATATATTGAGAGATTTATACGTCAAAAAAGGATTGTGGAATGATGATTACGTTCAAAATATAACAGAGCAACCAAACGAAAACTACCCTACCATGAGCGAATTACTGAATTTGGTGAGAGTAGAACTTTATGAAGACTTCGAGATTAAAAAGATACATGAAAACTTAACGGAGAATCGAAGTAAATTACTAGAAAATATTGAATTAATTCTAGAAAACCTTGTTAAAAACTATGGTCATTTATTCGATGGACAATCTAGTTTAGAACATTTTGATGAAATCGATTTTGTATCATTCCCTTTAAGAAATCTTGCAGAATTGAAGCCAGAAGTGTTTCAGGCTCAACTATTTAATGTAATGAATATGCTTTGGCAAGGAATGCTTGTAAATGGACAGCCCCAATATAAAGCATTTAATAAGCACTTATTAGATTTTGAAGATGCAGTCAGATATTTAATAATAATTGATGAAGCACACCACATTATTAATACAGAAAAAGGCGCTGAATCACGTTTGAAATATATCAAAAATTTTATGAGAGAAGCCAGAAAATATTTTGGTGCGATATTCTTTGCAAGTCATTTAATAACAGACTTTGTACCAGAAAATGCAGACCAAGCAAGTGCAGAAGAAATCAAAAAAATATTCAATTTAACGCAATATAAATTTATTTCACAACAAGATAGTGAATCTCTAAAAAAATTAAAAGAAGTATTTGCAGGACAGCTAAATGAATCAGAATTAGCACAAATACCATTTTTACAAACAGGAGAAGCCATTTTATCTATTTCAGGACTAAAGAACTTAAAAATGACAGTTGATGTTTCGCAGGCAGAATTAGACTTATTTGGTGGTGGTGCTTAATGAAAAAACTTGCGAAGGGTCTTATCTTTGGAGCTACATTAAAATGGAAACTAATAATTGGTGGTTCGCTCGCATTGATAGCTCTTTTAGTTATTCTTGCCATCGGAATCTTCCAATCTATTATTGGAGGTTCTGGTGATGATTCATCGCAAGACGGAGAATTTGTTGATATAGAATCCGGATCGCAACAAATAAGTGAAACCGTTGAACAGTATAGAGATGACGTAGAATATTATGCTAAAGAATATGAAGTAGAAGAATATGTTGATGTTTTATTAGCAATGATGGAACAAGAATCTAGTGGAAAGGGCAGTGACCCTTTCCAAGCTAGTGAAAGTAAATGTGGTTATATTGGATGCATTACTGACCCAAAAGAATCAATCGAACAAGGAGTAAAATATTTCTCTGAAGTATTAGAACAAGCCGAAGGAGATGTGGAATTAACGTTACAATCATATAACTTTGGTGGAGGTTTTATTGATTTTGTTCTGGATAAAGGAGAATCATATTCTAAAGAGTTAGCGATTGAATTTTCATCAATGAAATACGCTGAATTGAGACATACTGGTATTTATTCATGTATACATCCAGAGTATTCAGATGTAGGAGCATGTTACGGAGATGTAGAATATGTAGATAATGTTTTAAGATATTATCAGCCTGTTTCATCTGACCAATTAGAAGGAGTAGAAACAGCAAATGCAAGTGCAGAAGATGGAGATTTTGCAAGTCCGGTAGAAACGCCACTAGTTACATCTGAATTTGGTAATCGAACACATCCGGTTACAGGTGAGGTTGGAAAATTTCATAGCGGAATTGATTTTGGATGCAACAATGGTGTCACGAATATTTTGTCATCAGCTAACGGAGAGGTTGTTTTTTCTGATTGGTCTACTGGATATGGTAATACAGTGATTGTTCAACATGATGATAATTTATATACGCATTATGCACATATGAGTTCAAACAGTGTAAGTGTAGGAGATAGTGTTTCCCAAGGTGAAGAAGTAGGAGTATGCGGAAGCACAGGTCAATCAACAGGACCACATCTGCATTTTGAAGTTAAAGAAGAAGCATGGGGCGGACACAATAATCCTAGAGATTATATAGATGTACCGGAAATACAAAGTTAAAGAAAACGATCTAATTATAAATTAGTTTCTTAAAAGGAGTGATTCAATGGATGTTATAAAATTGTTCCGAAACATTGTTATTATTTTATTAATTCTTGCTGTGATAGTAAACATATATTTATTTATATCAAACAAGAATAGCAATGAAGAAATCGAAGCAATAAATGAAGAAAATACCGAATTAAGAAGTGAGAACGAATCACTTCAATATGAGGTAGATAATTACTCAAATACGGAAAGAGAAGAATATTATAATACGTTAGTAGAACAAGCAGACAAGTTTATAAACCTTGCTTATACTGTAAAACAAGAAGGATATGAACAACGAAAAAGTGAAAGTGAAAAGATTATGAATGATGATTTGATACAAACATTTTATCCTTCTGATACTTTGTATCAAGAAGATATTATAACAGAAATTGATAACCCAAAAATCTATATTGAAAAGCTAGAAAAAGGACAAAATAGAGTGAACGCTTTGGTAGAAATGGAGCATAAAACAGATTATTTGAACAATGGTAAAAGCTATGTATCTAACTTAATTGTTCGAATTACATTTGAAAATATAGAAGGAGAATGGATTGCAGTTGAGCATCATGCTATAACTGAAGATGGAGAACTTAGTGATTTAAACAGTGAGGAAGGTGAATAAAAATGTTATCAAAAGATAGAGTTTCTTTAAAGAGAAATTCCAGTAAAGTTTATATTTCTATCGTTATTGTAATGGTATTAGGTTTTGGTTTTTTTATTACTTCTGGATTTATTTTTGAAGAAAAAATTCCTGTAATGGCATCTCCAATTAATGAAGAAATTGAAATATCAACTAGCCAAAACTTAAAAATATATGAATGGATATATGATAAAGATAAGAATGAAATGCAAATAATTTTAGAAACAAATAATTTCAAACGAGATTACGACAGTATAAATTTTGAAGCATTTCAGCGCAGTGATGGTGAACAAGTATCAATCGAAAATATATATACGATGGATGATGTTCATGTTTTAAAAGTAACAGATTTTGACCCTGAATATATTCAAATTGCTATTGATGTCATTGGTGAAAATCAAACAAATGATGTAGAAGAAAGTGGAGATGTTGATAATCAATATGAAGAAATAGAATCTCAAAATGATGAAAATCAGCCGGATGTAGAAATAGTTGATACAATATTTACAGATTATCGAGAAGTAAATAATGATGAAATTATTCTGGAAAAGGATACAGATTATACAAACTATATATCTGAAATTATAATCGCAGATACTGAACAAGAAATTGAAAAAACCAATACTTTAATTGAAGCAAAGAATCAAGAAATAGAAGATAATAAATCAAGAATACAAGAATTAACTGACGAAAAAGTTTATCAAACACAAGACGAAAAAGTAACAACAGATTCTAATATAAATGGATTGGAAACTGAAAACCAAACAATCGAAGATGAAATCGGAACATTAGAATTTAGCATTACAGAATTAGAAGATAAAATTCAAAAAACCAAACAAAAACAAAGAGAAGAATTATTGAATTAACATCAAAATATAAGAAGGGTATCAGCTAAAAATGATGCCCTTTTTTATTTTTATACTATGCACAAACTATGCACGAAGGCTTTTATGGTATGCACGAATCATGCACAAAATATAAAAAATATGCACAAACTATGCACAAAAACCAATATTAGCGATAGCGTGAAAAAACTTGGCTCTGCCAAGGATAACACCTCCGGTGATATCATTTTTCCCTTATGCTCTTTCTATCATGGGTGGACTCTCTAATCATTTGATGGTAAAATATTAAAAAAGAGGTGATAATCGTGGATTTAGTTATTAGAAATATAAACCCAACTATCTTAGGAGAGTACAGTGAAAAAGCAAAAAAAGTAGGTAAATCACGACAAGAATATTTAAAAGATATGATTGAAAGCTACAGCATTTTAAATAATATAAACGACAGAGAAAGAGAATATAAAAATCAGTTAGAATTAAATTCACAGTTAATGATGGAGTTAAAAAAATCATTAGATCGGAATAATAGCTTATTGGAATTATTAATGGAAGATGATTAATAATGATAAATACAGATAAGAAAGCATCCGTAATTATAAAATCAAAATTTATTGTTAGTAATAATTCAGATAAAAAAAGTTTCAATGAATATATTAATTATATAGATAGGGAAGAAGCAAAAAATAAAATCGAATTTGCAGACTATAATAATTATATGGATGATGAAATGAAAACAAGTTCTTTATTTACAGAAGATGATGATAGCGTTTCTGAACAAAAGAAAGAAGAAATAAAAAAAGCATTTAAAAAAGCGCAAGATAAAGGAAGTGTTTTATGGCAGGATGTTGTTTCTTTTGATAATGATTGGTTAGAAGAAAACGGTGTTTATAATAAAAAGACAAAATATGTTGATGATAAAAAGCTGAAAGATATTACTAGGAAATCTATGAAAGAAATGCTTGATAAAAATCATATTGATAATAATGCTATTTGGTCAGGGGCGATTCATCACAACACAGACAATATTCATATTCATATTGCTACCGTTGAACTGTCCCCGAACAATTACAGAGGGAAAAGAAAATTAAAATCATTAGAAAAAGTAAAATCAAATTTTATTAATAAAATTATGGATAGGTCAAAAGAACATGAGAATATAAATAGCATTATAAGAAAGGATATTGTTCATAGTAAAAAAGAAAATCAAACCTTTAATATGTTCAATCGTACTTTCAAAAAAGATTTCTTATCAATTTATAAAGCACTCCCTGAAAATAAAAGATATTGGAATTATGGATATAATAATATAAATCATGTCAAACCTAAAATTAATGAACTTACAAAAAAATATATCGATAAGTATCATAAAGATGATTTTGAAAAGTTAGATAAACTTTTAGATAAAGAAGTAGATAATTTAAAAAAAGTTTATGGTAAAGGTAATAATAAACGTTACGATGATTACAAAAAAAATAAAATGGATGATTTATATAAAAGAATGGGTAATGCCTTCTTGCAAGAAATGAAAGAGTACGATAAAAAAATAAACAAAATTGAAGAAAAAGATATTCCAAAACCTATGAAGAACGCAAAAAAAAATGTAGCTTTCAAGCAAGTAAGATATGGTTTAGATCGTTTTATATATAGCGATATAAAATCAATGAAAAACCAACGAGCATTTGAAGAATTGCAAAGAAAAACAGAACAGGAAGGGAGATATCAATGAGTGAATATTATGCTAAAAGGTTACGAATATCAAAAGAATCATATGATTACATGATGAAGTATGCTGAAGAAAATAATATCACCAGAGACAATCGAGTTATTAACCATATTATACAAGACCATAAAGAAATGAATAATATTGATTCCCAAAAAGGTGATTTAATTTCTTCTATTAGTGAAGGTATTTCAAAGGAAATTAATAAGGAAATAAGAAGAATCAGATTAGGTACAAATAATACTGATAGAAACACACAAGTTATTATTGAGTTGTTGAATGGATTGTTCCTTAACGATGATGTGAATGATATTATCACAACAGATCAGATGGAAACACAAGCACTAACAACAGCAAGAGATACTGTTCAAAAAAGAATCGAACATCTGCAACAAAAAAGAGCAGATTACTATTCAAAAGGAGAGTGATTTTACTATGAATAATAATTTATTGAAGTATGAATTTGGTGTAATTAAAGAGTACGGAGAAAATGAAGCAATCGTTGATGTTTATGGAAAGGAATATCATATATTGCTTTCCGATGAAGAAGATAAAATACTTCAAAGCATGCTTTTAAATGAGAATATTTCTTATGTCGGATTTGATACAGAAAATGAAAAAATTGTATTTGATGATGTATTTAATATGAAGGAATTAGAGAATGAAGTTGTTTCAGATATTGATTATGGTGTATCAGATGATGGTAAAGCAGAATAAATATTGGAGGTAATAAAATGGCAAGAAAAAAATATAAAACTCCTGAACAAAGAAAAAAAGAAGTGAATGAATTAGCCACTATGAATAATGAGAAAGTAAATAATTATTTTGATTCACCTGAAAATCTTAAAGAATACTTTGACTTTATGGCAAACATGAACTTTTATGATTATTCTACTCGAAATTCGATACTCATTCAGAATCAATTCATCGGTGCAAAAGCTGTAGGTAGTTTTAAATTTTGGAAAGATAAAGGTTTCCCTGTAGAAAAAGGTGAAAAAGGAATCAAAATATTAGCACCGTATATTTATAAAACTTTTGATAGGGAAAAAAACGGTAATAAAGTTACTACGCCAGTAAAATATGCAACTTCAGATGAAAAAGAAAAAATCAATCGTGGAGATATCGCTGTTAAAGAAAATCTTTCATATACAGTAGGTCATGTTTTTGACATATCTCAAACAAAAGCAACACAAAAAGATTTACCACAAATTTTCCCTAACAAGTGGTTAGATGGTTCAGTTGAAAATTACGAAGCTATGAGACAATCGCTTGAAAATCTATCTAAAGATATGGGAGTAGAAATTTTAGATAAACCTTTAAGAGAAGAATTGGGTGCATCTAAAGGAGCTTATGTTGAATATTCACAAGTTAATGCGAATGGAGAAATGGAAAAAAAGAAAGGCATAGAGTTAAATCCTAGAAATGGAGAATTACAAAATGTAAAAACTCTTGTACATGAATTAGCTCATGCTAAACTGCATAATTCGGAAACTGAAAACAGCAAGAAATTAAATCATTCAGAGATGGAATTTCAAGCAGAAATGACAGCGTATACGGTTTGTTCATACTTTAATATTGATACCAGTGATTATAGTTTACGGTATCTTGACCAATACACGAATAATCACGAAGATATCAATGACCGGATAGCTTTGTTAGATGAAGTCAAGCAAACATCCTATGAATTCACTTCTCATATTGAAAAGGATTTATTACTAGAAAAATCTTTTGATTATTCAGTTGAAAATAGTATGGAAAATGAATTGTCCGATCTAAAAGATAAATATAATGATGTTCAAATTATAGTGGATGATAAAATAACAAGTATTAGCTCCTTATCTGAAGAACAATTTGACCATTACTTTTCAGACGAACATGGACGTAACATTTTAGAACAGTATGAAGGCATGGAGAAAGATGAAGTCATTAAAAACTTTAATAACTTAGGTCTGGAAAAAGGCGTAGATACAAACGTGAAAATGGTTGATGGACACTTAAAAGAACCTCATGCTTTTGTTGTTTGGAGCGAAGCAAAAACAGATAATCGATTAATGCCAGTTCAAGAAATGGATAAAATGTTAGCAAAAGAAAATCTATCTAGTTTTGTACATTCTAATTATGATAAAACAAGAGTAAATTTAGTCGTTCCTAATGATGGAAAGGTATCAGTGCATCAATTGGACAGAATTGATTTAGGGGATGGACACCATACCAGTTTATCTAATCATCTGAAAGAAACGAATCCCAATTTATTAAAACATTTACCCAAAGACAACAATCATCTGAATGAAGTTTATAATGAGAATACTATTTCTGAAACGATTAAAGGTATATATAACAAAAACCTTCAACTAGAAAACAGTCCGAATACAGATGAATTAGAAATGGAAGTAGCAAAAGGAAAGCTGACACAATTGGAATCTTTTGCTAAAGAAAATATAGGAATGAATCAGTCTAAAATCGATGAATTAAAAGGTCAAGTTTACACTGATTTCACCTATCGAAATGATTATAAAAACACTTTCAATGAAATGGTTAACCTTCAAGGTTCTTACAAAAAATATCAGGAATACCTCAAAGAAGAAAATAAAGGCTCATTATCAGAAGAAAAGATTGTCAATCGGATGAAGGCAGAGAACTCGTATTTAAAACAGAGGGAAGATGCAATTGAATCCGGAAATATAGATGAAGGTACGATTGAGAAGATGGAAAAGTTTGTGACGAAAGATTCCAAAACTATTACTGATGAAAAAAAGAAGGAAAAGGTTCTTCCCTTTCAAAAAAAGGGGATTAAAAGCAATGAATATGGATTGAACATGTAATACTTCAATACTTGTTAGGGGTGAACTGAAATGAGGGTATCGTCAGAGGAAATCGAACAAGCTAAAGAAGTACCACTAATAGATTTTATTGAAGCTAACGGTATAGATGTAGAAAAAGAAGGGAAAAACTACCGATTAGTTGAACATGACAGCTTAGTAATCACCGGAAATAAATTCTATTGGAATAGTCGTTCTGAAGGCGGATACGGATCGATAAGTTTTGCTATGACATATTATGACTTAAAGTTTCCTGAAGCCGTAAAACGTGTGAATGACCATGAATACAAGGAATTTACAAATGTGGCTGAAGAAGAGAAACAGCCGTTTTTCTATCCAGAACAATATGAAGTAAGTGATACTTCTGCAATTAAAAATTATCTTTGCAACGAAAGAAAGATTGATGAAAGAGTAGTTGATTGGTGTATCCGAAAAGACTTATTAGTTCAGGATAGGTTAAACAATGCTGTTTTTAAGTGGAAAGATAAAGAAGGAAACGTTGTCGGCGGAGATAGACAAGGAACAGAGAAAGTAGACAATAAAAGGGGTACAATGAAAAAAATGATTCCATCGTCATCAGAAGAACATGGTTTTAACATTAAAATTGGAAATCCTGATAAAATTGCCTATTTTGAATCACCAATTGATATGTTATCTTACTGGTCAATAAAGAAGGAAAAATTACAAGACGTACAATTAGTTAGTATGGGAGGGTTGAAACAAAAGCCAGTTACAAAGACTTTTGTTGATTTGAAGAACGATGGGCATGAAATTAAAAAGTTTGTATCTTGCGTTGACAATGACGAAGCCGGAGATGAATTTGAACAAAAAATGCAAAAAACGATTGGAATATTAAAAGGTGTGAGCCTAGAAGAAGATAGACCGATTGAAGAAAAAGATTGGAATGATACATTGAAAAAAGTCCACTCCCAGAAAAAGACAAACCATATAGCGCAAGCACAAATTCATGAGATGTAACTACGATTCATAGCAACCTTTTCTAATAACCAAAAGAGAAGGTTGCTATTTTATTATTCCTTCTATTGTAGTATTGTAGTATTGTGTTACGTATGATATAATAGGTGTATAAATAAAAGAAAGGCGTGATAACGTGTTATTTCTTAATAAAAACGATTTAGACTTGTTGCTTATAGGTGAATCTAATTGGGATTACTTCAAGGACAAAAACTATGATTCTGTCTATGCAATAGCAAAGAAAGGGACTGGCAGTAAAGATTGTATCTTTGGCGATACGAAACACTTTAGAAACTGGCTCTTAAAGGAGTTATCAATAAATGATAAGCTAGAAGCAAAGCTAACCTCCAAAGGCTTCTCACTTATTCCTGAATACGAAATTAAATAAAATCGCATGATGTTATTCTATAAGTCGAGAAGGGGAAACCCTTCTTCCTTATCATGTGTTATTGTGGTATTCCGGTATTTTTGGTTATGCTATAATGTTAAGTGAATAAGTAAATATACTGTAAATAGAGTGTGGGAGGGTTAATATATGAGTACAGGAAGTATTATTAATGCGTCATTAACTATTTCAATGGCAGTCATTATTCCTATAGTAATTTATTTAATTTTAATAAATGTTATTAAAGTAAAAAGTAAATTCAATTCGATTATTTGTTTTCTCTTAATTATCTTTTTAATTTGGGATTTTTCTGCATATTTTACAATAGGTTTCCAAGGAATTTTCACAACAACAGTTAAAACTATTGCAAATATGTTTTTAAAACTATTGCAAACATGATTAGTGGAGTGTGAAACATCAATATGGATTTATTGTAACGATCAGTAATAGCCAGAAAATGAAAGGCTCTTGATTTGGTTGGAGAAAAGCTAAGAAAGGAACGATTGAAATGAATAGCATTGTTATAGTGTTGTTTCTATTTTTCATGATTTATCAACTTTATAACTTATATGTAAATAAAGAGAAAAAAATCGTAAGAGATATTGTTTCCTACTATGAAAATATGGGATGGGATAACCAAGCGATAGATTATTTGAAAATTGATTTAAGCGAGATAACTAAACCTGAAGAAATGTCTAATCTGGCATATTTTGCTGAACAGTTTCCTCCATCTGAACATGAAAATTTAGTGATTTTGAGTGAGGTTCAACGCCATATATTAAATAATAAAGACAACAGAAACTATGCTTGGTATCATCCAGTCTCAATCTATTTAAACGATGATTCATTCCTAGAAGCAAATATGGAAGCGCAGGAAAGGCATGAGAAAAATAGATATTGGGAAGACTATTATAGTAATGCAAAATGAGAGCAAGTGTTTATTTAGGAACAAAACTACTTCTTAAACAGAATCAGTTTTGTTCTTTTTATGTATTATTGTGGTATTGTGTTAATTATTTAACTGTGCTATAATGTTAAGTAAATAAGAATTAAGGAGGTTCGTATGAGTAATATAGATTTACTAATGAAAGTAATCGAATATTTTATGCTTTATTCTTATAGAATAGCAGGACTCTTTATAATCTTACTCTTAATAACTATAATTTCAGTTCAAGCAATCAAAATTATACACTTATTATTAATTAAATCAAAAGAAAAATGGTACGGAAATTTAAGCACAATAGAAAACCTTCAGTTGAAAAGAAAACAGATATTTGCAACAGAATGTCTTCTGACATCCTATTGCATTGCTTCTATAATTCTAATGAATATTGATACAATATGGATAACTGAAAATTTATGGATTATTGAAGATTATATTAATTCTTCTCTTTTATTGTATATTGGTTTATTATTATTAATAAATATCCAACTTTCATTCAAGAATAATAAGATACGTCAATTAATAGAAAGAAAAAGTTCTAAATTAATCCCAAACGGCTAAAAAATTGCAAAAAGTGGTTTGTTACACATTAAATATTCTATAAATTATAAGAGGAGTGAAGTAATGAAAAATGTCTTTGAAGTCAAGGCTGATTTGCAGAGTTTACGTTATCATTTAGGGAAATTAGATGATTTAGATCATAATTTTAAATACAATTATGATGACCCTGACGAAAAATTTCTTGCGAGGAAAGTGAATCGTTGCCTAGCAATGGCAATGGAGCTAGAAGGAGAAATCACATCACTAACCAGAGGAATTCTGACGTCTGGAAATTTAGTCAGAAATATGAGTGGACGCTATGAAGTTGACGGAATTGAATTAACATCCGGTAGAGTAATTGAATATTGGGATAGAAAATATAATGAATGGTTAGAAGACAGAATAGAACATTTTAACAATGATTATGGGTTAATTTATAAAAAAACTAATGATATTGATGGTTTGCGTGTAAGGATTAGAAATTAGTAAAAACAAAAGCTGTCTGCCTATATATGGGTAGATGGCTTTTGTTTTTACTAAACATAATGTAGTATTGTGTCATTGTGTTATATGTGCATTTGTGTTATTGTATAAAAAAGGAGTTGGAATTTATATGACGCAAATACTTCTAGTTGGTATGTTTCTTTTCATCTCAGGAATTATGATTCTTTTTATCACAGGAATGGTTTTCGGGGTGTTTACTAAAAATAACGGAGGACGTAACGTGAAGATAGTTGCTGTACTCTTTGCTATTGTGATGGTGCTTTTAATTATAAACATAACAGGAATGATATAGAAATATAAAATAAGGTGGTGATTAATATATGGGTACAGGATTAGATAAAACTCTCAATAAATATCTCTTAATGATATCGCTTATAGTATTAGTAAATATGTTAAACTTTATAGTTGCTTCAATGCTTGCTCAAGTCATTCTTTACAGTATGAGTTTGCTTGCAGATCACTTTAGTAATAATTACACTATCATTATAGTTATACTATCTATCCTATTAATGTTAGCACTTTTGCTAGCAATGCTCTTAACATCAATAAAGGCAACAAATTACATTTTAAAAAAGTTTTTGAAAAGTGACAAATCATTGAGAAGGAAATTCTGAATATATTAATGGCGATATTTAATGAATCAGGGAACTCTTAATTAAAGTGAAACAAATAAGACTGATTATTCGTATAAAAAGTAGTATGTAAAGATTAGAAGTTAATTAAAGAAGCCGTCTGCCTATATATGGGTGGATGGCTTAAATTTTAACTAAAACGAAAAATGTATTATTGTAGCATTGTGTTATTGTGTTGTTTGTGATATAATAAGGTAACTACTTAAAAAGGAGAGATTTATAAAATGAATAATGTAAATTTGATTGGTAGACTTACAAAAGATGTTGACTTACGTTATACGTCCAATGGGGTTGCAGTTGCCAACTTCTCGATTGCGGTAAATAGACCCTTTTCTAATCAACAGGGGAATAATGATGCAGACTTTTTCAACTGTGTAGTTTGGCGTAGAATAGCTGAAAATACAGCGAATTATTGTAAAAAAGGTTCACAAGTCGGCATTTCTGGCAGACTTCAATCAAGAAGTTTTGACGGACAAGATGGAAAAAAAGTATATATAACAGAGGTGGTTGCTGAAAACGTTCAATTTCTTGATACTAGAAACGGAAACGATAACAACAAACAAAAAGAGCAAAACAAATCAGATCTCCAGAACAATCAATCAAATTCATCTAATGAGAATGGAGAACCAGTTGATATAGATAATGATGATTTACCATTTTAATCAGTTATCAGATTACTACCCTTCTGCGGAAGGGTAGTAAATGACATTCATATAAAAAGAGAGGTGTTTCTATGCGTGCGTTGCAATATATAGGATTAGGTATTTTAGCAATCGTAGCATTTGTTCTTGTCGGCTATATATTCGCAGGAGTTCCTGTAACGTTAGTTCAAGGCTCATTAAGTGTCCCTGTAGAAAATCTATTGAAATTTGATTTATGGAAACTTGGAACTATAGTTTATTGTTTCATATTAGCATGGGTTACTTATCTTATAAGAGAAAAGTTTTTACAGACCTCTGGTCTTAATATATTTATCGGCATATATGTAAGTATATCTGTTATTTGGATTTTAATGATTCTTGCCGGATGGATGCTTCCTCCAATAATGCAAAGTTTAATGGAGTTGATAGCTGACAATATCGGAGTGGTTCTTGTATTACTTTTCATTCTGTATACTTCTATAAATGTTAAAAAATAAATGTTTGTGGACTATAAAAAAGGAGATGAAGATATGGATTTAATGCAAAAACATGAAAAACTAATGAAATTTAATAGCGTGAAGTTAAATGTTGTATTGGATGCAATGAGAACAGAAGACAACGATACAGCAGTACAAACATCAAAAGAGATTGCTTATAGTATTTATGATATCGATAGACCTTTTTGGAAGGATGCAGTACCAACTTTAATAAGTGCAGTTATATTGGCTCAATGTGAAGATATAATTTCTACTGGAAAAGGCAAAATTAGCTTTAAGTCTATAGCTGAAACATATGAAGATAAATTTAATTATGAAGATAAAAAAGTATATGTAGATAAATTGGATGATTATTTTGTTTCTCGACAAGAGTGCTCCCTATCTAAACAAATTTACGATTTCATTCTAAATGTTAAAGACGAAAAAAAAGACCGCATTTTCAAAGAAGCCATTATTACTATTAAATCGATCAAACATTATTAGGAGGATTAGAATAACATGAAAAAAATATTCCCACCTTCAATTGTGTTTTTGCAGAATTTGGCTTTAATCATATTGTTTATTATAGGTTTGGCAGGATTAATTTTAATACAAGATATTGTCTTTCAAATTGGTTCTTCTGGAGTAATTATTTTATCGGTTTTAGGGTTAATTATGAACTTACGTTATCTAATAAATAAACGGACTGATAAGGGAAATAAATAAAGTTCGGATTTTAATATAAATTAGAGCTGACCCTGGATAAAAAACGTTCGGATTTACTCGTGGAAATCCTAGATAAATTCCGGTTGCAAGAAACCTGTTTTATTGTAAAACATGAATATTAATAAGGAGTTGTTATATATATGACGTACTTACTTGCTGTTGTTGGAGTAATATTTTTTACCGCAGGTATGCAAATCGGTTTATTTACAAAGAAGAACAGAGAACGAAACGTGATGATAGGAGCATTTCTCATGCTCGTAGGATTTGTGTTTTTGGCAATATATATAATGCAATCAAACGGAAATCCATTTTAAATAGGAAGGGTGTATTATCAAGATATCCTTTATAGATTATGGAATTATGCTGAAAAGGTACAGAAAGGAGCGATAACGTAATGAGTGAATATCATAAAAATGTGCAGAAAATGATTTACCCTAATAAAGAAAAATATGGACTTGATTGTTCTTGTGTTTATCTAATAGAGAGTGTAGATGAAGATAACTTTATTGTTTTTAGAGCATTACCTGAAGAAGAATTTCAATCACGAAAAGATACTGATGATTGGATAATTAAATATGAAAATGATCCTTATCTTTACCTATCCAATTTGCCCTCGTATGAACTTGCTGAAGTAGCTGTTAAAAGTTATTGGAAAGCAATAGATGAACTTGTGACAAAGTTTGATTACAAAAGGAGCGATAATCAAAATGATTAAGTACGCAATCAAATTACATGAAAATCATAAACAAGGACATTTAATTTTTCATGCTGTACCAGAAGAACATACTAATGAACACATACCACCAAGTTATGATGATTATAGTTGGCAATGGTATTTAACAAATGAAAAAGGTGTTCTAGGTAGACCTATTGATGAACATGTATATGAAAGTTATATTACTTCAACAGAACAAATTGAATATGAAAAATATGATGGAATGTACCTGTATGCCGAATACCTAAATAAACATACACAAGAAAGAAAAAGGACTGAATTTGTTAGGCTATCTAGTGATATGGATGAAATGATTAACTTAAACGTTCCTTTTGATAAACTATCAATTTACGATGAAAAAGGAGCGATAATCAATGAATAAAATGAAGAAGTATATTCTCCCTCATAAAACGATAGGTTACGGTTTTAAAAAATTGAAATTTAGATAAAATCAGTAAGTCCTTTATTATTAAATAGCCATTAAAAATTAATAGGGGGGTTATGAATATGGGAGTTGCTGTTTTAGGGGGCTTAGGAACTACTGTTCTAGAAAAAGTGTTTTTAATAATGGTTGGTATGATTATTTTATCAATCTTTTTCGTTATAATTAAAGTGATATTTACAAAAAAGAAAAACAAGATATTATTAATCATTGGAATCCTTTTCTTGGGATACTTATTACTTGATTTTTCTGCAACTTTAATAATAGATTACGATGGTATGTTTGCTAAAATTGATCCGATTGCTGAATTGATAAATAGAGAGGGACTGATTAAATGAGTAGTAGAGATTTATCAAATAGTAATGTAAATTTAAGTGAAGAAATCCATTTGCTTATTACTTCTAATTATGAAGAATTTGTTGACCCATTATATGAAAGAAATTCTGAATTTATAATTGAGAGCATTATCCTATATCTTGAACAAATATATGGACAAAAAATCAATAAAAATACTGCAATTCAAGAAATAATAAATCTATTTATGTATTTTAGTAAACATAACTATACCGGTACATTTTTTTGGGAAAAAATAAAAAAAGAGACGGGTTATAAATGTATCTCTATCGATATGCTATCTGAAAAAGCTAAAAATAACCTATTTGGTTATGTATCTGTATCAATAACATCTGGTCTAATTGATGGTGTAATTATTGAAGAAAAAAATTTCATTCCAAAGATTTCATGTGAAGTATTTTTTGAGAATGAAAATAATAGTGGAGATATAGTGAAAGTAACTAACTGTACATTTAACAACTTTATACTAGAGATGAATATTGAAGTACCCAAAGAACTGTTCCACAAACTAGATGGCGAGATACAAAAAAAGTGTCTATCCTATGCTTATGACGTTTTGGAAAAATTCGGACAAAATAAAGAGTTGGAGTTGAATAAGTTTTTTCCAGATGAAAATGATATGACTGTTTTTTGTGTTTATTTAATAAAATAAATTCCTGATTATTGAGAATGTGGAGGATAATTAAATCATGTATAAACAAGAATTAGAAAATAAAATTATAAAGTTAGAGCTTATAATTCAAAAAAGTAAAAATATAGTAAGGGGCTTATGTTTTGCGTTAATTTCTTATGCAGTGTTACTGTGGGTGCTTCATTTCTCCACAAACTATGATATTTATGTCAATCATGACAAACACCTCCTGCCGGCTCTTTTCGTAGCATTGTTACTTCTTTTTTTAACAGTTTCCTCCAAATCCGTTCTTATTCATTGGAAAAGATTATATGATAAATAGCACATGATATGCTATAATAATAGCAGTGCATAAGGCTTTCATGGTGGTGGCGCACTCCCTTTAACCATACCTTTCAATCACATCACGAAAGGGGGTGTTGCCTTATGACGGTCTTCGAAGCTTTAATGCTTGCTATAGCGTTTGGAACTCTGATTATAGCAATACTGTCATTCGAGCAAAAAAAATAACCACCTAAGCCTAGCAAAGCAAACAGTGGTCATTTCTTATGGAATTAAAGTTTGTGTAGCTGCCCCCTTGAAGGGCTATTGCACAATGCGTCTGGTGAACCACCACCGGACGCTTTTTTAATATATGCTCTAACTATTGTTATTATACCCTATTTCTAATAAAAAAAACAAGTACAGTAGAACGTAAAACACAGGTAAGAAAAATTCAAGTTAGATCAGAAGCAAAAGTTCGATTCCATACAGGTATAACAGCGATTCAAAAAAGTTAAATTTCTATAAAAATTTAGTCTACATATATAGTTTTAACATTAAATGTATCATAATTTAATTCATAATGCTCTATAACCATTCCACCTGTATCTAGGGTGATTGAATAATGACTGCGTAATTTTAATAAGTCGTTAGGGTCAAAAACTTGTGATATTAATATTAGTTTCTTTCCACTTAGATGAATAGGTGCTATCAAATCAAAGTTGTAGTTTCCGGCTTCATTAATGACAACAAGTTCATAATCACCATACTGGACTTTAGATGCGGTTTTGGGTTCCAAATATTCTGTTTCAAAACATGTAATATCAATATAGTTTTCTAATTCCTTATGTTCGCTAATAGGCTCTATTACAGCAACTTTTTTATCTGCACATTGATTTACCAAAAAACTCTTCGAAAGAAGGTTCTTACCAGAACGTGACCTACCTTTAATTATAATTGGTAAACCATTATTCATTAATAAGGAAATAAGATTCATTTTCGATTGGTTTTTAATACTAAATTCCGCCTTTTCCATAATCGCTTGTTTATCAGATTCAATGGTGAACGTAATATGGTCTCCTGTACTCAAATTCATCACATCCCTAACTGTTTTTGGTAAAGTAATTTGACCTTTACTGGTTATGGTAGAATTTAATTCATTCACAATTAATCACTCCTTACTTTTTCCTTACTATTAATTATAACCAAAAGTAAGGAAAAAGTAAAAGAGTTGTTTATTTTAATTGCCAATCATGTCAAAAATGCGTTATTGTGTTATTGTGTTATAAAATCTGTTGTGATATAATGAAATTATATTTAAGAAGGATAATAATATCAAATAGGAGGGGAACTATGATTTTTGGAAATAAACGTAAAAATGAAATTGAATTTGCCGGAACATTAGGAGAATTTGTTGCTAAATTATACGATTTAGGTTTTTGGGAAAATGATGAAACATATAAAAAATATATATCAGAAGATGTATATAGTCATTTTAATAATACATTTCTTAATTATTCAGCAAATTTGGACGAGAAAAGCATTTCGTTTGGAAAAGGTCTTGGCGTTTCTTCAGTAAACAGCCGTCCCACTTATCCTGATGAAACAATAGTAAGAATTTATACAGAAGGATACACAAATGAGGAAATAAATGAAGCTATTCATGAAACGTTAAAAAAATTAGAAAAACAGCGGGATTCAGAAAACAGTGTCTAACACGAAATTCAAAGAATTCATTATAAAAATGTACAATAATTTCTAATAGAAATATAAGTTAAAAATAGAGTTTGGACTTCTATTTCTTTCTGCAAGTCCAAACTAATATTTTTTGAACCATATGGTTCAAAAAAAGGAGGACACTATGACGGAAATAGTTACTATTGATAAAGTTACAAGCGAATTATATAAAGCATTCGATTTGTTTAATGAAAAATATTTTGAAAACGAATTACCAATAACTGCCATAACTATTCAATCATCAGGACATAAAAGAAATTCTATGGGGTGGTGTACGACAAGCGAGGTTTGGGGAGATAAAGAAGGAAAAATAAAAATGTATGAAATTAATCTGACACCAGAATTTTTAGACTTAAACTTTCATGAAACAATGGATACATTACTGCATGAAATGGTTCATCTTTTTCATATGGTGAAGGGAATCAAAGATACAAGCAGAAAAGGAACATATCATAACAAAAATTTTAAAAAGAAAGTGTTGGAGATAGGTTTTGAGTATAAGGATGATAAACCAGATTCATTACATGGTTGGTCATTCGCCAGAATCGGCGAAAAAGTGAAGAGAGAAATTGATGAAATGAATATCAATAAAGATTTTTTCTCTATTTCTAGGAAAGGTTTTTACTACTTTCAGCAAATTGAGAATGGAAGTTCTCCAGAGGAAATCGAAACCGAATCAGCTAGAGGTACTGGTACATCTACTCCTTCATCCTATAAATGGGTTTGTGAAGACTGTGGACTTATAATGCGGTCAACAAAAAAAGAAGTGAATGTAATATGTGGTGACTGCGATAAAACATTAATAAAAAACGAATAATAAATACACTTTCTAGTGAGCGGGAATGATAAAATATGGTTGTTTTCATATCTGTCATTGCTTGTGTAATTATATTCCTTATTTATAAATCATTCCGATCTTTCCGAAAAAAAAAAGAGAGAGATTCAGGTATGATTTCAAATAGCCTAACATGTCATAAAAAGTAATGATTATAATTAGTTTGGGAGGTATAATGATGGGTAACAACGAATTTCAAGCATGGGATGAAGAATTCAATAAAATCTATGACGGTACTGAAATAGAAAATCGTGAAGATTTAATCGCTTGTCTATCTCATGGGAAATTGCGCATTTACAAAATAGAAAATGGAGAGCATACAGAATTAAAACCTTTAAAAGTCTTCCAGAAAGAGATTAAGAACAAAAATAAGTTAATTGAAGGAGATATACTGACAGCCGAACAATATCCTTTTCAACTTCAAGGTGAATATAATTATCATGGTGTTGTGGAATGGGATGATGATGAAGTAACTTGCTTTCTAACGTTACGATGTGTCGGGAAAGGAAAACGTGGTATTTCTGATTATGTAAGCTCTCCATTAATGGACTACGATTTATTAGAGTTTAACGCAATAGGAAATATATATGAAAATCCAGAACTTTTAAATATGAACTAAGTGGTGTGTGGAGAATTGATGATTTATAAAAGGGAGGTTTAATTGATGGATAATAAGAAAGAGAATCAAACTGAAAGTTTCATTGAAATTGACCCAAAAGGAACTATTATAGAAGATTTAGTAAAAATGGGATATAAGGTAGAGCGAATTAATATACAGGATTTAGATTTTAAAAACATTAGTAAATTTAACCCTTCTAAAGTTTTAAGTGATGAAGAATTGAAATTTGCTAAAAAATATATAGATAGGTTTTACTTAAATGACTAATTAAAGAACAAGGGAATAGTGTATGAATGTGTGTCAAAAACTAATTATCGATACCAAAGAGGTCAGGAGAGATGATTAAAAATGATTATTGTATCTGCCGTTCTTTTAATTTTCGGCGTTTTCATGATGCTTATCGGCTCAAAAATATTAAAGAAAGATAATGAACCGATTTTATTTGTTCTCGGGATTGTATGCTTTTTCTGCGGAATATCAATGATGTTTATCCCATTACTCCAGACCCTTCTCCAAGATGGAATTAATATATAAAATCAAACACAATAACACAGATGTAGCATTGTGTTATTGTGTTATTTATGATATAATGGAATTAACAAATTAAGGAGATGATCTGAATTGGAATTAACTCAAAAAGAAAAAATAGTTGTTGAATTTATTTCAGAAGTTATGAAAGATTATGGTGATGGTTTTTCAGATGTGGATATGGATGATATTACAGAAAACTTAAAAATGTCCCAATCGACCGCAAAGGGTGTTATTGGTTCTCTTGTGAAAAAGGAAGTATTATTGACTTTAGATGTAAATAAAGAAAACACAATATATTATTTAGCAAATTTCGCACAAGATAAGGAGTTACCATGATTTATTTTATAGCGGTCTTATTTGCTTTATTAATTACAACCTTTGTCGTTTTGGTTGCTTTATTCATATCCAGAGGTTCTGACTGGGAAAGGAAAATGCATACTGTAGTAATTTCCATTTTAATAGCTTCAGCAGTTTGTATGGTATTATATTCCTTACCAGAGCTTTACGACATTATTAATTCTTAAAAAAAAATAAAAACTATTTATTTTTTTAATTGAATTGTTCAATCAAAGTATACTCTGTGAGAACACCCGAAAATGTTATTCTATTAGTATTTAATATTGTTCAATCAATGTTCAATCTGAATGTGGTAAAATAAAGTTAATTTACAACCAAAAAGGAGAATTGTTATGAATACTAAGAATATAACAGAGCAATCCAAAATAAGAGCTGAAAAAATTGCAAAAGAAAACGGTGGGTTTTTAGTTCCTGTATACTCGGTTATTAAAACCGATGATAAGGGAAGGGCTATGAATATTACTCACGATCATCTAAATGATGTTAAATACATAGATAAAGGAGGTGTTTAAAATGAATACACTGGAAAATATAATTTTTCCAATTATTTTGGGATTAATAATTCTATCATGTTTGGTTAGTTATTTATCTTATAAGTTTTATCTTTCAAAAGCCAGCAAAAATTTCAAAAGAGAAATTAATGTTGAATTAGATAAAGAACAGCCAGATTTTCAAAAAATCATAACAAATATAATCGACTTTCAAAAGAAAAACAAAAAATATCCTTACTTCGTTTCACAAGTAGTAAACAGTGTTAAAGAGAGCGCCTTTTCGAGATTACACAAGATAGTTTCAATGGAATTAAATAAGGAACAACCTGACTTACAAAAAAATACATCACTCCTTCACGAACTGGAAAGGCTCACTTATGATGAGGTGTCAAGAATGTATTATCGAGATTTAAAAGAAGAACTTGGTAAAATATATCAAAAACAAAAAATGGTTGGGATAGAAAAAGTACTCACCGGTAAATTAGGTCATTCAGATTTTATGTTAAATAAAGTTGACAATAAAGAAAATTGGTATCAATTAGAAGCTAAAGATGGCAATTATCTAGCTCTCTTTTCAATAGAAGGGATTCCCCCTAATATAAAACTAGTCAAGTTCTTTAAAACTAATAAAGACATAAATTAATTCATCTAAAAGGAGAATGTAAAATGAACGAAAAATCTAAACTCAACCATATACAATCTAAAGTTGGTTTACTAATTAGTTATTTTGGAGAGGACAACCCCAAGTTAAAAAGTGAACTAGAGGATATATTGCAAATGGTAGAACAAGAGCAAGAAACAAGAAGTGAATTAACAAATACTCTTTATAATGTGATTAGTAAGATGTAACTTATTTATAAAAATAAATTTTATATGAAGTCTTAGAAAGTGAAAAATAATACAAAAATAAGGATTCCTAAAAAATATCAGCACATGCTTACTGAAGTTGATAAAGATTCTGATGGTTACTGGGCTTATAGTGAATATGGCTATCGTTTTAGCTTTATGGAATCTCACACAGCACATGAGGATACTCAAAAGGAATTGCTATCTGTCATAGATACACTTGAAGAGTGTAATTGTGACGAGTGTAATGAATTTAAGAAAGAATAAAATTACATCTCAATGAAAAAATGGAGGTTTTAAAATGAATAAATACAATAATTATTCTACATTGGAACATTACGAGGGCAGAATATGGTTTACAAAAACTGACAATAAAAAAGAGCAACAAGGAATAAACATATGTCAAGAAACTAAAGAGGATTTTCGAGTTTTATATTATGTGATAAAAACTGAAAAAGGATATACATTCGATCACAATAAATATTATAGCTTAGATAATATTGTTTACGAATGTTTAAAATCAAACGGTACATTGTGGATGCTAGAAGATTTAGCAACTTGATAGCATTTTCGGAAGAATAAAAAGTAAATTTTATAAGAGGGGGCAGGATAATGTCTGTATTAAAGGAAGCAACTAAACTAGACGATACCTATAAAGCAATTTCTCTTGATTTATTTGATATGCAGGATGACGAAGAAAGAATTATAGATGAGGTAAAATTCCAACTAGATACTTTAAAGTATAGTCGTGGATTGACGGATGAACAATTAGAGGAAGAAGGATATACAGATGGACAAATACAGCGCATGAAAAATACAGCAATAAAACATCTTGAAGCCTTCTTGAATAAATACAGTTAAAAACTACATTTTATAAAGGGGTGCTTATCAAGGGTGAGAAGTGAAAGCGAAATTAAAGAACTTATAAATTCATTAAATAAAGACATGGAAACACTAAGGAGAAATTATTCTAACTGGCATGATGAAAACGTTCCTTTAGAAATGATAAGAGAAAATCAATATCGGGTACACACGTTGGAATGGGTGTTGGGAAAACACGAGCGATTCGATTAAAGGAGGAAGATTGAAATAATATGAATGCATTGCAAATATTTTTATTTTTATTCATCATTAGTCTCCCTTTAGTTCCATTTCTGTCAGTGCTAGTAAGTAGAATTGCAAGAAAGCTAAAAACAGAAGTTAATACTAATGATGATATAAAACCAAATGGAGAACACGATAAGCCTGTGATGAAAACTAACCCTTACAAACATATAATCAGTATTTCTACTATTATATTTATACTCATTGCTATATCAGTGCCTGAAAAAATTATAGAAATGATTGAATTCCTTCTCGGTTTATTTGTAAATTAAATTTTATATAAATAACGAAAAATGTATTATTGTAGTATTGTATTATTGTGTTATATATGATATACTTATAATATGAAGTTAACAAATATTATAAGTAAAATTTGATCAGGAGGTTATTAATTATGCTAATGGTAATTGTTTATAAAAACGGAAAAGAAGTAACCAGAGGAATTTCTTTAGGTGGTAAACACTACACTGAAAAAAAACCCTGAACAATGGACAGATATTTGTGATGAATGTTCTTCATATCATACTAAAAATAACAGAAGATATTACCATGATGAATCGACTTACTTTCAAGAATTGCAAGACAACGGCAAGGGGCGGGAAGTTGTTTATGACAGCAGAACCGGCATTGACAATACAGTAGAATATCCCTTACCTGAATGGTTCGGAAACGTAAACAAACCCATTCCTGACTATAACCATAAGCTCGTTGATGGGTATATCATAAGCGAATTCATTAGATATATTGAATAAGACATCAAGGAGGATTTTAAAATGAATAAAATATGGGTGCTTTTAGGAATTGTATTGGTCGCATCAATTATTGTATTAATGGCTATCCCAATTTCCAACCTTGCTGAGTTAGTGATTTCTGAACCTAATGCGACCAGTGCAGATTATAAAGCGGTAGTTAACGATGGTAAAAATTATATAATAATAGCTATTACAATAGCTATGGTTGGTTGGAGTTTTCAAAGAATGTTTTTAAGAAAAAATGATAACGAATAGTTTCATGCTAGCTTGCATTAAGGTAGCTTTAGTGCAAGCAATGGATGAAATTATTAACTAGGAGGTTTAAACATGAGTGAAAGGTTAAAAGAAGTAGACCTATTCGAGCCAGTTAAAGATTTCCTATTAAAGCAGGGTTGTTCTAATGTTTATGGAGAAGTTGCTAATTGTGATGTAGTGGGTTTGCAAGGTGCGGTTGACATCATCGTAGAATTAAAAACGTCCTTAAATTTCAAAGTTTTAGATCAGGCGTTGGATAGATTACACTTAGGTCATTACATTTACATCGCAATACCAAGAAGAAAAAGTTACCTCCCAAGGTCAGCAGAGAAAATGCTTAAACAGAACGGAATTGGCGTTTTAGAGGTCGAGGAAGATAAATATCACGAAAAACTATATGAAGAAAAAAAGCTGATAGCTAATGTTTCGATTCCGGCAAAATTCAATAGAATCTCAGTACAATATCAAAAAAAGAAGAAAGATTTCAACCGTATAAGAAAATATATCAAACCTTATCATAAAGAACAATCAGGGGGATTACCGAGCGGGAAAGTAGTTACTGATTATTCTGTTACAATGGACAATATCAAATTTTATTTAAAGTATGATAAACGCTCTAAATGGGCAACAGTTGATGAAATATTGAACCGGTGTGAAACGCATTATTCTAACCCCAAACCTTCTGTCAGTAGTACATTGCGACAAGAGTGGAATAGTGATTGGGTCGAAACAAAAGTTGAGAACGGAAAAAGGTATTTCAAGTATAAAACATAACTGGAGGGTTGTCATATGTCTGTTTCTATTGATGGTAAAGTTCACAGAAGTATTTCTGTCGTGAAATACGGAGAACCTTTTCCAGTAGCCAAAAGAAGTATCGAGCGATATATAGAATCTTATGGACACGTCCTTATTTACATTATTGAATTGGGGCAACCAAAGTGGACAGAGCGATTAACAGTAGAAATCCCTATGAAGTTTGTAATAACAGATATTATTAACCCTAGTAAAAGCTATAATGATTCAAAAAAGAGAAATCACTTGAAATTAATAAAGGAGTAAAACAGTAAATAAAAAGGGATTTCACACTAACGTAACTAAAGAAGAAGTCGGAGGTAGTAAAATTGACGGGAAATGAATTATTAAAAAAACTAAAAAATGAATTTAATTTGAATTATTTTGGTGAATCAGAATCAAGTGGAAAATTTTATTTTGAAAAAATTGGTCAAGGTGAATGGTACGTGGAAATATCGCCTAAAGAAAAAAGAGTTCGATTCCCTGAAATTAATTCACTGCTTAGTCAAGATGAACAGGTAGAAATATGGAATGAGTACGTAGAGATATTCTATCTATTGATTAATTATTCAGGTTGTTGGTGGGAATTAGGGATGGGAACACCATTAAATATAAAATATAAATTTAAGAGCTATAAATCAGTTGATTATACTGATTCTATTGCTAAGTTTACTGTATTTTATAAATAAGCTAATAATAACAAGGAGGTTTATTAATGATAGAAGCTAGATTATTCAAATTCCCTATTACTGATTTTGAGGAAGTTTATGTCATTGTTGACAAAGAAAACAACCGATTGCATATTTCTTCTTTCAATTATGAATATAATCTAACATTAAAATTAAGTAATTTAGAAAATGATTTAGATGAAGAAATAAATAGGAATATACATCGGCAAGAATTAAATTTTGGTGATAAAGTGCGCCGAATCACAAAGGAGATTATCACAGAATTAAATAACAAATGAGAATTATATGGAGGATAAGTTAGCTAATCAAGGGGGATTCACATGAAGCATGATACGTTTTCCATGAAAATAAAAATAAGAGATTCTTTAAGAAAAACCAATAAAATTATAGTTATTTTTGTATTAGCATACCTTGTTTTGATATTTCTAACTAATCTAATAAGCAGTTTTTTTACCAACATGACAATAATAGAAATCACGCAATTACCGATTTTGAATTGGCTTACTATTTTAGCAATCATTGCCTTGATATTGTATGCTTTGTCTTTTTTAGCAGTAAAAAAGATTGACCAATCAGTAAATCAAGAAATTGTTGAAGCTATGGAAACAATAGAGTATGAGCTTAATAAAACCAATGAACCAATTGAATTTGAAACTATCCAAGAATTGATTACTAACTATAATTCAGAAGTAACTTTAATGGTTGGGTATAATGAGCGATGGGAAAGAAATATATCGATACTGGAAGAAACCATTGAAATATTAAATAAAATAAACTTGGAAGAACCAATTGAAGAAGAATTAGGTGATTCAGACTTTATATTGGAACAAATGAATGACAGAGAAAACACTTTTTTTGTTATTTCTTCACAAGGCACTTATATTGCAGAATTTTATATTGAACGCAGATCAGAATATTCCTTCCTTCCAGATGAAATTATATTAGAGAAATTCTTTAAAAAAAATGATGAATTTGGAGAGGTGTTATTATGACTGACCAGAATAAAATTTTCAATCAGATATTGGAAAAGTGGTGAAATTTATAATGTTGATTAAAGAATACACTTTGATTGCAGGCTATGAACTATTTCCAAATGAAATTATTATACCTTTAACTATTGACAAAGAAGAAAATTGTAAAACATGCGATATACCAACTTTCCAAATACAATACTTGTCAAAAGACAGATTTAATCATACGGCTATAAATATTTGCTCGATTTGTCCTAAATGTGATGAACTCCTTGTTTTTTGGGAAGAATTTAAAAATGCTGTTCTCCAATTAGATAAAACAAGATGTGCAGTTTGTAAGAAAAAAGAAAGAATGATTGATAATCTATGTAAGAAATGCCATCCTTACGCACCTCCGGAAGAATACTGGGATAATTTTTAACGAAAGGACGGTGATAGCTTTGGTTATGAACTTAATAGTATACACTGGCAATAAAAAAAGGTGGAACGATTCTAAAGATGATTGTGAAATAGCTGAATTTATAGCAGGTTATAAAAATCCTCAAACTCATAAACTTTTAGACATATTAAAATACGATGAAACAGAAAATACTACTGACATTCCAGAAGAGATGTGGGAAGGTCTAGATTATGATGCTACTACTACTTTGAGCGACTTTAAAAATGCTAAAAAATTAGTAAGTACCAATGACGAAAAGATAGTCAAATTTATTGATGAAGTAATAAATAATGCGGACACAGAAAAATTATACCTAATGTTTTAGGGATTCTAATACGAAATTACTTAATAGTTAAGTTAGGAGGATAGGAAGTGAAAAAATACTATTATGAAGAATTGATTCAGACATATAAAAAGCAATTAGAAATATATCTCAACTCTTTAAAAGGGAATAACCTCTTACCTGATTCCGATATTTACAACCTTATTTCGAGAGAATATGCTGTAATCATTTCCGATATCTCTAATGATTTTCCCGAAATCAAACTAAGCGACTTACAACCAATTACCAATACTTTTCAAGATGTTCAGAATGATTACTGTCAATATATAAAAGAATTAGCAGGTTCAAACTTTTAACAAGGAGAGCGAGAAACAATGAATGTTGGCTATATACGAGTTAGTAGCAAGGGACAAAACGTTGATAGACAGAAGAAATCTTTAGAAGAATACGGTTGTGAGAAAGTTTTTATTGATAAAAAATCCGGAAAAGATTTAGAACGAGAACAGTATCATGAAATGAAATCTTTTATACGTGAAAAAGATATCGTCATATTTGCAGAGTTAGATCGTTTAGGTCGTAACCGAGAAGAAATTAATCAGGAGTGGAACGATTTAATTAATAGAGGTTGTGATATTAAGGTTTTGGATATGCCTATCCTCGACACAACACAATATAAAGATGATATGGGGAAATTTATACTGACTATTGCCAGAGAACTTTTAGGATATATTGCAGAGCAAGAGAGAGTGAAATTATTAGAACGGCAACGCCAAGGAATTGAAATCGCAAAACAAAAAGGGAAATACCAAGGTGCTGAAAAATTTTATCGCCCAGATAGTAAAAATCCGGAGTTTCGTTATAAATATTATCAGATAATCGATTTATTAGAAAAAAAAGTCCCTGTTTCACAAATTTCCAGAGATGTGAGGGTTAGCCGGAATACCGTTTATCGAATAAAGAAAGAGAAGGATTATGCATCATTGTAGCATTGTGTAATTGTGTTATTAATATTATAATATGATTAAAAACATAAGTAGGGGAGGTTTGAAATGAATAAATTTATTATTGGTTCTCAAAATACCTACGGAGAAGAAAAAGAAAAACTAGGGATTATAGATAAAAATTCATTCAATAAGTTTTTAGAAGACCTAGAATATATTGACGCAGATAGAATTAATGCCGGAATGGTAGGAGGAAATCACTGTACAAAAATAGCAAATACTTTACGCTGTTTTGAAATCTCCTTTGATAATCGTTACAGTGATATTTTATATATTAATAATCTTTCCATTATAAATAACAGTGTGTTCAATGGAGAAAAAACTGATTTAGAAATCCTGTTATGGGTGTCTAAAGAAATGGCAGAAGGAATTGCAGAAATACTAGATGAAAATATCCGGTATGGTGGTTTTTATGATGACAACTTTTTAAAAAACACTAGAGATTTTTTACTTCAAACTTATATAAGCTGTGTTAACTATCATTTAGTGAAATAGATTGTTTGGAATTTAAACAATGTAGTAAAGTATTATTGTGTTATTGTATTAATAATGTTATAATCTTTATAATTAAACTAAGAAGGGAGAAATTCATTATTCAAAAGTTTGATGGTCATTCAATTTTAGTCGGAAATACAGGGGTAGGAAAAACGCATACCTTGATAAATCACTTATCTAGTAATGATGGAAGAAACAAATTAATAGTACATGAAGACGATTTGAATGAATACGGACAGGAAATAAAAGAACTGAAAGAAAAAGGGTATCAGCACTATGATTTAACAGACGATTTAATTTCTCTTTATCAAACAAGAGGTCATTTAGAAAAAAGCGTTGTACAAGCAAACTTAAAGGAATACAAATTTGACTCCCACCTAGAATATGTAGCAAAGTTTATTGAAACACTTGTTATTAATGAAGCATCCAGATTTGAAAAAGAAGGAATCAGATCTGGATGGGATATTTATATTGATGGTTCTAAAGCTACCCAAATGTTAAATTACGTTAGCAGAAATGTTTTTGCTGTTTGTTTAGCTTATGGAATCACCTTTTATGTAACTGCATTATCTGAAAAAGATATTCATGAAAATCTTGAAGAAGTAAGGTTAGCTCAATTTAATCAATATGCACTAAGTTAGTAAGGTAGAAAAAGTATAACCATCAATATTAGTGGTTATACTTTTTTCTCTGTTTCAGATATGGTTTTCCATAAATCATTTAATTTTAATGCATTTTTTAAACTCATATTTTCAATATCGCTTTCTTTTCGAGTAAATCGAGACAGGGTAGTTTGAGCTATCCCTGTCCTTTTAGAAATTTGATAATTAGTTAGTCCAGATTCAAATAACAATTTATTAATATTGTCTTTAATATCAGTCACCACAATATCCTCCTATCTGGTATCTTTTTTACCTTTCGTACCGATCATTTTTACAATAAACAATAGTAACCAAATAACCGAGACAATTAAGCCTACCCATTGAATCATATTCATATTGTCGAAATCAATATCTGCAAGTAATACAACCATTAATATAAACACTGTTAAATCACTGCTGTTTATCCTTTTCATAATATCATGAAAGATGCTGTCACTGTGTTATAATATATAGAAGGAGGGGAACAACGCCCCCTCTTTCTATTCTTCCTCATCGTCGTTTTTTAGCCTATCGTAAATATCAAGTGACGCCTTGATACTTGCTATGATTCCGGCGACGATGAGGACTATATTTCTTACATCTTCCACTTGTTCACCTCCCTTTAATGTGATACCTTTATTATACTACCTTTTCCGGTAGTAGTCAATAGTTTTTTTACCTTTCTTCTAATTCATTTAACCATTCTAACCATTCATCTACGAGATTGTACTTTTCACTGCATTCGATACATGCCAGGCTTTTCCCCCAACCTTCGAGAAATATGTCATCACCACCACATATATACACTGTTTTTTCGCAATAATCGCATTCATCTTCTGTAAGTGTTTGAAGATTTTCCATGTTCATTCCTCCTTTGAATTTATACCTTTATTATACTACCTTTTCCGGTAGTAGTGAATCTTTATCCACTAATCAAGCCATCAAAAATATGCCTTCAATACAAGGGATTAATCCCTTTTCAATTTTTCTATAAATACTATTTTTTGCATCATTGTAGTATTGTGTTATTGTGTTATTTATGATATAATGGGTTTACACAATCAGAAAGGGGTAAATACAATGAAAAACCAAAAAATTTATGTAAATCAATTAAGCGAAAAAGAACAAGAAAGCATTCTAAATCAAGTGTCTTTACATTTATACCAAATGGAGGGGATCAGAAAAGAAGAACAAGAAGAAGCCTTAGAAAATGCGCAAAACAGTAAGCTCAATGACTTAACAGGAATCATAGATGTATCAGAGTATTTATAAATACTCTGATACCCTTTAAAAAATGAAAGTGAGTTGATTATATGGAAGAAATCCTTCTATACCTAGTAGGAATTATTATTGCTATTATGATTGTTCCTGTTTTAATCAAAAAAACATTCCTTTGGGTAAGAGAAAGGCAAATGCTAAAAAAACTTTCCCAAGCAGGTATGCCGGACATTGATAAAATGGATGGACACCAATTTGAAGTTTATTTAAAAGCCTTATTAAAGGAGTTAAACTATAAATCGGCAGTGACGAGTGGTTCTCATGATTTTGGGGCAGACCTTATCATGAAAAAAGACGGAAAAAAAGTTTCTATTCAAGCTAAACGATACAGATATAAAAATAGAGTTAGTCTTGATGCTGTTCAACAAGTATACGCATCAAAGCCTTATTATAAAACGGATGAATGTTGGGTTGTTACTAATAGTATGTTTACAAAATCAGCAATTAAACTCGCTGAAGCCTGTGATGTAAAACTATATGACCGTTACGCATTGGCGGATTTAATTAACCAATCTAAAGCAACGATAAAACCAAAGGATATAAAAAATACAGTTGAGCCAGAAGAAAGAAAATGTCCTGTTTGTTCCGGAAAACTGGTGCAGAGAAAAAGTAAAACCGGAAATCAATTTATGGGATGTTCTAACTATCCAAAATGTAATCACACCGAGCCGGTAGCTAAATAAAAGCCGGTTCTTTTTCCTATCATTGTAGTAATGTGGTATTGTATTATTGTGTGATATATGGTAAAATAATAGTAGAATAGATTTTATGTTTAAACTGAAAGGAGTTTTATAATGAAAAGCACTGGAGTTATTAGAAAGGTAGACCAACTAGGAAGGGTGGTTTTGCCAAAGTTATTTAGACAGAAGTTAAAAATTGAAGATGGAGACCCTGTTGAAATTTCCCTTGAAGAAGATAAAGTTATATTACAAAAGTACCAATCAAATGCTTGTGCTATTACTGGTGAAGTGAAGGACGATAACATATCATTATTAAATGGAAATTTAACGCTTAGCAAAGACGGAGCTAAAATGCTGATTGAGGAACTCACTCGAAGGATATAAAGACATGTTTATTATGCTAATAGGAAGAAAGGAGACTGATTAATCAATGGGAAATGTAGTGGTGGTTGCTGAAAAACCCAGTCAAGCCAGAGATTACGCAAATGCTTATGAAATTGAACAAAAAAATAAGTATTCAATTAAAATTAAACCAAACAACACATTTAAAGATGGCGCTATAATAACTTGGGCTGTCGGTCATTTACTGGAACTATATAAGCCCCAAGATTACGATGAAAAATATAAAAGGTGGTCTTTAGAAAACCTTCCTATTATCCCTGATACTTTTCACTATCAGGTGATGGAGGATAAAAAAGCTCAATTTAATGAGGTAGTCAAATTATTAAAACAAGCCAGTCTTATTATTAACGGCACTGACGCAGACAGAGCTGGCGAAGCTATATTTCAAAATATTGTTTCCCATGCTAATATCACCGGAAAACCAATTAAACGATTATGGATTAATTCTTTGCACGCAAATGAAATAAGAAAAGGAATGGACAATTTAATTGACGGAAAAGAGAAAGAACGGAAAGCTATTGAAGAACAAGCAAGAGAAAAAAGCGACTGGTTAATAGGTATGAATCTATCCCCTTTAGTCACTCTATTACTTCAGGAAAAAGGCTATGAAGGTACAATAGGAGTTGGCAGAGTCCAAACTCCTACCGTTTATTTGATATATCAGAGACAAAAAGAAATTGAAAATTTTGTCTCAAAGCCGTTTTATCAACTTGAAGGAAATTTTAAGGTTGCGAATGGAAACTATAAAGGAATGGCAAATATCAAAGAAGATTCTAAAGAGGTCGTTCAATCTTTGCTTAAAGAACATGAATTACAAGAAGAAACTGATTATAATGGCGTTATAGAATCTGTAGATAAGAAAGAAAAACATCAAAAAGCGCCACAACTGCATTCATTAGATACATTACAGAAGGTTTCCAACAAAAAATGGAAATATACATTAAAACAGGTGCTTGATACAGTTCAGGAATTATATGACAAGAAAATTCTGACCTATCCAAGAACTGAAACCAATTTTATCACAGAAAATGAATTCAACTATATAAAAGATAACGTATATAAATATCAAAAAGTAATAGGGAATGAGTTTCCTATTAAAACTTTAGAACCGAGAAAAGAATATGTTGACGGGTCAAAGGTACAGGAGCATTATGCCATCGTTCCAACGTTAAAAATCCCTACAGATAAAGAAATAGAAAACATGACTTCAGAACAGAAGAACATTTATTTTGAAGTTCTCTATGTTACGCTCGGCATGTTCGCAGAAAATTATATCTATGAAGAAACAACGATTATTACAGACGTACAGGGAATTAAATTCAAATCAACTGGTAAAGTGGAAAAAGAAAAAGGGTGGAAAGCTCTATTCCCTGAATCAGTAAAGAAAGAGACAAAAAAAGATAATAAAGAAAAAGTCCTTCCATCAGTAGAACAAAATGAAAATGCTACTTCCAATGTGAATATCAAAGAAGGAGAAACAAAACCTCCTAAGCCTTATACAGAAGGTCAACTGGTTGATATGATGATTACTTGTGGTAAGCACGTAGAAGATGAAGAAGAATATAAAATGCTAAAAGAAACTGGAGGACTTGGAACAAATGCTACAAGATCAGATATTGTTGAAAAAATAAAAAAAGAAAATTATATTGAAATAAATAAAAATATTGTTTCAGTTACAGAAAAAGGAACTGTTCTTTGCGAAGCTATTCAAGGTACGTTGCTAGCTAGTCCTTCCATGACTGCCAAGTGGGAAGGATATCTAAAAAAGATAGGGGAAGGGTCTGGTACGCAAGAACAGTTTCTGAAAACAACAACTGCCTTTATAAACAAAACAATACAGGATTTACCGCAAAGTTTGAACGCCAATACCAATATCCCTAAAATTATAGAAAAGGAGCGTGAAAGTAAACGTATTGCTAAATGTCCATCATGTCAAAAAGGGGATATTGTTAAAATAAATACTAAACAGAAGAAAACTTTTTATGCTTGTTCAGAGTATAAAAGTGGTTGCCAATTTATCCTTCCTAATAAATATGCAGGCAAAGTCCTTACAACATCTGTTATTCAAAAACTATGTCAAAAGAAAGAAACGCCTGAAATCAAGGGATTTAAAAGCACCAAAAATAAAGGAAAAACTTTTTCTGCCAAGTTATATTTAGACAATGATTTTAAATTGAAATTTTCATTTAAAAAATAATTTCAAATTATTGAGAAAGGGTTGACGTAAATGGATGATAAAGAGCTTTTAAAAAACGTATTTGATAATCAAGTTTCTATCGAACAGACAGATTACAGAATTAAAGACCATAAAGAAGCTATTGAAAATGTTAATAAAGACCTTGCAGAATCATATGATTTTGAAATAAAATCCGGAGCTTTAAGCGATGAAAGTTTTGCAGGAATGGCAGAAGATAAAGTAAACAATTTTTCAAAAGAAATAGAAAAGGAAGAAGCATATTTATCAACAAAAAGACAAGAAGAAGCACAGTTAAAAGAAGCCGTTCAAGACAAAGGGTATGAGTGGGATGATTATTTAAAAGAAAACAAAGTCAATGGAATGATTGAAGCCTATACGGCAGGTGGAATGAGTTATGAAGAATCTTATGATTTTGTTCATAGCGAGGAAGCCGGCTTAGAGGAACTTAAAAATGCTATTAATGAATTTCATGTGGAAGAATTTGATATTTCAGATGAAGAGAGCATAAAAGAATTAAATCAAAATGATGTTGTTCCTCTCGTTCATTCGTCACTTGGTGATAGTGACGAATTGCATGTACAAACTTTCTTAAATGTATCCGAAAAAAGACTTGAAAAAGTTGTTAGTGGCGACTATCTGGAAGAAGTGGAATATTTAAATTATGATAGTATTCAAGAAATCATAGAAGACTTAGAAGAAAACGAATTTGATTATTTTATTGAACTAGATGAAATAGATAAAGAAGAATTGATAGAAAAAAATAATGCCTATACAGTATCAGAGGAACAAATAAGAGAAAATACCGATACGTTAGGTACAATCATGTACGAACCAAACAATAAAGCACAACAATCATTATTAGTAGAAAATCTTAAAACTGGTAAAAATCATGAGTACGCAATTAATAATATGAATATCCAATCAAAAGGCAGACAGATTCCTCTGTCCCAGATGTTAGATAGCAAGAATTTAACAGAAATGAATCATTCCATAAAAAACAATGAACCGACTTCATTTATGTTAAATAAAAATGAAATGCAAAAAGTAGAACAGCAGGGCTTGAAAAAAGGTTTAGAAACTAATATTCCTGACAATAAGCAAGAAGCCTTATTGGAATTAAAAGAACAATATACTTCTTTCCAACATGCTTTAAAGGAAGAAAGCAAGGGTGAATTAACGGAAGAAAAAGTCATCAATCGAATGGAAATTGAAAACAAATACAATTCATCCAAAACTGAAGTAACCGAAACTTATCCTGAAAGCAAAGAAACCATTCAAATGATGGAGAAAAACGTTAGATCACAGCAGGTTAAAAGTAATCAAAATAATTTAAGTATGTAACATTCATCCAATTCTTTTTATAAAGAAAGGAATGATTAGAATGGGTTATCAGGAAAACCTACTTGAAATTAAAAATAAAAATATCCAAAAGCAAGTGGATAATCACCATGAATATCGTACAGAAAATCATGGTCGCCTGTCTATGGTAGATTTATTGGCAGTTGTGGAAGTTGAAAAGCCTTATAAAGATTTAAAAGTCGGTCAGCAATATTTGCTTGTTGGTGGGGAAAGTTCACACCAACGCAATAAATCCCAAATTGAAGATGAATTGCAAATTAAAGGCGTAAAAAATGTTATTCCTATTGAAGACATTAATATCCCTAAAGATGAGCTAGAATCTCGATTTGGTATTTCTGATACAGGGTATTCTCATGATGATATCAACTCCCATGTCAATTATATAGAAAAATTTGACCCTTTAATTTATCAGGATTATGTTGCCACAGGAAAAATTGTACATGAGCCGGACAGCACAGAGTTATTGATACAGAATTTGAAAACAGAGCAAGAAGCAAAATATCCTATTAATCAGAGAGAAAAATTTTCAGATATATTTGAGGAAGATAATAGTTTCAATTTGAATTATGCTCTTGAAAACAATTTAGATATGCAAGTTTTATTAAATGAGAAGGAATTAGACAGACTGGAAAAAAGCAATCAAACTGAAAAAGATACTTTGTTAGATTTAAAAGGACAGTATACTTCTTATCAACATGCTTTAAAGGAAGAAAACAAGGGTGAATTATCAGAGGAAAAGGTTGTGAACCGGATGAAATTAGAAAATGACTATAATTCCTCCAAGGAAAATACAATAAAGGTTTACCCTGAAAGCAAAGAAACCATTCAAATGATGGAAAAAAACGTTAGAACACAGCAGGTTAAAAGCAATCAAAATAATTTAAGTATGTAAATTAAAAAAGACAGATAACTCCATTTTATAATGGTTATCTGTCTTTTTTTGAATTACCAGTACCCGAAACCTGAAGTGGATTCGGGCAGAATTTTCAAATGAGAAATTTGAAAATTTTTGGTATTAGGCTATTAGCGCCTGCTATAGTTGTCATGTTGCTAAGTCAATCAACTCAACTTTCCACGTCACCTAGTTATCAATTGCTGACAATGACGATTCCAGAGGGATAATCAGAATAACCTAACGCACTTTATGATAACTCAACAGCACTCCAGATTGTTAAATTACTCGGATTAACTACAAACTATAGGACTTGTTAAAACCTAGTATAGACACAATCTTAAACTTTTAAACTTTATTTCTTTTAAAAAGAATAATATAAATAAAAAAGTATTCGCCATAAATGAATAAGCACTGTGATACCGTAAAGCGAAAGAATAATGTAATCTATAACCTCTAAATGATTGAAGTCAATAAATGCCATTATAACTAACATCCCAACGATCAGCGCCATGATATTTGTATATCCAAATTTTTTGAGCATTATATTTGTAGATGCGTTATACTGTTAACTACAGGGAAGGTTTTATCTGTCCCTGTGAGTTATTTGCGACGTTTCTTCTTGGCGGGAGAGCGTCTCTTTTTTGCCTTTAACGCACCTACTCTATCCTCCTTCACTCTAATTAATTTATCTTTGCATACCCTTATTCACTGTATACTTGGTTTGAAATTCCATCCTGTTACAGTGTGTGACGTGTTTCATGACAGCAAGATGCTCTTTGCTCGTAATTTGTCCGTAACGTTCACAGCTTTCCAGATTTGCTTTATTTAATATTACTTCATTATCATTAGTACATAACACTGCTGAATCTTTACTTAATCCGTTTTCATCATTTTTATTGATTCTCACACCATATTTTTTAGTTATATAATTATCAGTCCGGCTAGTTATTGTTTTACATACCAGTTCATCATCGGTTGATTTAATAACAAGACAAGGTCTTTTAACAGGGGTGGTTTCCTCTCCTGTTTCTTTATTGATAAACGATAATTTTACGCCTATAATGTCTTTCCGTTTTACATCATATGGAGATATTTCTTCCATAAGCTACCCTTGCCACAATTTCATTTGTTTTTTGTCATTTACATCAACAACAACATGACCTTTTTCGTTATATTCAACTTTATTCGGTTTTTTACCTAGTTTTCTGAATAACTTATCTTGTTCTTCCTTTACTTTTTCTAAACGGTCAATTTCTTTTTCAATTTCTTCATTGCTCATTTCGTTATTCATAAGATAAACACCCCTTCATTTGAATTATATAAATAATTATAACACATCCTGAAAGAAAAGTGTAGTATTGTGTTATTGTGTTATATTTTATATTGATTATTAAAATAAATAAAAACATCAATAAAAATATTTTGTTATAATAAAAAGTGTACGGTACACTTTTTAAAGTAAGGTGATGCTATGAAAATAACAGGTAAAGATACGACAAGTAAAAAAATATTAGAAGCTATGGATACAGGTATCAACTTAAAAGAGATACCATCTCATTTTCCAGTATCTTTAGATCAGGCTAAGCGTTTAAGTCGTTATTATAATATCATTATGCTTTCTAAATCCTATCTGCCCGAAAACATAACAGCAAAAGTACAGATGCTTGGATTAAAAGCCTTGTATTTAGCTCCTTTATTCAAAAACAAAGATTGGGATGGTTTAGTAGAAATTTTGAGTGTAGTTGACCACCAAACTAAGCGCAAAGATTTACCAGTTTTAATGCAGTCTTTAGAAGAAAAGAGAAATCGGATATCAGAATTTCAATCCGAGATAGAAACTAAATTGAAAGAGTTAGAACATCGAGAGCATGAATTGCTATTATCTAAACAAGATATTCAAAGTAAGCAAGAGCAAATTAATAAAGAAATTCGTTTTTTAAATAAATACCCAAAAGATACACAACAGTTTTTACTACATCATTTAGGTATATACGAAAAGAAGTTAGTCCTTGCCCGCAGATTAGATTCAAGATGGCAACGAGCATTAAAAAAGAAAGAAATTTTAACGTATAGTAAGGAAGATTACATTTGGTATATCAACGATTTAGATGCATTTGCTTATGATTATCAAAAGCGTATTACTCGAAAGACACCCTACCCTACAGAGTGGGATTATGAAAAAGAAGTTAAGCGCCACCAAAACGCAAACTTTGTTATTCCAACCAGTCCGGTTTATCGTTTACCAGAAGGAATTGCGCAAGATTTACGTGCTTCTGTCGATGCCATACAAAAAAATATTAATCAAATAGAATCCGAGAGAGTATCTATCAAACAGGAAATGAAACGCATCAGAAAATTGAACCCACAATCTTTTATGGAATCCGTTGAAGCAATAAATACGTTATCTTCTAGGGACTTAAAAATCCATGGAGCTTTACAGGATAAAGCATTAAAATGGTTATATCAAAAGGATTATATCGTTTCAAGCGAAGTCGTACTACCTAATGGCAAACGAGCTGATGTGATTGGTTATAACCAAGACGGTCATATTATTATTGTCGAAGTGAAAGCATCGGTAGAAGATTTCCAAAAGGATGATAAATGGATGACTTATCTTGATTATTGTCATGAATTGTATTTCCTTCTAAAAGAAGAAATAGATTCTATTTTCTATTCTAATGAATCGATGGAGGGGATTGGATTACTTCGAGAAATGCGAAATGGTTTAATTATTAAAGAGCCATTTATACGTAACCAGAGCGTTAATGAATCAGAAACAATACAGCATACTATCAATAAATCTTTATCAAAGAAATTCGTATTCGGATATTAAATAATACATTTACCGTTGTGTTATTGTGTTATTGTGTTATAATGTAATTAGAAATCAATTGATAATACTGTATATTAGGAGTGATTAAATGTATTGGTACGAATTTATTCATAGAGGTTTATCTCTTGGTTGTCAGCCAAAAGGATTTGTTGCTCATGATGAAACCAAAGGGAAATATGGTTGGGTCGCTTACGACAGAGAGCTTACAGAAAAAGAGGTATTTGATTATGAATTAAAGAAAGTAAACTAATTTCTTATATAAGCCTTCATAAGAAGGCTCATATGTTATCTTAATAAAATTGTGTTATTGTAAAAATGAGGTATTGTATTATTGTGTTATATAAATATTTATGATATTCTTCTTATTAATAGATTAACCCTAATGAAAGGAGATTATACTATGTATTTAGAAAAAGAAATTTCTAATTTACTAGAGGATAAAGCCCACAACAAAAAACTATATGAGGAATTAATTAACCCGAATAATAATAGCTTTCCCAGCCCCGACGTATTATTTGTAAGAAACGTATTATTTAGATCACTTAGTGATAGCGACATTGCCAAACTGACAAAAGAAGCGATAGAAGATATAAATAACACTCTCTTCCAAAAACAAACAGAGCAATTTCTGAAAATCCTTTCTAACGAATTAAGAAAAAGCAATGAAGAAACGTTATCAGAGATGTTTGATTTTGTATTGTATTTATATAAACAGGAAGAAGACGTTCCTAATTTGGAATGGCTAAAAAGACGGTTGGGGATCATTCATCCCATGAGCAAATACTGGGACAAAAACCCAGGTATATATAAAGAAGGTTTAATAAATGAATTAAAATTTTGTGTTGATGGTATTGAAGAAACTCAAAAAAGGATTCCTTCTCCTGAACGTTTATATCAAAATTATTTCAAACATTTATTTGTAGAATACCATGCAGGCATGAAGGGTTTAAATCTATATGTACTTATTATCTCGTTCCAAGCATTTCAAAGAGAAAACGATATATCTCACAATACGCCGTTATCCTTATTTGTAAATGAACATTATAGTGAATATAAAATATGAAGCCAGTAAAGGCTTTTTATTTTATACATTAAAAATGTGTTATTGTGGTGTTGTGTTATTGTGTTATATATGATATACTTCTAATAAGAAGTTAACAAAAGGATTCTTCCCTTCAAATAAGGAAGGATTTATTTTATCCATTATTGTGTTATTGAAGTATTGTGTTATACAGAAAAAATTCATTTATGGGAGTTGATTAATATGGCAACAATTTCATGCTGTGGAGAAAAACTTACTTGTAAAGGACATACAACTACTTGTCCATTTTGTTTATCTAGCTACAATAGAAACGGCGAACCTTCAGCAGACCATGAACAATGGATGAATGAAACGGAAGAACCTTTACAAATTATAATGACACCACTGATTAATGACGATTGGAAGTAGATTCCTTTCTACTGAATGAACTAAGAGGAATCCTCCGGATGTTTAGCCCAGAAGGATTATGGTAGCAAGCAAAATGGTTATAAGGAGTGATTCTATTATGAATCAAAAACAAACCAATATATACGATTATCTTTCCAAGAATGATGATGAATTTTATATTAAATTATCGGAATTAAATAAAGGCGATTCGATCTCTATAGAAAACATTATAATCTTCTTAAATAAATTTGGTTTTTTTGAAGTATCTTATCAAGATGAAGAAGAATCGGCTTTTCAACAATTAACAGATTGTTATAATTATGTTTCTGAAAAACTGGATGAATTAAAATTGAAATAATGTAGTATTGAGTTAATGTACTATAGATACATTTTAATTTTTTCTAGTTGTGTTATTGAGTTATTGTATTATATAGTATATAATTAAAATTTGAAGGGAGAATACATTTATGTCTAATGTAATAACAGTCGGTAATTTTAAAGGTGGCGTTGGTAAAACAACTAACTCGGTTATGCTTTCTTATATATTGAATGAAAAAGGATACAAGGTGCTAATGATTGATTTTGACCCACAAGCCAATGCAACTAAATTCTTAACAAACACCTTTGATGTCAACTTGAGTAACTTTACAAGTATTTATGAAGCCATTGAGAAGCAAAAATTATCTGATGCTATTCTTAATCTTACAGAAGGCTTTCATTTACTCCCTAGTGCGTTGGATTTAGTTAATTTCAAGGATTTTCTGACAGAAAAAATTGGTGACAGCGACAAATCAAATAAGCATTATTTCCTTAAATTTCTGCTCGAAGATATAAAAGATAACTATGATTTTGTTATAATTGATATTCCTCCAACAATTTCAGAGTTTTCCAACAATGCAATAACGGCGTCTGATTATGCATTAATAGTCATGCAAACAGATATCGATTCATTGTTAGGAGCAATAGAATTTAATGATTACGTGAATGAGATGCAACAATTTAATCCAAATGTTGATGTAGTTGGTGTACTTCCTTACTTCCGTAAAAAAAGGAGTAGAAATGACAAGTATATTTTCAAAACAAGCCGGACTAATGACGCACTAAATATTAAAAATTTAATGTTTAAGAGTTATGTGTATGACCATGATAGGGTACAGACCTTTAGGGTTAATGGTATAACCAATAAAGATCACCACGATAAAACCGTATTTAAAATGTATAACGGTGTAACAGATGAATTAATTAAGAAAGTAGGTATAGAAAATGGCTGAAAAAGACTTCAATGAATTTTTAGAAAAACAAAAACAAGGAAAAAAGGAAAATCCAATTACCACTAATAAAAAAAACAAAAAAGAACCTAAAAAACAACCACAATATAAATCGATTCGTATTTATCCTGATGATTTCGAGGATTTCAGAAAACTGGCTTTTGAACAGAATAAACACATCGTTGAAATGGTTAGCGAAGCACTGGAACTACTCAAAGACCAGTATAAGGATTAATTTAATGGAGCAATTATAAGAAAGGGGGAGAGATTATGGTGAATACAGCGAAAAAATATTTGAACAGCACTACCTTATTTATATTTATTGCACTTGTAATCCTTGCTTCCCTGATTTTTATAATTGCAACAAATATAAAGTTGATACTTCTAGGGGTAGTAGCCATTCCATTATTGTTTATAGTTGGATATATAATCTTTAAAATATCTATATTGTTACTATCTATGTCACTTACAGTTATTAGTATAATCGTTCTGTTTTCAATTATCGGATGGTGTATATATTTATTTGGGTAGAAGATAGTAAAAAGCTATCTTCTTTTTTCTAGAAAATATTACAAATTCCTCAAAAGTATGTTATGATATTAAAAGAAATAGATATTTCGTGTTTCAGGAAAATATTATTAATTCTGGATATTAATTTAATTTTAAATACAAAAAAAGAAAACCCTCTGGCTCTCTATTATTTTATGGTTCTGTCGCCAAACAACCCATAAAATAAATCCTCAACAGAAGGTTTTACTCTATAAACAGTTTATTCAAATATGTGTTTATTATAACACATACATATAAATAAGTATAGAGTAAAAATCTCTGTTTTGTCAAAAAAAGGGCTAGTGGACAAAAGTGGAGGTTTTTTTATTATGTTAAATGGAAAAAATGTGAATTTTAAACAAGGGAAAGAACCACGAAAGCAATTAGAACTGCCTACATTACATTTTATTGTAACCGATCAGTGGACAGATATTTTATCTGAAAAAGCTATTTTTTCTTGGTTAAAAATGTATTCTTGGTGCAAACGTGATGTAGAAGATGCAAACGTAAATCTATGGGAACAATCAAAGATTCCTTTAAGTTTTACAATGATTAAAAAGAAACTGAAAGTGGGTAACGATACTTTTTATAACAAAATATTAAAACCCTTATGGAACGTGGGTCTTATTGACATTGAAGAATATGATGATTCAGACAATAAAGGAACAAAACCAATGAATATAATCGTTTACAAATATCCTCAAAACAATAAAGCATTAGCTTATGAACCTATTGAAAATGTTAGGAATTATGATAAGGATTATCATTCTAACGCCAGAACATTTGCTAAAAGGGGAGGTAGACCTAAAAAACAGGGGGGTTCTGAAATAGAACACCCCCCTGTTCCAAAAGAGAACCCCCCCCTGTTCTCAAATAGAACACCGGGGGGTTCTGAAATAGAACACATTAATACTCTTAATAGTATTAGTAATAACCTTAACTTTATAAATAATACTCTTAATAGTATTAATAAGATTATTAATTCTTCTTCTTATAATAAAAAGCAATCAAACCCTATTGAATATCCATATACTGAAAATCAAGATGCGGAAGAAGAAGAAAAAAAATATAAAGATAATCCTTCTTCATGGAATCAAACGCAACAAGAACAAATGATTTTACTAATTGATAAATTAACTCAAAAAGGATGGGGAGAAAATAAAATAAAAACTATTATCAAAAAATTAACAGAAAATAGTATCTTTCAATTCACGACTAAAGAAATCGATCGACAAGTGGATTACATGAATAAAGAAATGGGTAAAGATACAGTAAATTTCCATACAGATGAAGGATTTGCTATTTATTTTGTAAATGGTATTGAAAAATTAATCAATCAATCCCAAATTGTATCAATTTATCAGAGAGAACAAATGATTGAACAGCAATTAAAAGAAGAACGGTCAAAAGAGAGGAAATCATTATATTATAACTGGTTGGAAGAAGCCTGAAATTTATATATATTGAATAATCCCTAGTATACCTTGTATCCCTATATATAAGTTTGATATGATTATTTACGAATTTAAAATAAAAATATCATTCGTTTAACTAGAAAATGCGTATGTTGAAATAAATTTTTCTGTATTTGAAATAAAAATTTTGAAATATATATTGCAAATTAGTTAGAACTAATATATAATGGGGGTACAAGGTGATGGAAATGAATATGGTGATACCAAAATTTTACGAATCTCTAGAAAGATACTCGATTAAGTATGACGACAAGACAGGTTATTTATCTGACACATTAATATTTATTATTTTTGAATCGCACAAAAAATTACCAGTGAACAGAGTTTTGATTTTTAAGGATTATTTTTTATTTATCGATGACGAGAAAAAAGAAAGTCGAAAAGTATTTTTTAAGCAAATTAAAGGTTACAAAAAGCCAGATGATTACATTGAAATTAAGTAAATTATGAGGTGGTTTCATTGGGAGAAAAAAGAATATCACAAGCAGAATTATCTTATAGAGCTGAATCGGTAAAAACATATGACAATGAAATCTATAAATTACAAGGATCTATTGCAGTTAATCAAGAAAATGGAGACATAAAAAAAGTTGCTGACATTTATTATCGAGTACGTACAGCCGTTGATGAAAAGAAACAGGTTGTAGCAAAAAGAAAAAAATCAACAGATGAACTTGGTAAAAGTTAATTCAAATGGCTTAATGCCTTTTTGAATATAAATGTATTTGACAACTGAATATAAGTGCTAATGTTCATTCAGGCGTATGAATATTGGTTAACAGATATTTAAGGTTTGTGTAGTTCGATTCCTAAAACTAGACATTGCTTTACTAGCATTTTACGCCTTTATTATTTCTGGTTCTTCGTACATAGCCAAAAACGTTGTGCATTGGCAAGCAACTATAAAGTTCGCAAGTTGCCATAGGGTTAACACTTTCAGCCATAAAGTGTAGGAAATCCCATTCTTATACAAATATGGTATGATGAAATCAAATAAAAAGATGGGGTGGTTTGATGACCAAAAAGAAAGTCTATGCTGTTTTATTTACCTTACTAATTCCAATGGTTTTGTTAGGTTGTAGTGGTGGTGGTCAAGTAGAAGAAATGGGGTATCAAGACTTTAAAGAAACCATTGGGGAAGAAGATTTCACAGGGTTTGCTTATATATTGTCTAATTTTAAAGCAGAAGAAGATGGTTATTTAAATTCTATAATAGATGTTTTTGAAGAAGAAAATGCATCATTAGTTTTTTATAATGACCAACAAGCAAGCGATAGGACACATGAAATTTTTAATGAGGATAGTGGAAAAATTGATTTATATCTACCAACCAATGATATTGCATATATCGTAGATGGAGAAGTGGTAGCTGAATTTGAGATAGATGAACAAATCACTATGAATGAAGGAAGAAAAGCATTGTCCTCTTTCATCAATGAAAATAAAGAGTAAGACATATTGAAAGATAAGGAGTGTATTATTTTGGCAAAAGTTACACAGAAAGAAAGGAAGAAAAATAAAGAAATCGCAAAGCAAATCATGGAATTTTACGACATTAATTATAACGACTGGCTTCATCAGATGCATAGTGATTATATTGATGAACATCTAATGGATTACATGAAAGAACAAAGCACATCTTCTGAAACACCTTCTTCTAAAACAGAAGAAGTAGAAGTAAAGAATTCCGATAATAAAGATGATGTAGAAAATGGTTTTAATTCATAATTTTTAGTTCAAATAAGGAGTGAATCAAATGGAATCATTAATCGAAACTGGAAAAGATATACTTGAATGGGCGCAACGACTAGGATTAATCAGTGCAGCTATTGCTTTTTGTATTGGTGGTTATTTCCTAATTTGGGGTGGAGATAGAGGTCGAGGAAGAAGTGTAGGTTGGTTTATTGGGGCAGCAGTTGGCTTAGTCATTGTAATGGGTGCTTATGGTCTTGCCGAAGGTATCGATAGTAACATTAAGTTTGACGGTTAATCTCTAATTCAAAGAGGTGTTTCAGATGTTGATTACACTAACAGAATGGGACAGTACAAAGGAACAAATATTTAATTCACAACAAAAAAGGCAAGGAAGTTCTGAAGTTTATCAAGGAAAGGAAGTAGATATAAACATATATACTATTGAGCTGATTCGTTCGAATGATGTAGATGAAAATATAAATGTTCACATTTGGTTAACCAGTGGTTCTCATGTAAATGTAGTAGAAACCAAAGAGGAAGTAAACAGAAGGGTAGCCACTGTATTTAATCAAAATTAAAGTGATTTTTAGTTGAAACGTAAGAAGCCATACAAACGTATGGCTTCTTTTTAATTAATTTCTATAAGAGGTGATTTATTAATGTTATATGTTGTTTTTACTAATATAGATCACACCAAAATACCAAAATTCGAAAAGATTCCTTTCAAGGAAGCTGTTACATTAACAAATGAAATTGAAATGGAAATGAGACCGAAGAAAAAGGTGTTATCGGGTGATTTTTATTTAATAAGGGATGAAGATAATGAGACTGTATATTCCGGAACATTTAATTTTGGTTCAAAATTTGCTCCCAATTTATTTATTCATATAAAGAAAAATCTTCCAAAGATACGAACAAGCAAAGAAAAAGAAAAGCAACGTTTACTTCTAATAGAAGAAATGGAAGAACAGACGGAGGAAGCATATAAGCAAGAGGAAGATTTGTCCGATGATGATTTGAGCAATTTGGATAAATCTAAAATATCTCACCTGAAAAGGTGGCAAAGAAGAACTGTTTATGGAGTTGGTCTATTTTTTGCACTAGCTTTTCTAGGGTGTTTAACTTTCTTTATGATACAAGTTGCATCGTTTCAAAATGAATACAATCAAGTACAGGCTAATAGTGAGGAACAGGAAATACTGCTTAGTAATTATGAAAAAGCCTTGCTTGATGACCGAGAAGACTTGATAACGTATCTCTCTGAAAAAGAGGAACTTACAGAGGAACAAAGAATGATTTATGCTAATCACTTAGTTAACAATGAACAATATGAAGAATTAGTCAATTTATTTGATGAAGACCCAATTTTGGCTCTATCTTATTTAACACAAGTAACTGATGATATTGCTACGGTTGAAGCATTCAATGAAGCTTATCCAACCAGTGAAGGAGAATTTGAAATAGCTTATGCAAACAATAATTACAAAGATTTGCTAGCCATTGAAGATGTTGAAATGAATGTAGAAAGAAGCAAAAAGAAAACATATGCCTTGTTAAAAACAGGAAATATCGAAGATGCAAGAGCCGAGCTTGAAAATAATAATGATGAAGAATTATCTAATAAAATCGATGAATACGCATCTTTAACGGAACAAATTGAAGAATTGAACAGCCAAATAGCAGATTTAGAAGACGATATAGACGATGCAGATACGAAAAAAGCAAGAAGAAATCTTAGGGGTGATAAAAACGATCTGGAAGATGAACGAGATGAATTGGAAAATCAAAGAGGGGATTTATAAAACACTTCAACTAGAAGTGTTTTTTATTTAGAAATGGAGTGATGGGATTCATGCGATATATGCGAAACAAATATTTGCATCAAGCAATAGCGCTATTTTGTACTATTGTATTTTTTTCTATTTTGAATTTAATTGCAAACCTCATTGTGGTGAATATAAAAGATATCTTTCAAGCTGATTCATTCCTAGAAGCACCAGATATTAATTTAAACTTAGTTGGTTTCCTAACAACATTTAACGAACTGCCAGTCATTATTTATCTGGGGTTAGGTTTCTTATCGCTAATGGGCGGAGGAATGATGTACTATAAAATGCGTTCTAATTTCAAAAGTTTAACTGATAGTGGTTCAAAGGGTACTAGTCGTTTTACAACATTAAAGGAGTTGAAACAACAGTATAGACAAATACCTGACAGAAAAAAAGAATTTAAAAAAGGTGGTGGCGTACCTGTTTCTCACTATAAAAATAAAATTTTCATCGATGATTCACCAGTTAATAATTTATGGATTGGAACAACTAGGTCAGGTAAAGGGGAAATGGGGATGTTCCCTTTAATTGATATATATTCTAGGGCAAAAGAAAAAGCATCCATGGTAGTAAATGACCCTAAAGGTGAACTCTATGCTAGTAGTGTGGATACATTGCTAAAAAGAGGTTTTCATGTTGAAGTTTTAAATCTTGCTGACCCGATGCAATCGATGGCTTATCAACTATTACAAGTTGTTATTGATTCTTACGAAGAAGGGGACATTCAGCAAGCTGAATTATATTCAAAATCGATCACTGACATGATTTATATTAATCCAAACGCTAAAGACCCTTTCTGGCAAAACAATGCTAGTGCATTGTGTAGAGCTGTTATCTTGGGTTTATGTGAAAAAAATATTCCGGAAAATAAGGGCAAAGTCACCATGTATAACGTAGCCAGTACCATCAATACGTTAGCATCTGAAGTTGAAATTGATGAGGTGACAGGTCAACAAACAACTGGATTAGATAAATTCTTTGAAAGTTTACCAGAAAATCATCCGGCAAAATTACAATTTGCTACCGTTAAGTTCTCTGCCGGCGCACCACAGACAGTTGCCGGCATTTACGCCAATGCGTTTGAGAAACTAAACATTTTTACAATGACACCTGTTGCAAAAATGACTTCAAAAAACTCTTTTCCAATGCGGAAAATTGGATTCGGAAAATATTTATCTGGAAAATCGAAACCGTTAAGTAGAGTAGAAGTTCTTTTTCCAAAAGGGGTAAAGGAAAGTGTAAAAACCAATGTCAATGGTCTTTTTAAGATTACTCACGATGCAAAACTTGATGTTGGAGATAAAGTCACTTTGAAGATTAAGAAAAGCTCTATCAAACAAATTTTAGAAGTAACAAGTATTAATGCAGAAACCGGAGAAGTATCTTACAACAAACTGGAAGATGAAAAAGAAAATGAAGTAGGAATAGAAATGCATATTTTTGAACATTTCACAAAGCCTACTGCCTTATTCATGATAACACCAGACTATGATAAATCATTGCATGTCATAGCTTCATTATATGTGAAACAGTTATATACTGAATTATCAAGAATTGCCAGTCTTAGAAAAGGCGGTAAAACCATTAGAGAAGTTATCTTTATTCTTGATGAATTTGGAAATATGCCAATTATTGATGATATGGGAACAATGATTACGGTTTGTCTTGGAAGAAACATGCGTTTTAACCTTGTTATTCAGGCGTATAGTCAATTAAAACAGAATTATGATAAGGATTGGGAAACTATTGACGGTAACTGTGCTAACACTATTTATATACTTACTACTTCTAATGATACAGCAGAGGAAATCTCGAAAAAAATTGATAAAAAAACGATTGAATCAAATAGTAGAAGTGGAGATTCATTATCTCTGGACAAAAATAAAACTGAAGGAACAGATGGAAGAAGCCTGCTAGATGCAGGGGAATTAAGAAGATTAAAAGAGGGAGAAATGGTCGTTATTCGAGGAATTAAAAGGCAGGATAACGATAGAAAGAAAATTGTCCCTTTTCCTATATTTGCTACAGGGGAAACACGCATGAAATATCGTTATGAATATCTGGCAGATGATTTTGATACTTCCAATTCTATAACAGAAATCGATATCCCATGCCCCCATGCTGACTTTGATTTAAATTCAAATATTTACCGTTTTAAAGATGAAGATACATCTGACGGCATAAAGACAATAGGAGAACTGTTAGATGGAGATAATATTCTTTCTATTATTACGCAAACATTGAAAAAGAATACAGATATGGATGATACCGATGTATTTAATTTAACACCAGAAGAATTTAAGGATATTATGTTTGGACTACACCAACAAGGAGATTTAGCATCCAATACGTACAATGTAACAATGGATAAATTCAATATTAAAATGAAAAAGCTAGAGGGAGAGGTTGAACATGAACAAGCTACATCTTAAAGAATCAAAAATCGATCACTTCATTCAAGTATATAAAAATCAATTAGAAAAAAGAGAAATGATTGTAAAGTTAACAGATTCTTTTATCATCGTTTGGTTTGATACCAACGATGATAAATACCAAATATTAGTTAATCCATATGAATCAATAGAAGAAAAAAATAATGTAATAAATTATGATATTTGCCTTAACAGTAACTCAAATGATTTTTTATCCGTTTAATGGCAAATAAATAAGGTGGTGATTGAATGGATAAGGAACAAATATACGAAAAGTTAGTTGAATTTGGAGATTATCTTAGTAAAGGAACAGTTGTACAAGACGTTCTTCGACAATTTATGTGGTGGCTTGTTCAAGGTTTGGTATGGATAGTTGATTCTTTGGAGAATGTCACTGATACGATTTTAGGATTAAAAGGGTTTTATGATAATCCTCAATTCGTTGACTTTATAGAAGCATTCCGTCCAGTTTTAGTTGTTTTACTTGCTTTAAGTCTATTGTTTATAGGGTATTTACTAATCTTCCAAAAACAATTTAATCGGGAAGCTGTCTTGACAAATATTTTTGTAGCTTTAATTGTCATTGTACTTTTAGGTGCAGGCATGGATAAAGCTGATAAATTCACAGGCGATGCTATAAACGCAATCAACAACGCAGGAGAAGAAGAAGAAGGCGGAACGGTTGCTACGGATGTTGTCAGAGATAACATTGTAGATATTAGTGTTTTTGATATCAATGGATGGGAGAGTACAGATGTAGATGCATACAACCAATTATCATCTGATTATATCATGGACATTAATATTAAATCCTATTTGACGGAAGGTAGCCAAATAACAGAAGAACAAGAGTTAACTGATGACGGAGAGGAAATTTTAAGCCATTCCATAGAGACAATAGGTGACGGTAATCGTAAAGTAGTCGAATTAGAAGACGGAAATTGGGTTACGGATATAACGAAAGAATATTATTATCGGTACACTGTAGATTGGTTTAATATCATTGCCACTTTGGCAATTTTAGGATTTGTTCTAGTAACAATCGCTATCAAATTAGCAAAACTTTTCTTTGAATTGGCATTTAACTATGTTTTGGCTAGTTTGGTTGCTCCTGCTGATCTTCATTCAGGACAAAAAACGAAAACAGTAATACAAAATATATTAAGTATTTTTGTGGTTACGATGTTAATCTTTTTATCGATGAAAGTTTATATGATTGGAACTTCCTTCTTGGCTGATGAATTAAGTGGCGTTGCTTATATCGTTGCGATGATTGGCTTTGCTATGGCTGTTATAGATGGTCCCAATATTGTTGAACGCTTATTTGGTATTGATGCAGGCATGAAATCAGGATGGGGTGCGCTAGCCGGTACACTAGCATTAGGAAAAGGTGCATCTAACGCAACAAAAGGGCTTGGCAAAGGTTTAAGCTCTGTTGCAAAAGGAAGTAGTGCTGTTGCTAGTAAGAGTACCAGTGGCGTTGCAGGTATGGCAGGTCTGGTAAGTGGATTTAAGAATGGTAAACAACAAAACTCTTCCAATGGTGAACAGACGAAAAATGAATCTGGAAATAACACTGAAGCAACTACAGG
>NZ_LT800497.1:329983-471280 GCF_900166635.1 Oceanobacillus timonensis
TTCTTGTCTAGGAAATTATAAAATTCTCTAGCTGTGGATAACTTTTATGTTAAACTTTTATTAACTCACTGGAGGGGTAGAGATATGAGAAAGGGAAGCGGAGTTATTAAAGAAATCTTAAAAGACCATTTTGCTGGATTTTGGGAGTTCCATGCTGATCGTTTTCCGAAAACGTATCGTGAACATATAAAAGAAACGGTAGAAAAAACAATTCGTTGCGGGACACGTGATTTAGGATATGCTCGCTATGAGTGTTTAGGATGTGAAGGGGATCCTTCTCCTAAATTCGTGTGTTTTACTTGTAAAAGCAGACTATGCCACCGTTGTGGGAAAAAGTATACGGATGACTGGTCAGACAAACAACAGGAAATGATATTTAATGTTACGTATCGCCATATGGTCTTTACACTTCCACGAGAGTTAAGAAACATATTTTACAATGACCGAAAAAAATTAAATGAATTAAGTAAACAGGTAGCCGAAGTATTTCAGTACCATAATAAAAAGAAAGGTAAGAAAAGAGGCTTCCGTTCAGGGATTATTACGGTTATTCATACGTTTGGAAGAGATTTAAAGTTTAATCCTCACATACATGCATTGGTGACAGAAGGTGCGTTAGATAATCAAAATGAATGGGTTAATAATGGATATGTTCCTTATGATTTTTTAAGAAAGTCCTGGCAAAAAGTTGTCTTAGATTTGTTAAAGAAGTGGTTTCCTGCAACACCGAAAATCATAGAACTTATTAATGAGTTATATCAAAGGTATCCGAAAGGCTTTTATGTCAATGCAGAGAAGAAAATGAACAATGCCAAGCGTGTAGCCAAGTATATCGGCAGATATTTAGCTCGACCAGCTATCGCCGAATATCGTATTGAATCTTATGATGGGGAAACAGTTCATTACTGGTATGAGAATCATAAAACAGGAAAACGTGTAGATAAAAAGGTTCCAGTGTACAGGTTCTTATTTGAAATATTACAACACATTCCACCAAAGCATTTTCGAATGGTTGGGAGATATGGGCTGTATAGTAGAAGGGCTCATCGTAAAGCGCAACAAATATTGAGTTTATATGCGTTCATGAGAACGAAGCAGATTTCGTTTCTTTTGGAAGCAAAACGTAAGAAAAAAACATACCGTCAACGTATGATAGAATCATTTGAACAGGACCCTTTGGAATGTCCGTGTTGCCGTAAACAGATGGAGCTCATTGGAATATGGCATGCTGACTATGGGTGGATTTATCATTACATGGAGGATGTAGAGAAAGAAAGAAGGAGGAGATACGGAATTGACAAACCCAAAAGAGCCGGATAAATCAGATGAATTTTTTCCAGACTGGCTGGACGAAGAGGATCCTTTTGGCTTAAAAGAAGAAATGAAGATTATATTATTTCAATGTTTAGATTGCCATGGAACCGATGAAGTCCCGGAGTATATCATTGGTGAATTTAGTGTGGATAAAAATAATAGGGATGAAGTAGAACTTCATTGTCCGCATTGTAATGGCACTATGATTGAAGCGAAAAACGTCCCAAGTGATTAGCATCTACTTGGGACGTGATTTAGTCGCGTTAGCGATTTTGTTCTGCTATCCAATCAATCTTCAAATACTTGGAACCGTTCTTTTGCTTCTGTTTTTAGAATGTAAAAGTATCTTTCAGGTTGATTTATTCCTTCAATAGTTAACAATAACTCCATTGAATCGCCCTGTGTGAAAACATACAATAAAAGAGAAAGGAGAATTCCTATGCGAATGAATATTGGTTCCATCATTACAGAAAAAAGAAAAGAAAAAAAGATTACACAACAGGAATTAGCGGATTTTATTGGTGGTTCCAAGGCTTCGGTTTCTAAATGGGAGATAGGACGGACGTACCCGGATATCACTTCGCTTCCGCTGCTTGCTGCGTATTTTAATGTCAGCATTGATTCCTTGCTGGGATATGAATCACAGCTGAATCAAAAAGAGATTCAGCATATTTATGCTTCTTTAAAAGATTCTTTTGAAACAAAACCGGCAGAGGAAGTTTTAGTTTCTATCCGGAGTTTTATTCGCAGATATTATTCTTGTTATCCATTTATATTGCAAATGGGATTGCTCATTATGAATCATGTTGACCGGCTTCCGGGAAAAAGCGAAGAAGAGAGAATGCAGCGCTATATGAATGAAGCTAAGGATTTATTTATCCATGTCCGAACGCAGGCAAAAGATCCGGATTTGATTACAAAAGCTTTTAAGTTGGAGGCTTATTCTTTATTTACATTAAAAGAAGCAGATCAAGTCTTAGAAATTCTTGGTGAATATCCTCCTGGGATTTTCCCGGTGGAAAGCTTAATTTCTGGAGCTTTTCAAATGAAAGGGGAAACAGATCGAGCCATCAGCACGCTTCAAAGTGCATTATTTCAGTACATTATTGTCGTGATGAGTGCATTTACAAATTATTTACAGGTATTAATACATGCTCCTGAAAAATTCAAGGAGACCGTTCAAAGAGGGCAAGCATTAGCAGAAACATTCGACCTTACTTCCTTACATCCAGTGGCTTTGATGAATTTTCAATTATCGGCCGCTTTTGGTCATGCGCAAATGAAGGAGGAACATGAAGCACTGTCCATGCTGGAAGAATTTACAGAGGTAATCAAAGAAACCAGTTTTCCAATCGTCCTGCACGGGGATGATTATTTTGATCAAGTTGATGATTGGTTTAACAATTTGGATATTGGTAATCAGATGCCGAGGGATTCCAGATTGGTAAAAGAAAACTTTATAAATGCAGTTGTAGATAATCCGTTATTTTTAAATGGGCAAGAACAAGAACGTTTTGAGCAGATAAATCGAAAGTTAAAGAACCTTTTGGAATGCGAGGGAGAAAAATGAATGATACACAATTTTTAATGGATCATTTAGCACTGCTCATACCTTTGATTATCCTGCAATTCACGCTGATGATTACAGCGCTGATTCATGTCATAAAGCATCCCAATTATCGGTTTGGCAACAAAGGAATGTGGATTGTGATTGTTGTCCTTTTGCAAATCATTGGTCCGGTATTTTATTTTGTCTTTGGAAGAGGGGATAATGAATGAATATCCTAGAAGTGAAGAATGTTTCGAAAAGTTTCGGTTCTAAGCAGGTTCTGGATGGATTGGATTTAAAAGTTCCTGCAGGTTCTATCTTTGGTTTTGTAGGTGGAAACGGAGCAGGTAAAACGACAACGATGAAGCTTATTTTAGGTCTAGAAAAAATGACAGCGGGAGATATATTTGTCGGCGGAGAAAAAGTAACTTTCGGCAATACAAAAACGAATCGGATTACAGGCTATTTATCCGATGTCCCAGCGTTTTATCATTATATGTCTGCTGAAGAATATTTAACGTTTTGTGCGGAAATTACGGGATTGAAAAAGGAGAAGCGAAAACAAAAAATACAGGAAACATTAGCGCTGGTTGGTTTAGAGGGGAATAAAAAACGTATTAAGGGTTTTTCCAGAGGAATGAAACAACGTTTAGGCATTGCGCAGGCGTTGTTAAATGATCCGGAATTGCTTATTTGTGATGAGCCGACTTCTGCGTTAAATCCGGAAGGAAGAAATGCATTTTTGGAGCTTTTAGCCTCTTTAAAAGGGGAAATGACGATTTTATTTTCTACACATATTTTAGGAGATGTGGAACGCATTTGTGATTATGTAGGTATTTTAAATGAAGGAAAGCTAAAGGTGAACTCGTCTATAGAAGCATTGAAGCAAACCTATGCCAAACCGCAAATGGAGGTAGTGTTTGACGAAGGGGTGGACACTTCTTCACTGATTGCAGAGTTGAATGCGTTAAAAGAACAATCAATTATCACGGAGATGCAACAGATAAATGATTGCAATCAATTTATTATATCCCATAACAAAGTTTACGAAGAGGTGGCTGTCCCTCTTTTAGAGAACCTGATTGCTAAAAACATGATGCCAACTGCATTAAGAAAAATGAACCCTTCGCTGGAATCCATCTTTTTGGAGGTGATTCAATGAGGAATATCTATTATTTTTCCAAAAAAGAGCTGTTGGAAGGATGGCGTACGTCCAAGCTGCTTATATTATTAGTGATTTTTCTTATTTTAGGTATCATGAACCCGCTGATTGCATTATTAACACCGGAAATTTTACAAATGAGTTTTGGGGATACGATGCCAATCGATATTCCGGAACCGACTTCGCTGGATTCCTGGGGACAATTTTATAGTAATATGACACAGATGGGATTAATCGTGATAGTACTGATGTGCAGTGGTGCGGTGAGCGGAGAAGTAAATAAAGGAACGTTGATTAATCTTGTAACCAAAGGGCTAAAACGTTCTGCGATTGTGGTCAGTAAAAGTATTTATTATATTTTCCAATGGACTTTTTGTATGTATGCCGCGTTTTTCGTGACTTGGGGATATACGGTTTATTATTTTCCAGATAATCATAGCCCGCATATTTTTCAGGCGGCTTTTCCGTTATGGTTATTTGGGGTGTTGCTAGTCACGGTAATCCTGTTTTTTTCCACTGTGTCCAGAAACAGCTACGAAGGCTTGTTACTGACAGGCGCGTTCGTCGTTCTCTTATTTATCTTAAATATTGTTGATTCATTCGAGCGATATAATCCCATTTCGCTGATTGGTGAAAATATGAACTTTTTGCAGGGTGCTGCCAGCTTGGGAAATTATCTGTTTGCTATACTGCTTTCTGTTTTTTTATCTTTGCTATTTATCTGGTTATCCATCGTTATTTTAAACAAGAAGAAGTTATAACAGCAATGCTTATATGATAATAGAGTTTATTGAACTTATTTCTAATAGAAAGACGAACAGAATAGAAAAACTGCAAAAATTCGTCGGAAGAAAAAGGATATGATTGAAAGGTCTAGTCTACCTTTGCAAAATCATATCCTATATCAAAGACTGGGTTTTGAGAAAAGAGTTGATAATCAGTCAGCTCTTTTTCATGCTCTTAAGTGAATCTCGCGGTTTTTCTATATAACTTTATTGATGTTTCTTTTTAAGCACAAAGGAAGTTGTAACAGATCTGTGTAGCGCCAACCATTAATCCATCCGAATCTTAAACATTGTTCCTTCTCCGACTTCACTTTCCATTTCCACATCACCGCCATGTGCCTGAATAATATCTCTTGAAATAGCCAGTCCAAGTCCAGTGCCGCGTGACGTGGTGCTTGTGCCGCGGTAATAACGGTCAAAAATTTGTGCCTGTTCCTCTTTTTTAATCCCTTTGCCGTTATCGCGGATAATAATGCCGTCTTCCTGCACTTCTACGGAGACTTTTACATCTTCGTGATTATGAATTAAGGCATTGATAATAAAGTTTAATAATGCCCGCTTCATTAAATGCTGATCTATATTCCAGATTAATTCAGGTGCATTGCTGGTAAAATCAATGTCGTGTGTCTGGAATTGCGGATCATTCAATAAATCGATAATAATCTTTCGGACAAAACCTTCTACGCGTATCTCTTGAAGATGTAGATCCATTTCCTGATTTCGGAGGCGCATGGTCAGATTAAAATCATCGAGCAGCTCTTTCATATAAAGTGATTGCCGTTCAATGACTTCTGCGTATTCTAAACGTTCCTCTGCAGAGACATCCGCATTGCTCAGCAATTCTGCATAACCACGGATGGATGCGAGCGGTGTTTTAATATCATGCGACACATTGCTGATCCATTCATTACGCATTTTCTCCAGTTTTTGCCGATCATTTTCATGTGCCTGCAAGGTTTCAGATACGTCGTTTAAGTTGGCAAATACGCGTTTAAATACGCCTGGACGCTTCATTTTTTTCGGCTCAAATTTTCTTTCCTTTAATTCACTAATCCGTTCAATAATACGTGAGACGGGTTTGGCCAACACCGTACTGAACAGAAATCCGACAATACAGGCGATAATTAAGTCGACAATAATAATAGCGCCTAAGAACTGGGAAGTGTACTTCAGAACCTGCTGCGGATCAGCCATAATAATGGTTCGTTGCTGCTGGGACTCAGGGACACCGACGATATAACTGTACCCCTCAAATTCACTGACGAAGTACGTGTTGAAATCATCATCCATGTACTTATACTTATGAACTAAATCAATCGGTGTATAGTGTGTGGCGGCATTATCCGGTGCGTATTCATCGGATAAGACATTTCCGTTTTGATCCAGTATTTGCAGCCAGGCACCAAAGCGGGTCAGTGCATCTCTTCCTTCTTCTGAGACAACCGGTGTACCGTCTTCTATCGTTAAATATTGAGAGAAGTTGCGAGTAAAGTTTTCCCCTGTATCATGTGTGATATCTTCCGGGTTTTCATGACGTTGCGAAAATAATAACGCAATAAGAATAATGCTATTCACAATGCTGACGATAAAGACAATACTGAGAATGGAAATAAGATAGCGGATAGTGAGTTTCCATTTCATGATGCATTTACTCCTTTTTCAAATTCAAAAATTGCAGGTCGAGTCCTTGTATAGATGCTTATGGATTAAAACGGTACCCTAGCCCCTTTACAGTGACAATATAGGCAGGGTCTGACGGGTTTTCCTCAATTTTTTCCCGAAGTCTGCGAATATGCACCATTAACGTATTATCTGCTCCGTAAAAATCTTCTCCCCATACGGTTTCGAATAAGGTTTCCTTACTTAAAATATGTTTTGGGTTGCGCAGAAAACATGCCATTAAACCGACTTCTTTAGCAGTCAACTCTAAAACTTCGCCGTCCTTGCTTATTTCCGTTTCATCCCCATTCATGGTAAAGACGCCGATATTTTTGTCTGCTTGAGCTGGGGCGTGTGAACTGACCGCTTCCATGGTATATACACCTGCCCGGCGCAGCTGTGCTTTGACGCGGTAAGCCATTTCTTTGGGACTGAACGGTTTCGTAATATAATCATCCCCGCCAATGGCCAGTCCAAGTATTTTATCGATTTCATCCGATTTAGCGGATAAAAAAAGAATGGGAATACGTGATACTTCCCGGATTTTTCGACATAAATCATATCCTTCCCCGTCTGGAAGCATCACATCCAATATGGCCAAGTCGGGTTCAAAGCTGGTAAATTGCTTCCACCCTTCTTTGATCGACCCCGCTGTAGCAATTTCCGTCATTCCTTCTTTTTGAAGCGCTGTTTTCATGAGCTGGCACAGGTCCTGTTCATCATCGACAATTAAAATTTTCGGCTTTTCCATATGAAGTTCCCGCCTTTCTATATCAAAACAATGTGTATTTATGATTTACCAAAAAGTTGAATTATTACTATCTTAACAGGAATTCATTAACTATGAGACAGATTTAAACATTTTGTAAGGTTACATTGATGGCTGTTTAAGGATGAGGGGCTATAGTAAAGATAAAGATATTCGAAAGAGGTGCAAAGAGGATGGAGCATTTATTAAAAGTAGACGATGTCGAAAAAACATATGGAAAAGGCGCAAATACATTTCAAGCGTTAAAAAATATTTCTTTTACCATCGACCATGGCGAATTTGTAGGGGTGATGGGACCGTCCGGTGCTGGGAAATCAACGCTTCTTAATGTACTGGCGACAATTGATACACCGACGAACGGAGATATTTATGTTGAAGAAGACAATATTGCCAAAATGAAAGAGGAAAAGTTAGCAGATTTTCGCCGGGACCACTTAGGCTTTATTTTTCAGGATTATAATTTGCTGGATTCATTAACAGTGCGGGAAAATATTCTGCTGCCGCTTGCTGTTGCCAAAAAGCCGGCAAAAGAAATTGAAGAAAAAGTCAATGCTATTGCCCATTCGTTTGGAATAGAGGACATATTGGATAAGTACCCGTACCAGATTTCGGGTGGACAGAAGCAGCGTACTGCTTCCTGCCGCGCTATTGTATCTGATCCCAAGCTTATTTTTGCAGATGAGCCGACAGGTGCGCTTGATTCCAAATCAGCTACCGATTTGTTAGAGAGCTTGAGCAACCTGAATGAAACCCGTGAAACAACCGTGATGATGGTGACACATGATGCTTATGCAGCCAGCTTTTGCAGACGTATTCTGTTTATTAAAGATGGTGCTTTATCGGATGAACTGGTCCGTGGAACATGTACGCGGAAGGAATTCTTCCAGATGATCTTAGATGAATTGGCAGAATTGGACGGTGATGGGAATGACGTTGTTTGATTTAGCGTTAAAAAATATTCGCAGAAATATAAAGAGCTATGGATTATATATCGGAGCCACGATCTTCTCGATTATTATTTATTTTACCTTTGCGACGCTGAAGCATAGCGATGATATAAGCGGTTTAGCGGAAACTTCCAAGCAGATGCAGGGCATTATGAGCTCTTCGGCGTTTGTATTAATGATTTTTGTGGCCATTTTTATTCTATATTCCAATTCCTTTTTTATGAAAAGAAGGAAGAAAGAAGTTGCTTTATATTCCTTATTGGGAGTACGTAAACGAGCGATCGGTTTTCTATTATTTTTTGAGAATATCGTTATTGGAATTATTTCACTGGTCATTGGTGTAGGATTAGGATTCTTCCTGTCACAAGCTTTATTGTCACTTTTATTAAAGCTGATGGGCTTATCGCTTTCTGTCGGTTTTGCTTTTTCTATGCAGGCAGTAATCGAGACGGTACTGGTCTTTTTCCTAATATTTTTAGTGACCTCTTTACTGGGATACCGGGTGATTTATAAATTTAAGCTGATTGAATTATTCCATGCTGAGAAAAAAGGGGAAGAACAGCCAAAAGCACGGATGATTTCAGCACTGATCGGCGTTTTGTCATTAGTTTTAGCTTACTGGCTGGCGCTGCAGGATTTAATGACCTCTTCGGCTTGGCGGATTTTAGGCCTGGCGATGCCGCTGGTGATTATTGGGTTAACGATTTTAGGATCATTTCTCTTATTTAACAGTGTTCTCGTTTATATTTTACATGTCTTGAAAAGAAGGAAGAAATGGGCTTGGAAAGGGCTGCATCTTATGACATCTTCCCAGCTCCTTTACCGGATTCGCGGGAATGCCAAAACATTAACCATTATTGCGACATTGAGCGCAACAACGATTACAGCAGGTGGAGCGATATTTGGCACGTATTATAATACTGAAAAAAGTGTAGAAGAAATGGCACCTTTCTCTTTTATGTGGGAAGGGGAAGCCCAGGATATCGATTCCGACCTGGTAGAGGATGCTGTCAGCTTTGAAGCAAAGGATATCACCGTACCGGGAGAGCCATATGATCAGTCTTACTATGTTATAGACGAAGAAACATTTATGAAATTGACAGAAGCACTTGGCTGGGATATCGATTACCATGACTTGGGAAAAGATGAAGCAATGATGGTCGATCCTTACTATGATCCGCAATTGCAAGGGGATAGAGAAGAAGCCATTGCTATTGAGGGTGATGAGAAAAAAGTCAGTCAGTTTTATCAAGACCCGTTAGTAAATACGCCGACATTACCAGGCTCTACCTTAGTGATGGATGATGCGGCTTTTCAAGAGCTGGATGGAGAAGATGCTGCTTATCAGGCAGTGCAGATTACGGATGAGAAAAATCATTTAGACCTTTCTCAGGACCTGGAAGCAAATGCAGATATAGAGAGATTCTCCAGTGCAGGACAAAGTTATCAGGATGCCATAGCATCTTCTGGAGTGATGCTATTTGTCGGCAGCTTTTTAGGATTAGTGTTTTTAGTGGCTACAGGCAGCATTATTTTCTTTAAAATGATGACAGAAGCAGAGGAAGATAAGGATAAATATGCCGTTTTATATAAAATTGGTGTTTCCAAAAAAGAAATGAGAAAAACAATACGTTACCAAGTCGGGCTCATTTTTCTGGCACCGCTGGTATTAGGGTTAATGCATGGGGCAGTGGCGCTAATGGCATTTTCCAGTCTGTTACAAGCGAATTTGTTGGAGCCTGTCATTATCTGGATGGCGGCTTATACAATTATTTATATTTTATATTATGTGGTGACGGCCAGAGGATTTAATAAAACCATTACACGAAATATTGTACAGGAGGGTTAACATGAAAAAATTATTTTTTGTCATGATAGGTGTCGTCGTTTTATTTGCCGCAGCGGTTGTTGTTTTGATGACAGTGGATTTCAATCGGGCGGGAAAAGATAATGTTTATATTCAAGTGGATGAACCGGCAAGTACAGAAGAGGATAAGATGGATACGGGAGAAATAGCGACCACTTATTGGTATGAGCAGCCGGCTTATACAGAGGATGGAGAAGAAATTGAAGTGACGTTTTCTGCACAAAAGGATTTGCGTCAAGGAGCATATCTGATGCTTTATGTGAATGATGATAATGAAGTTTCTTCATACGATGAAGTCAGTGAAGAGGAATTGCCGGCTGCGGTGGAAGAAGCGCTGTAGTTTAGCAGAAAGTAGCCATATAAGATGCAACGAATTCGTTGGTATCTTATATGGCTTTTTGAATGGTTTAGCATACGGTTCTTTACGTTATAAACGAAACCCGATATGATGAAGAATAGATGTGAAAAAATGAAAGCGGGATTAAAGGAGAAGATTTTGTATGAAACCCAAAATCCAGGATGTCGCGAAAGTAGCCGGTGTATCCCCGACGACGGTTTCCCGGGTTCTAAATGACAGGGGATATATCAGCAACAAAACGAAAGAAAAAGTATATGCAGCAATGGAAGAAATTAACTATGTACCCAATGACCTTGCGCGTTCATTGTATAACAAGCGCAGTTACTTGATTGGTGTGATTGTTCCTTCAACCAGTAATCCTTTTTTTGGAGAATTGGTGGCGCATATAGAGAGTATTTGTGATGAAAAAGGCTATAAGGTGCTCCTTTGTAATAGCCTTCATGAAGCGGACAAAGAGAAAAAATATTGGGAAATGCTGCGCCGGCATCAGGTTGATGGGGTCATTGTCGTTACCTACAATCGCGGTTTAATAGATAAGGAACAACAATTTCCGGCAGTGGCCATTGACCATTACTTATCTGAACATATTCATGTTGTCAGCTCGGATAATTTCCAAGGCGGGGAAATGGCGAGCAGGGAGCTGATAGAAACAGGTTGCAAAAAGATCATTCATATTAATGGAGATGCCAAGTTGGAAACACCGGCCAATAACAGGCAATATGCCTATGAAAAAGTAATGAAAGAAGCTGGCAGGACTCCAGAAACGTATCATGTTGTTTCTGATGCTGCATTCTTAGAAAGTAATATTGTTACCATACAGCAGCTTTTCGAGGAGCATCCGGATGTAGACGGAATCTTTGCAAGTGACGATTTACTCGCTATACGTATATTACAATATGCGGAGAGTCTAGGCTACAAGGTGCCGGAAGATTTGAAAATTATCGGCTATGATGGGACAAGCCTCATACGGTCGCTTTATCCGAATCTCACAACAATTATTCAGCCAATCTATCAAATTGCAGAAAACGCTGTCGAGACATTAGTTTGGGAGATTGATGATAAACCGCATTATAGAAAAGAAAAAACATTTCCGGTTTCACTTTGGAAAGGGGAAACAACAAGGGATTCCACGTGAAGGAATACCGTTTCTCCGTTTTAGAAAAAAGATGAAATCGTAACTTCGAACCAAAATCTGCTATAATAATCAAACATGTAGAATAAATAAGGAGTGTTTACAGAGATGATAGGAGCAATTGAAGCGGGCGGGACAAAATTTGTATGCGCAGTGGGGAACCCGGATGGTACGATTATAGATCGCACAGCATTTCCAACAACAACACCGGATGAAACATTAGAAAAAGTGGAAGCATTTTTTGCGAAACATTCGATTGAGAAATTAGGAGTTGGCGCATTTGGACCCATTAATTTACGAGCCGGCAGTGAAAACTACGGCACGATTGAAAAGACTCCTAAAATTCCGTGGCGTTATTATCCGCTTATGGAAGAGCTTGAAAAACGTTTAGGCGTTCCTGTGGCCATTCAGACGGACGTTGTTGTTGCGAGCATGGGTGAATATGAATATGGAATCGGTAAGAATGCTGCGAGTTGTCTTTACATAACTGTAGGTACGGGAATCGGGGCAGGACTTGTTCAAAATGGAAAGCCATTTCAGGGAAGAAATCATTCGGAGATGGGACATGTTTTATTACAAAAACATCCGGAAGATACATTTGAAGGGGCATGCCCAAGCCACGGCTCCTGCTTGGAAGGATTGGCTGCCGGCCCGGCCATTGAAGCACGTTATGGTAAAAAAGGCGCGGATTTAGCTGATGAGGATCATGTTTGGGAATTAGAGGCATATTATTTGGCTCAGGCAATCATGGATTATTTTGTGATTCTTTCTCCAGAAAAAATCATTCTCGGCGGCGGTGTCATGAAACAGGAAAAATTGTATCCGATGATTCGTGAAAAATTCATGGAGCTGTTAAATGATTACATCGAAGTGGAGAATGTAGAGGAATTGATTGTTGCTCCAGCATTAAACGATGAGCAGGGTGTAAAAGGCTGTATCGCTTTGGCAGCAAAAGAGTAATTTATAACGGAGATGAACGAAAGGCAAGGTATACTGGCCAGGTTCATCTCTTTTTTCATCCCTTTCTTTTTAACCGTAGGCACATACAAGAAGCAGGAGGCATAAACCGATGTTAAAGGGGTTTTCTCTGTATAAACCGATAAATGAGGTGCTTTTTGATGGAAAACCGAAATGGTAATCAATGGAATGAACATGTACCGCAGCCTATTCGAAATGATGGAGCGGGCGCGATGGATGTGGGACCGCGTAATATTATGCGGGATGTGCAAAATCCGGATATGCTTGTTCCGCCAGCTACGGATACGGGATTGCTTCCGAACTTGAAATTCTCGTTCTCAGATACTTCCATGAAATTAAAAATGGGAGGATGGTCTCGAGAGGTTACTGCGAGAGAGCTCCCGGTCGCTACGACACTTGCTGGGGTGAATATGAGTTTAACAGCTGGTGGTGTGCGAGAGCTTCACTGGCATCAAGAAGCGGAATGGTCTTACATGCTTTTAGGAAGGGCGCGAATAACGGCGGTTGACCAAGATGGACGGAATTTTATTGCAGATATTGGTCCCGGCGATCTTTGGTACTTTCCACCGGGAATCCCGCATTCCATTCAAGGATTGGAGCATTGTGAATTCCTCCTGGTCTTTGATGATGGAAATTTTTCTGACCAAAATACTTTATCCATCTCTAGTTGGTTTGCACATACGCCCAAAGATGTCCTATCAGCTAATTTCGGTGTGCCAGAGAATACTTTCCACTCCATTCCTTCAGATGAGCTTTATATCTACCAAGGAGAAGTACCCGGTTCCTTGGAAAGTCAGGAAGTCCCGTCTCCCAACGGTGAAGTTCCATTGACCTTCAAGCACGAGCTTTTGAAGCAAACACCCATTAAAACGCCAGGTGGAAGCGTGCGAATTGTTGACACTTCTAATTTTCCGATTTCGAAAAACATTGCCGCTGCACTTGTTGAGGTTGAGCCGGGTGGCATGAGGGAAATGCATTGGCATCCCAATCAGGATGAATGGCAATATTACCTTGCCGGGCAGGGACGTATGACGGTATTTAACGGAGAGGGCGCTGCACGTACATTTGACTATCGTGCTGGTGATGTCGGTTATGTTCCCTTTGCTAATGGACATTATATTCAGAATACGGGTGACGATACATTATGGTTTTTAGAAATATTCAAAAGCAGCCGCTTTGAAGACGTGTCATTGAATCAATGGATGGCGTTGACGCCTAAGGAATTGATCCAAAGTAATTTGAATGTGGGCTCTGAATTGATTGATTCACTGCGCAAAGAAAAATGGCCCGTTGTGAAATATCCCGGATTTTCCTATTATCCTAAAAATAGTTAGGTAAACAAGAAAGTTATATCAGTGCCGTCTATTTTTGCTAAAAGACTTGAGCTTCCTGGTTAAGAAATGCCTTATTGGGTAAAATAAACGGAAACAAAGCAGGAGGGATAGTCATGCAGGAAAATAAAAGCGATAAATATACAGTTGCAGGAACAAATATCGAGTCGGTTAAAGAAGCAAATAAAAACGCTGGTATGTCCTATAATGAGGTCAAAGAATTCTTAGCTAAAACAATGGAAGAGCGTGGGACGGAAAGATACAGTGATACAGATATTAAAAATGAAGAGATGCTGGATCAGTAATCTCAGAAAAAAGGAAATGAAAACGGGTAAAGCATCTGTTAGGGAGCAGGTGCTTTTTGATTGAAAAAAGCGTGTTAAATTTACCCAAAAAAGATAGGCGCGCAAACTTTATGTTTTGTTTATCGCTCAAAGGTTTTTTATGAAATTTTGTGTCAACCGGTTGACATATTTAGAAAAATGTAAGATGATAATACGTAAGAAATTACTGATACCGTTTTCAATGGTTTTCATAAATATAAATAATTTGATAGAAAGGTAGATTGCTATGTTATATCAGGAAAAACACCGTCCGCAGTTGCATTTCACACCAAAAGAGAATTGGATGAATGATCCGAACGGTCTTGTTTATTACGAAGGAGAATATCATTTATTTTATCAGTACAATCCACTTGCTAGTGAACATGCAAATATGAACTGGGGTCATGCAACAAGCACAGATTTGTATCACTGGGAAGAACATGAAGTTGCGATAGCTCCAGATGAATTGGGAACCATTTTCTCTGGATCCGCAGTAGTTGATAAAAATAATACCAGCGGCTTGTTTGAAAGCGATTCCGGCGGGTTGGTTGCCATTTTCACACAAGATGGTGCGAGCCAGCAGCAAAGTATTGCTTACAGCAAGGACAAGGGAAGAACATGGATGAAGTATGAAGGGAATCCAGTGATTCCGAATACAAAAATAAAAGATTTTCGTGACCCGAAAGTTTCCTGGCATGAGGACAGTCAGCAATGGATAATGGTATTAGCTTGTGGCGATCATATGCAATTTTACGGCTCCCCAAATTTGATTGATTGGACTTATCTATCTTCATTTGGGAAAGAATATCCTTCCTATGATGGGGTTTGGGAATGCCCGGATCTGCTTTATTTACCAGTGGAGAATCGTTCCAAAAAAGAGTGGGTCCTTATTGTAAGCATCAATCCAGGTGGGCCTAACGGAGGATCTGCTGTTTATTACTTTACAGGTAGCTTCGACGGCAAAGCATTTCAACCCAATGAAAAACCGGAAGATACGCTGAAATGGGCGGATGCCGGAAAAGACTTTTACGCCGCTGTTACTTGGGATAATACAGAAGATACGTACTGGATTGGCTGGATGAATAACTGGCAGTATGCAGGCGTTTCACCGGTATCGCCTTGGCTCAGTGCAATGAGCTTGGCCCGGAAACTGTCATTATATGAAAAAGATGACGATCTGCTATTAAAACAAGAAGTCATTACGGCAGACAGCGACGCAGAGGTAATTTCCTATCCTGGCGCGACTATTGAATCTGGTGAGACAGAAAGCTATGAGATTGGTGATACGGCCCAGATAGATGTGCAGCTTGCAAAAACGACAGGCAACAGTGAATGGGGCGTGACATTTACGACGGATCAGGATGAAGCTTTTCGATTGGTGATAGACAAGCAGTCCAACTCGTATACGTTTCATCGGGATCAAGGCATCACGGACTTCTCGGAAGATTTCCCGACAGAAGTGAAGGGAAGCCTGAATAAAGAAGCAGTGAAAACGCTGAAAGCAATCGTTGACAAAGCTTCTATCGAACTCTTCTTAAATGATGGCTTATCCGCGGCGACGAATACGATTTATCCAGAAGGTACGATAACACAACTGGAAGTATTCGCAGTAAATGAAGCAGTACAGGTAGAAAATATCACATGGACAAAATTGCATTCTATTTGGAAATAATCATTGTGCGGAGGAGTTGGATAAGCTCCCCGCACGTATAAAGTAAAGTATAAAGAAAGGATCTTATAAACATGGATTTTTTAAAGAATAGTAAATATTGGTTTTCATCGGGGTATCTATTTTTCTTCTTTATCACGTGGTCTATCTGGTGGTCTTTCTATGCGATCTGGTTGAATAATAGTCTTGGATTAACAGGAGCGCAGGTAGGAACGATTTATTCCTTTAATTCATTCTTTTCTCTATTTTTCATGATTCTTTATGGATATTTACAGGATAAATTAGGAACGAAGAAAAACCTGGTCTGGTTGCAAAGTGTTGTGCTTGTTTTCATTGCACCATTTGTTATTTATGTGTATGAACCATTACTTTTAAATCATTTTTATGTAGGAGCGGTCCTGGGCGCTATCTATTTAGGGGCAGGTTTTATAGCCGGAGCAGGATTTTTGGAATCCTTTACAGAAAAACTCAGCCGTAAATATGATTTTGAATTTGGGAAATCGCGTATGTGGGGTTCGTTAGGTTATGCTGTTTCTGCTATTGGTGCAGGTGCGTTAATGAGTATTAACCCGCATATTAACTTCTGGATTGCGTCCGGAACTGGAATTATCTTTCTTCTGATTAACGCAACTTTTAAAGTAGAAGTTTCGAAGACAGAAGAAAAAAGCGTTTCCAATATATCGATGAAAGATATCCGCTTTTTATTTGCAAATAAAGTATTCTGGTTTCTAATTATTTATTTATTCGGAACAGTATGCATTTACACCGTGTACGATCAGCAGTTATTCCCAGTTTACTTTGTGAGTTTATTTTCTGGAGCAGAAGCTGATGGGAATACAGTCTACGGTATCCTTAACTCTATTCAGGTATTTGTCGAAGCAATTTTCTTATTCCTGGCACCATTTATTGTCAACAAAGTCGGTGTTAAGCGTTCATTGATATTAGCAGGAAGTATCATGGCATTTCGTATCATTGGTTCAGCAGTGGTAACAAGCGGATTCGGCATTTCCTTTATGAAAATGCTGCACGCTGTCGAATTGCCGATTTTATTAATTGCTGTGTTTAAATATATTGCTGCGAACTTTGATGTCAGGCTTTCAGCGACGGTTTATTTAATAGGTTATAAAGTATCCAGTGAAATTGGTGTTATTATTTTCTCTTCGCTAGTCGGCTGGATTTATGATCAGACGACTTATGAAACGACCTTCTACATTTTAGGTGCCATTGTTGTATTATTTGTTATCTTCTCTATTTTTGCATTGAATAACAATAATAAAGAACAAAAAATAGATGAGCATGAATTTGCGATGGCGAAAGAGTAAATGAAAAAAGGCAATGAACTGTTTCAGCGGTTCATTGCCTTTTTGATGCATCATTTGATACAGACAAAAGAAATCGTACGTTACAGTTTTTTCGAGCGTTTCTTCATTCTTATTCAGGAAGCTTGCTTTCAAGCACTTCTTTTAAAACAAGCGCATGATTATGCTCTTTATCCTTAGCGGCGTACAGTAAGATAAGCTGCTGATCCTTTTGCAACGCTTGTAGTTCAGCTAGCTTCTTTAATTTTTCGTCATCATGCAGTAATTCCTTTTTATAAGCCGCTTTAAAATCCGGAAATTTTTCAGGATCATGGTTAAACCATTTTCGCAATGATGGTGTAGGTGTTATTTCTTTTGCCCATTCATCTAAGTGTGCATCTTTTTTGGAAATTCCGCGAGGCCAGACCAGATCAACTAACACACGGTATCCTGGCTCGTCTGATTTTTCATAAATACGTTGTAGTGTAATAGCCATTGTCAATCCTGCCTTTCCAATCATGTAGTGTTTTCTTTACTATAGCATGTACATTGTTTCAACTCTACCATACTATTTCCCCGGAAATAATAAAGTTAAAACAAATACAGTCTAATTTGTTTTCCATGTTAATGGATGAAAAGAACAACCATGCATTGGGTTAAAAGGGGCTCGCCTTTTCGGGAAACGTTTACAAAATGCGGAGGTTATGTCACTATGTTAGTATACAAGTATTCATTGATACATAAGGGAGATATGCAGCATGAAAACATTTTATCCAAATAAGCAGCTGAGCAAGGAATCAAAAGGTGAGCAAGTTCTGGCAGAGCTTAGAATGAGAATTATTTCACGCGAAGTAAAAGCAGGGACGGTTCTTTCCGAAAATCAATTGGGAGCTTTATTTGATGTCAGCCGTTCTCCGGTCCGTGAAGCGCTGCGTGTTTTGGCCAGTGAAAATCTTGTCCGGCCAGAAAGGATGGGTGCCGTTGTTGTCGGTATCTCTGAGAAAAATATTGAAGAAATTTATGATGTCCGTTTAATGGTAGAATCCTTTACGTTTGAACGTCTTTTGAAAATGCAGACGGATACGTTGGTACAAGAGCTGAAAAAGACGCTTGAAATGATGGAAATTGCGATTAAATATCAGGATGTCGATCAATTTTCCTTTTTAGACCTTGAATTTCACGAAACGATTATTCAATCCATTGGTCATCATCATATTATGATGCTTTGGAATAATTTAAAACCTGTATTAGGATGTCTGATTATTTTATCGATGCGTTATCGGATGATGACAGATGAAAAAGATTTTGAACGAATTCTTGCTAATCATGAACTGATTGTGGAAGCAATTGATAAAAAAGAAAAGAGATTGGTCGATTTAGCTTTTGAGCGAAACTTTCATGATGTGCAAAACCAAGTAGAACCAATCTGGACAGATGAAGAAATGATGAAGGTAGTAAGAGAATATAGTATGAAGGAATAAGCTATTTTGTGTCAAAATAGCTTATTCCTCGTGCCTTTAGATGGTTTGATTCGAAACCATTTTTCCATCCCGCATTTCAACAACATGGTCTACAAAGTCTAGTATATCCGTATCATGAGTGACCATTAAAACAGTAATATTGCGTTCTTTGGAGAGCTTCTGAATCAGTTGCATCACTTCCTCGGAACGCTTCGAATCCAGACTGGCAGTTGGTTCATCAGCGAAAAGTACCTGAGGACTATGGATAATCGCTCTTGCTACAGCGACACGCTGCTTTTCTCCTCCAGATAAGGAAGCCGGGTAGGCGTCTTTTCGTTTCCACATACCGACAAGCTCTAACACCTGTTTGATTTCCTTTTTCCGTACTTGCTTGGAAAGTGGAGATTCTGCCGTTTCCAACATCAAGTCTAACTGTTCCCGCACAGTTAAAAACGGAACCAGATGCGCAAATTGAAAAATAAAACCAAACGCTTTTGCCCGAATTTGACGGAGTTCTTCATTACGCATGGAGGTCAGCTCCTGCTGTTCGAAGGAAATCTGTCCACCGGAAGCTGTTTGCAGCCCAGCAGCAATGGTCAGCAGTGTACTTTTACCAGAGCCGGAAGCGCCGGTCAAAGCAGTAATTTTTCCCTCTGGCAGTGTGATATCAATGCCTTTTAATATCTTTTCTTCCACGTCTCCATGAGCAAATGTTTTTTGTACGTTCTTCATTGTAAATAAATCCATGTTACATCTCTCCTTGCTGTATAGCCTGCATTGGTTCGACACGTTTAATTTGCATACCGGATAATGTCGCGCCGATAAAGCCGATGATGATAAAAACGAGTGAGAGCAGTCCGCTTGTTTGCCAGGTCAGGTGAAAAGGCATCCCGCTTGGCGCCAGTAATTGAAAAGCTTGGCTGATGATAACAGACAATAGCAGGGAGATCACAGAGATAATCAGCATCTGTGCCCACATCATTTGAAACAGTTTTCCTGTTTTCACACCAATTGCTTTTAAAATCCCGTAAATGCCAAGTTTTTGAACATTAATCATATAGAAAAAGATGGCAAATAACATCCCGCTGATAACGAGTAGAAAGATGACAATCATATTGAGTGACATCTGTTCTGCACTATAACTTGGAATGGTATTTAAGAAATCACTATTTGAAAAAGCTTGCAGCTCTTCAAAGGCTGGCGCTTCATTGGTACCTTGTAAATCGGCATCCGCGATAAAGGCCATTTGCATCGCATCTGTATGGAAAAAGGTACTGAAATCATTCGGATTGATAAAAGCTGCAGCTGAGTGGCTGAATTTCTCTTGACTGACAAATCCTGCTACAGTTAATGGCTGCTCCCATTGTTCATTGGTTATTTCATCGCCAACTGCTACTCCTTCTTCTTCAAGCGAAGCATCTAACAGCACTTCACCAGCGTCGACTTCTGGGAAGTCCGCATTGTCTGTTGACGCTATATAAGCAACACTGCGCTGTTTATCAGATGTGTCGATAAAATTCCCCATTTGAATCGAGAAGAAAGCTGCTTCAGGCTGTTCTTCTGTTATTTCTTGCTGCTGTTCTTCTGACAGACTGGAGAAGTTATATGTTTCATCTGCGTCTTCCTCCATATAAAACGTGCCATTCGGCAAATTTTTAATCAGAGAGGCATTATCTTGTGAAAGCCCATTTGCCAGGCCAGATATAATAAAGGTTAGTAAACTGATCAGAAAAATAATTGAGCCGAGAATGGTGTAACGTAATTTATTTTTCTTCATTTCTTTCCATGCCATATTCATTTTGTTTTCCCTCCTGTATCTTTCTTATATCTAGAAGTATAGTGAGGGAATATGAACACAGTATGAACAGAAATATGAATTATCATGTTCAGTGAAAAGGAGCATCTAACCAAAAGGTTACATGCTCCATTGAAACAAGCTATTTTGATGTTAACTGAAAGGTAATGTCACGGTAAAAATCGTCCCGGCACTCTCTTCATTCGACCGGACAATAACCGAACCTCCATGCAATTCAACAATCGTAGCCACAATCGATAAGCCTAACCCCGTTCCTTTGACACTACGGGTCCGTGAGGCATCGGCCCGGTAAAAACGGTCAAAAATACGTTCTGCTTCTTCGTCCGATATGCCGATTCCGGTATCTGTAAACGTGATGGAACAGTCCTCCTCCGTGTAGGAAAGCTGGATATCAATACTGCCGCCCTGCTGGTTATATTTTAATGCATTGGACAACAGATTATCCCACACCGTATTTAATAAAGAAGGATCAGCGTAGATTTCTAAGTCAGGAAGTGTATAGCTCAACATGATTTCTTTCTCCTGAATCAGCCATTGATAGCTTTTTAACAGACTTTGAAGCTGCTTGCTGATAGAAAAATGTTTCCTTTTTACAATATGCTGATTCTGATCAAGCGAAGTGAGAAGCAGAAGCTGGTCTGTCATCGTGGACAGCCTGCTGATTTCTTCGTTAATAATGGTTTTATATTGCTGTTTATCTTCTTCAGATGTTTCCTTATCACCGAGTAAATTCGTGTATCCTTTAATATTGGACAAAGGAGATTGGATATCATGGGAAATATTCGAGATAAATTCCTTGCGCATCTGATCATTTTCCACAATTTGTTGTGCCATCTGTGTAAAACTTGTGGATAACTCTCCCAATTCATCTTTCCGCTTCGTATTTAACGTATTCGCCTGAAAATCGCCTGTAGCCAGCTGTTTGGTAGCACGGCTAAGTCGGGAAATTGGTTTGACCAAATAATTGGTGCTGAAGAGCACAAATAAAATACTTAAGACAATGGTCAGGACAAATAGGACGCCAAGTAATAAATGGATTTCATTAAACAACAGTTTGATATCCGGACGGATGAATAACGCATAAGAAGTATCCTGATAGGTTACCGGTACGCCAATCGCATTTTTTAACTCATTTGCAAAAAATCCTGTTACAAAAGTCTGCTTCGGAAAGTCAGCCATTCCATGAAAGACTTCTCCGTCCAGTACTTCCTGTATATCGCTATCGGTTAGATTATTTTCCCGAAAATCAGATCCGAAAAATTGACCTTGCCCATTGTTATCCACAAGGTACAGTTGATAACCGACATCGGCCATATTCGATAGGTAGTCATTCATGTTGACTTCGGGATTATTTTCAATAAAAGCAGCCATTTCTAAAGCAATTTCCGTATTCTTTTCATCATTTTGAGGCTTCAGGGAATATTGATAGTACATGTTTGATACGAGAAAGGCAATCACACCGCTAAGAAGCATAATACCAATCGTAACAGCAGCAAATTTCACATAAAGGGATCGCATCATTCCGCCATCTCCAAGCAATAGCCGACGCCGCGGACGGTTTTAATCGAAAAAGCAGCGTTTTCGGACGAAAAACGCTGGCGCAGCCGTTTAACATGCACATCAACGGTCCGTTCTTCGCCTTCATAATCCATTCCCCAGATTTTCTCAATCAACTGCGCACGTGTGAATACATGTTGTGGATAAGTTGCTAATAGTGCTAATAATTCAAACTCCTTTAGGGGGAGTAAAAGGGTTTTATCCCCAAGCTTTACTTCATAACTGCTGAGGTTAATTACTGTTTCTCCCAATCGAATGATGTTCGTATCGTTTTCTTGCTGATAGCGCCGCAGCAATGCATGAATACGGAAGCTAAGTTCCCGGGGTTCAAAAGGTTTCACTAAATAATCATCTGTTCCTGCCAGAAAACCTGCTTCCTTATCCTCAATTTGTCCTTTAGCTGTGAGTAAAATAATCGGGATATCATATTGTTTACGAATTTCTTTTGTCAGCTGAAAGCCATCCATAAATGGCATCATCACGTCCACAACAGCTAAATCACAAGCTGTCTTTTTTAATATTGCTAAGGCCTCTGTACCATCCTTCGCTTCGGAAACGAGGAAGCCTTCCTTTTCCAGTTCAATACGGACAAAACGCAGAATATGCGTATCATCATCAACGATTAATATATGTTGCACGGGCATAATCTCCATTCACGATTAATAGTATTTGAGTTCAGTTTACAGCAGGTCATAGGAAGCTGCCAAATGATGAAATTATTCTGCTGAAGCTGCTTTATGAACCGGAATATAACGAATATGCCAATAAACCAGTCCTATTCCCAGTAGAACACTACCAACAGAAAAAATCAGCATCCCTAAAAGTCCCCATTTCAAGTATCCGAAAAGCATTCCAATAACGAATAGAATAGGGGAGCTCAAACACAGCACGCTTGTTTCTAAAGATTTTCGCAGTACCGATTCTTTCCATGGAAACAGCCCGATAAAGGGATTGAATCGAAAACCGAGCCAGCCTGTTTTGGTAATATCTACAATGATATAAATAGAAGCCAGCCAAAATAAGTACCCAGTCCAGTGCGGTGCAGATATTATCAGGATCGCAATCAAAAGCGATGTGAGCTGGACAAGCGGCATCAGTACGGGTAAATTACGAAAGAAAGATTTAAAGTAGGCATCGGTAAATATCATCTCACTGCTTTGCTTTTGGAACATAACCTGAGAGTTTTTCCAGAGCCGTACCGGTTTGGCAGAAGGCAGTTTATATCCTTGCTGTCTGGCGTTAGCCAGCAAAAGATTGGCCCATTTTCCTCTAGCCTGTTCATCCCTCTCGGCGATTTTTAAAAAATGCGTTCCGTTGTAAGCTAGGTGCTTCGTTATAACAGCAATAACGGTAAAGGTAATAATTATCCACATTGTCCACAGAAGAAAATGAGTTAAAATAATCCATGATAAACTTATCCACAGGACAAGGAGAGCCATAGACGATAGCGTACGTAATATAAAAGAAGGAATATAAATATTTGCATATTTTCTCCACACGGTCACCAAACCAACACCGGTGAGATAGTAAATCCACAGGTATCCTAATGATAAGAAAGATAGAGAGAATAACTTGCTTAAAAAGGGTGCAGCTACGACAAATAACAGTGTTGCGGTAAATAACATAATACTGATAGAATAAAGGATGCCGTATTGGGAGATCCGTCGCAATAAAGGAATATTTCTACTAAGGAAAAGCTGATCTGCCAGATAGGTGAATAACTTTATATGATAAAATAAAAAGCTGATTGCTAATAAAATCATCCAACCATACCAGCCGATAAATCTTAAAATAACAGGAATATCCTGCAGCCATTCCATATAGAAAAATGCTCCAATAGCTATTCCCGGAATCAATAGATAGATAAATAATGTCCAATCCATTACAAGTTTACTGGCTTCCCACATATTTTTATAATCAGACTGGAGTCGTTTGAAAAACAGTGTACGTGCAGTTCCATTCATAACGTATCCTCCTCCAGCAGTTCATAAAAACAATCTAACAGAGAAGTGCCGGCAGGTTGATTTGTTTCTTCCTGTAACGCCTGTAAAGCCCCTTGGAAGATAGCGTTCCCTTCGTTTAAAAGAATAAAACGGTCACAGAGTTTCTCTGCAGAATCAAGAACATGCGTAGACATTAACAAAGCTGCTCCACGAGCTTTCTCCTGATATAGCAGGTTGATCAGGTGTTTGGTTGCGATAGGGTCTAAACCGATAAAAGGTTCATCAATGATATAAATATCCGCTTCTGTCATAAAGCTGAGACAAATCAATGTTTTTTGCCGCATCCCTTTGGAAAAATGAATGGGAAGCTCATGTTCTTTACCGGTAAGGGAGAATTTTTTAAGAAGATCTTTCGCCCGCGGCTCCCAGACAGCTGCGGGCATTTCATATGACGTCGCTGCAAGCCGCAGATGCTCCCAGAGCGTAAGGCGATCATAGAGAATCGGTTCCTCGGGGATATATGCCAGCTGTTTGCCTGCTTCTAATGCAATGTTTCCATGGAAGTGTTCGATGGTGCCAATGATGGATTTAATGGTCGTACTTTTCCCGGCGCCGTTTGCTCCGATGAGACCGACGATTTCGCCAGGGTTGATGATGAAATCAATGTCTTTCAGGTAAAGTTCTTTTGGCTGATATCCTGCTGAATCGATATGTACGTGTAGCATGGGAATCGCCTCCGCAAATTGTAGAATGTGTCTGGATTGATGTATGTTGGTCCACTTTATATATTAGAAATACGATAAAGAGGAAGAAAAGTTTCATTATAGAAGAAACAGCATTTTTTAAAACCTGCTTCACTTTATTTGTTTGCTTTCAAGTATGCATCTCTATTAAGATAGATATAATAGGAATAATTTGAAAATTAGTACACAAGGAGGATATTAGAATGGCAACATTTGAAGAATTTATGGAGATTGATTTACGTGTAGGTACCGTATTACATGCAGAACCACTAGAAAAAGCGCGTGTACCGGCGATTAAATTGCGGATAGATTTTGGAGAAGAAATTGGAGAAAAACAATCCTCTGCGCAAATTACCAAGCGTTATACCCCGGAAGAAGTGATTGGACGCCAAGTTGTGGCGGTTGTTAACTTTCCGCCGCGCAGGATTGCCGGTTTTAAATCAGAGGTGCTTGTGGTTGGCGGCGTGGAAGAAGAGGGCGACGTGGTTTTGCTTCGTCCGGATGAAAAAGTGACGAATGGGACGAGAATTTCGTAAAAGATACTAGCTTTGATATGTATTTTAGGAACAGCAAGGAGGAGATGTTATGTTTACAAAAAAACAACTCATCCTAGGGTGCAGTTTAGTAGCAATTGTTGTTATTCTAAATGCTACAGTAGGGTTCTCGAAATTTGTAGATACCGCTGTTCTAGGCTTCTTCACTCTCTTAGGCTGTTGGTTTTGGTATGACAACCATCGGCAAAAAGAAGCGGAGAGAAATAAGAAGCATCAATAACCAAGTTTGAAATGAAAGAAAACGGTCAAGCTCCGTGAACGTATCCTCATAAGGATTTTGGTTCACGTGCATGGACCGTTTTTATTTATTTCTATACTGGCTGCTTGATACTTCCCATAAATAAAATAATATCTTTCTTTGTGTTGGTAATTATGAATAAAAGACATACGAACGGAGGATGCATATGGGCTATGATTGTTTAATAGGAACATTAATAAAGTATGAGGAGAGTGGTATGATACTAGAATGGGAGAATGGGTTAAGAATTATTGGTGAACTAGATACAGTTTTTGAAACAGATAATGAATTAGGTGAGGACGACAATAATTATATAGAATATGATGCAGCTGTGTTTCAAGTGAATCACATTTTATCCCATCCTACTAATAATGAAAATAGTGTATATAATTGGTTGAAACAAAAAAACGGTTCGTTGATTGAAGTTTCATTGTATGATAATCCGCCAGGTGCAGTATTTTTACCCGATGGAAAAAGAGTGTGGAAAAGGGAATAACGGAAAACAAAGATGCGACTTTAAAAATATATCTTGATAAGCTAAATAGTTTTTCAAGGTTTTTAAACTTTAGATTATATGGTACAGGTGTGAGGAAATATGAAAATGAACTATGAAGAAATGGCTAATACTCTATCTTAATTTCAAGTTAAATCTAGGGGGATTTCATGTGTTGAAAAAGATAGGAAATAAAAATACTGAAACAAGTAATGAAATAGCTATGGAAAAAGTTGTAGAAGATTTGTTAATGATTTCAATCAAATTGGATAAACAAAATATGAAAGATTACTATGACTATTGGAGATTCATAAAAACAGGTAGAGTTCCACCACTAGAAATAGGGGTGGATAGCAGTGATGGCAGTATACAAACGATTGTATTTTATATTGATTCTGCTTTTTTTGTTAACATGCAGGAAGAGATAATGAATCAAGAAAAAAAGGGGCTCATATTTACTGATACATCTATTTTCAAAAAACAGAATGATTATATTGATAATGATGAACAGTATTATCTGTTTTTTAAAGATAAGGACCTCATATGTAGTTTTACAAAGGACTTTCAGCCTGAAGAATGCTATAAAAATGATCGAATAAAATTATATATAAACGATAATCAAATAATTGGATTTGCTATATCTGATTTAAGTGATACAGAGATTGAAACAATCAAATCAGTGTAAATAATATTCTATTTTGAGCCTCTGATAAAATAAATGATGAACTTTTCAGTTCATGCCTTCACTCCCCGCCAAAACACCTTCCACATAGCCTCTCCATGGCTTTCAATCACATCCATATCATAATAGCTTGTTTCATAGGATAACCCGTCCAATAATCCATAAAAAGCACGTGCAGCTTCTTCCGGCGTAACCGCTTCAGAAACAGATCCGGCTTCCTGCGCTTTGATGATTTCCTCTTTGAATGCAGCCCGCGCTTGTTCCTCACTGTCACGTAATAACGCCAAAATCCTGTCCTCAAATCCTTTGGGCGGATAGGAAGAGAAACGATTGTAAAATTCGATGCTGCTGTTGTGAATAGCCAAGTCCTTTACATGTGCCTGGAATGAGAGGTGCAGCTTTTCCTTTATAGTCTGCCCTTCATTATCAAAAGTGGACTGTACAAATTGCACGTAATCAGCAGCGATTTTTGTGGTGACATCGAAAAACAATGCTTCTTTACTGCTGTAATGTGCGTAGAGGGAGGATTTTTGCAGGCCGACTTGATTGGCAATCTTGGTCATGGACGTTCCGTTATAGCCAAGTGCGGCAAAAAGCTCCAATCCTTCGAGTAATATTTTTTCTTTGGTATGCATGATCATTCTCCTTTGACAAAGCCGTTGTTGTCGGGTAAAATTTCTTTGGAAACGAACGGTCGGTAGGTGCTGTTGTTTTCATTATAAAACATGTTTTGTGAAAAATAAATACAAAGCTTTTACATTTTACATGGCTTTGTTTCATTCTATAGAAGACAGGAGGAGAATGGTATGGAATCTCAGCCGTTATCAAAAAATCGTACGTTTGTGCTGTTGTTTATTGCTGGTATTTTTGGCGTTGTCAGTTTCAGTATGTTTTTAACGACAACGACCTGGTTTGTGATCAGTGACAATGGATCGGCGAGTGCGTTAGGGCTTGTGTTAATTGCTGCGACGGTTCCGCGGATTGCGATGATGATTTTCGGAGGCGTGGTAGCGGATCGTTATAAAAAGACTTCGATTATGTTTATAACTAATTTTGTGCAGGCTATTCTCCTGCTTCTGTTATTCATATTGGTTCAAAACGATGGACTATCAACTGTGCTGCTTTTAGTCATTGCTGCCGGGTTTGGCATGCTGGATGCTTTCTTTGGGCCGGCAAGTACGTCGATGATTCCTAAAATCGTGGCGAAAAGCCAGCTGCAGCGTGCCAATGCCTTATTTCAAGGAGTGGATCAAGTTTCCTTCGTAGCAGGCCCGATTGTTGCTGGCGTGCTGATGGAGTCGATTGGTGTCAGCGGAAGTTATTTTATAGCGATGGTTTTAGCGCTTCTCTCAGCGGTAATTATTTATCCGCGTTTTATCCGTGAGGGGCCAGTTGCATTGCAGGAGAAACAAAAACCCGTACAGGAAATCAAGCAGGGCCTTGCGTATATTCGCAGTTCCCGTTTTCTGATGACTGGGTTAGTGGTGTTAATTACACTGAACTTTTTTGTGTTTGGAACGTTGCATATTGCGATTCCATTTCTGGTGGAAAGTTACGGAGGGTCGCCGCTTAATCTGAGTTATATGGAGGCCAGCCTCGGTCTTGGTCTAGTAGCCGGTACAGGTGTGCTGAGTACCGTGTTAATCAACAAGAAGGGGAGAACTTCTTTATTTGGATTATCCGGAGCACTAATCGCTTACGTTGTTTTTGCGCTGGTGCCTCATTTAACGATGTTGACCATCGTTGTCTTCTTTATCGGGTTCTCTATGTCATTTGTATTTATCCCGTTCTTCACGGCTGCGCAAGAACAGGCAGCGGATTTTATGATGGGAAGGGTGATGAGCATCATCTTTCTGGCGATGAATGGATTCGATCCTATTTCCTATGCACTTGTTTCCGGATTATCCGCTGCAAACATCCCGATTCAAACTATTTTGTTAAGCTTTGCAGCAATTGGTTTGATTATTACAGCAGTCTTGTTCAGGAAAGCCAAAACGTATCAAAGTATGTAGACCACAAAACCTCTTATGCGGCATTAAACGTCACATAAGAGGTTTTTTTATACGGTCATTTCTGATTGGTGCCTGCGCCATTTCCCAATAAAAAGAATCGCAAGGGTAAGGATATTAAGAAAAATCAGCTGCCCATATTTCAGTGAAGCAATCAGTTGTTGAATAAATGCTTCTTCTAACAGCATTTTCCCGGCTGTCCAGGCAAGCAACCCTGCCCCGATATAAATAATAATGGGAAACCGTTCGATCAATTTTAGAATTAATTCGCTGGCGGTTAAGATAATCGGGATGCTTAAAATAATCCCGGCGATGATTAATAATAAGTCACTATCAGCGATGGCAGCGATAGCCAGCACATTGTCCAGACTCATAATGACATCTGCAAAAATAATAATCGTAATTGCTTCCCGTAAAGAATTGCCGCTTTTCATCTGGCTGTGGTCTTGCTTGTCTACTAATAATTTATAAGCTACATATAACAGAAGACATCCGCCGATAAACTGAATAAAGGGCAATTGCAGTAAATAAATCATAATAAACACAAAGAGAATCCGAAGCCCAATGGCGCCAAATGTTCCCCAGCGAATAGCTCGTCCCTGAAGATGATCTGGAAGATTTCGGCTTGCCATCGCAATCACAATGGCGTTATCTCCACTTAATAAAATATTGATAAGGAGAATCTGTCCGACTGTTTGTATAAGCTCCAAGCTATCTCTCCTTTCTCCATCAAGTCATTGGTTCAGTATATGAGCTTGTACTGGAAATCAGAACAGGAGAGAAGAAATAATGGGGAGCAGACAGAAAGGAGTCATTTATCTATTAAAAAATCCCTTGTATCTGTTTGAATAAGAAACAAGGGATTTTACTATATGTATATACACTTGGAAGTCTGTCTCACGGAAACTTAGAAGTAGAGCGAATCAATACGAAAAAATAAAAATAAGTACATGATGAAATGAGAACTTATCCTATTCGATTTTAAACTTTTCCATCATTTAAAAAGGTTCTACACCAAAATCTATGGGTGACACATCAGGTTAAATGTGGTAATAGTTCCAAATACATGAAAAAACACCCGTAACCCTGCTATAGTGAAAGTACCAACAACCAAAATAGCGAGGTGTTACCGGTGCAATTTCACTATATCAATAAATTGATTCAACTTCCAGAAATAAACGTGAAAAATATATTATTTGATGACAAAACAGGTATGGTTTACCTGTCTGTTGAGCCGATACAGCACGTCCAACCGTGTCCTTATTGCGGCAGTCATGATGTTCATCGGGATGGGGTATTATATCACCGTCATGTCCGCCACTTACCATTGGCAGAATGGCAGACCATCCTTTGGGTTCCAGCAGTGAATATGGAATGCCAGCAATGCAGCGCGCATTTCGTTTGGCAATATGATTTTGTTCCGCCGAAAAAACGGTATACAAGAGCCTTTCAACATCAGTTGATGAAACAAGGACAGGGTGTAACGGTACAATCCATGTCTACTTCTCAATGCGTTCCCTATTCCACAGCAGAAAGATATTTTAAAAAAGGACTTCAAGCAGAACGGATGTATACCCAAGCGACCTGCATTCAAGATGCGATCCAGCGTGGACAGTTGGTGCTTGGCATCGATGATTTTGCCGTCCGAAAAGGACATACCTATAATACAGGCATGCATGATTTAAAAGGCGGCAACATGCTGGATATCATTTCCGGGCGGAAACAGGAAGACTTACAAACGTTTCGAAAAACATCTTCCTATATACATTTATTAAATCCTATCGCTGTGGTGATGGATTTAAGTTACACCTATCACAAGTTTGTCAAAGAAACCTTCCCGCAAGCGATTCGAATTGCCGATCGATTTCATGTTAATCGCTATGTGACCGATGCAATGCATGCCGTGCGAAAAGAGGTACAAAGAAAACTTTCTACGCAAGCAAGAAAACAGTTGAAGCGCCATCACCAGCTGCTGGAAACACGTTATGATACGTTGTCCAAAAAAAATCAGACGACGGTTCGGACCCTTTTAAACTATGATAGCCAATTAAAAGCCGTCTATAAATGGAAAGAAGCTTTTATTGACTGGTATGATTTGAGTTTAAATGCAGAGCAGGCCAAACAAATGCTGGAACAGTGGTATCGACAAGGTCATCATATCAAGCATAAAGCAGTTGAATCCTGTCTCCGAACGATTAAAAACTGGGAAACAGAAGTGATTAACTATCACCGGATGCGCTTTACAAACGCTGTTGTAGAAGGACGTCATAATAAGATAAAAGCGATACAGCGCCGGCATTTTTTCACACGTAATCGGGATGTATACGAGAACCGTATTTTAGTTGAATGTAATTGGGCTTACATGCAAGATGCTATTTAATCGTCAACCATAGATTTTGGTGATGAGCCTTTAAAAATTATGTAAATAAATCGAAATGAAAAATAAGAACAAAATGTTGTGAGAAACTAACTTTCATAACGAAGGCGTGCATAAATACCGTTTCGCCTATCTAAATCCAGTTTTAAACCTGCATAAGGATCAGCATGGAGATTGTTTTTAATCCATTCTCTTAATGCAGTAATAATGTGCTTGGTAATCAATTCCTGTTTTCCGGATGGCGTTATGATTTCTGCTGAAACGCCGGAATAATCGTCATAAAATAATTCTACTTGAACATTATCCGGGTCTATATTTTGTTTTTCAGCAATGTATATACATATAGCAAGCACAATATCCTCTTCAGGAATAATAAGTTTTTGCATGCCCCAAATTCCTCCTGCATATAGTTGAAAGGCTTATTTTTTCAGCCTCTAGTAATGATGCCGATTCCATTCTATTTTACTATAAACTCCCTATAAGTATGAAGTAAGAAGTGCTTATTTAGGATGTTTCGCATACATATTATATCACTGTCTGTACTTAATGCACGAATGAGAGGTATTTAAATATTTATATCAAGTAAAAACAGCTGTACTTAGTCCGTAACAGCTGCTTCTATAATGGAAAAGGATGCGTGATGACAATTGACTTGAGCCAGCCTGCCATAAGGAATAGGTGTTTTGGGTTCCGTATGTCCAAAAGAAACACCATATAGTACAGGAAGATTTGTCAGCCCGTTTTCTGCTAAAACGGATAATATCACTTCTTTATACGCTTCATCATGCACCTCTCCATAAGGCTTGGCAAAAATCATTCCATTTGCTTGCTGGAGTATCCCTTGGGCTGCATAATTTCTGAGCCATCTGTTTATTAATTCAGGGTCTGACTTTTCTTCCGATGTTTCCAAAAAGAGAATGCTGTTCTCCCATGCTTCCGGCTGCGGCCAGATGATGGTTCCTTTCGCAAACTCAAGCACTTCGATACAGCCGCCAATAAGGCGTCCTTTTGCGATGCCGTTTCCTTGCAGGAGCTCATAGCCTTTGTTAGGAAGCATTTTCCTGGTAATGTTTTGATTAGAAATGTCCCATTCGAGAAATTCACTTGTCCATTTTTCCGGTGCGGAAATGTCACCGACTGCCTCCGCTTCAAAAAGCATATTGTGAATGGCTTTCACTGTATAATCATCCATCGCCACATTTTCTGCAAAATCGGTCATGATTGCCGGTCCGTAAAAGGAGGATAGGCCTGCATGCAGGCAGAATAAATGAGCAATCGTCGTATCAGAAAATCCCATAAAAATCTTTGGGTTTTGTTGGATAATCTCAAAATCGATATAAGGAAGCAGACGAATACTGTCATCACCGCCAATATTAGAGATAATTGCTTTGATTTCAGGGTCTCTGAATGCAGCCATTAAATCTTCTGCTCGTGCCTCGGGATGTTCATCTATATAAGTTTGTCCTTTTAAGCTGTTGGGCATTGGAACAACTTCCAGCCCGAAGACGGTTTTTAAGCGTTCCGCACCTTGCTGGTAACGCCACTGTAAGGAAGGTTCACCTGCTCCGCCCCAGGAGAGGCTGACAGTTGCTACTTTATCACCTGGGGACAACTTCGATGGCTTTATAAGCATAGGGAATACTCCTCTCTGTAAATGGTATATCTTATGTATTCGCTATTTATTGGAGAAATCCTTTTTCTTATAAAAAGAGCCTGTTTTCTTCTTTCTTCGCATTAAAAAAGCAGCATAAATTAAAAAAACTGTAATGATGAGGGTGCAGCTGTAAATAATAAAGCTGGATCCGATAAAATCCCCGAATTTCGTCCCTGCTATGTGCGCTTTATAAGGTTGTCCCTCAGGATAACGGACAGGAATGGAAAAGTGATTTTGAGAATATATACGAGAAGAGACTTCTTTAGAAATAAAAATTTCTTCATCCCCATCTTCTGTATAAAAAGATAAATGTAAATAATACGAATCTCGACTAAAGCGTCCGGTATTACGTTCGTGTGCTGTGTCGGAAATAAAGGCTTCCACTTCGATTTGGTCCCCACTATAGGATTGAACCACACTAATGATAGACTTTCCCATAAATACATATGTCATTATAAACACCAGGCATAAGATTCCTGACACAATAAATATAAAAAATGTAGCACCCTTTTCTCTCCATTTTTTAAAGAAAGGGATATGACTAATATTATAAACAAGAAAACCTGAAGGATAGATACTAAAGACGATGATAACAATAAGATGCTCTGTTATTTGTGATTTCTGATCCTCGTCTGTTATACCAGAATCATTCTTCGTGATCGTTTCTCCGGCATCCAACTGTTCAAATTCCTGTTTAGTTAATAAAGAAATTTCTTGATCAGATGAATGACGAGTGAGCTGAAGGAGTGCGTCGTCTTCTAAAACAGCATAATATTTCAAGCTGCCAAATAAATCACTGGATACGGTTTTACCGACAGTGGTCACTTCTTTTTCTTCCCCGTTTTTCCCCTGTAATAAAGGATATAGAAGCTTTGATTCATCTGCTATCACCGTGATACAGATGATTAAAATAAAAATCCCAATTGCATAAGCACCTAATTTTTTAAATCGTTCCATGGCTCACTTCCTTATCTGCAACTATTTCAAAATTTATTATAACATTTTTAGGGAGTTAAACTGCTGGAAAACATGTGATATAGGCATACTTTCCCTGTAGATAGATTGAAATTCTTGCAATAATTAGGATGATTCCAATAATATAATTTAAACTATGCTTTACGCTTACAAATCCGTATGGTAATCTAAAATGGATAAATACATACGCAATGGATCCACTAGGGGTGCTTACTAAGCTGAGAGAGGCATATTGTCTTGACCCTTACCAACCTGATCTAGTTCGTACTAGCGGAGGGAAGTGGGCGGAATATGCCTATAGGCAAATGAATCAAACTTTTCTGCCGCTTTCTATATCAGGAGGCGGTTTTTTTGCGTGCTGAAAAGGAGGTTTTTTGAATGGACAGGGTCATTCAGGAGGTTCGAAATCGAGAAGATGAGTTAATAGCGCTTGTCAGCGATTTAATTCGCTTTGAAACACCAGCCCCGCCTGCACGAAATACAGAGGATATCCAAGCTTATATTGCGAATTACCTGGAGGAAATGCATTTTGAAACAGATCAATGGAATGTGTACCCTGATGATCCGAATGTCGTCGGCTGTTTGCGTGGGACTGCTTCTGATACATATAACAGCCTGATTCTTAATGGGCATGTGGATGTCGCTTCTATAGAGGAAGGTGAAAACTGGAAGCATGGGCCATTTCAGCCAACAGTGGAAGGACGTACGTTATATGGACGGGGAACAGCAGATATGAAAGGCGGTCTGGCAGCATGTTTATTTGCGATGCGTCTGTTGTATGACCATCAGATTCAGCTTGGCGGAGACGTTATTCTGCAGTCCGTCATTGGGGAAGAAGTCGGAGAAGCAGGGACGAAGCAATGCGGAGAACGCGGGTATACAGCAGATTATGCTATTGTTGCAGATACAAGCCATTGTGAAATACACGGGCAAGGAGGCGTTATTACCGGCTGGATTACGGTGAAAAGCCCGACCACGCACCATGATGGGACACGCCGTCAGCTCATTCATGCAGGCGGCGGGATGAAAGGGGCCAGTGCCATTGAAAAGATGAATAAGCTGATTACGGCTTTGCAGGAGCTGGAGCGTCATTGGGCAGTGACCAAATCCTATCCAGGCTTCCCGCCAGGAACCAATACGATCAACCCGGCAGTGATTGAGGGCGGAAGACATGCTGCTTTTATTGCTGATGAATGCCGCTTATGGATTACTGTTCATTACTATCCCGATGAGACGGCTGAACAGGTTGCTGAAGAAATTGAGTCCCATTTACGAAAGACGGCTGAAGCGGATGTCTGGATGCGGGATAACCTGCCAACATTTGAATGGGGCGGCGAATCGATGATCGTGGACCGAGGTGAAATTTTCCCGTCTTTCTCCGTAGATGAAGAGCACGCTGCTTTTGCCATGTTACAGGAGAGTCATAGCAAAGCTTTTGGCAAGGAAGCGAAAGTCCGAATGTCTGAAACAGTAACAGACGGCGGCTGGCTGGCAGCGTACGGGATTCCGACAGCCTGCTATGGACCGGGTGAATTGAAGCATGCCCATGCCGTAGATGAGCAGGTAAATATCGACGAGTTAGTAGATTATACAGTGTCCCTGCTGCAATTTATTTTGAAATGGTGTCAAACAGAAAAACAGGAATAAGGCATTTATAAAAATGATAGAAAAGGGAGTGCATAGAGCATGAAATTTACAGAACGTATTCGCAAGGCAGCAGATTCGATTTGGGAGAAAAGTCACCAGCATCCATTTGTACAAGGAATTGGTAATGGAACACTTGATATAGAGGCATTTAAATTCTACATGTGTCAGGATTACAAGTATTTGATAGAGTACTCCAAAGTAATTGCGATGGGAACGGTGCTTGCGAAGGACTTAGATACGATGTCCGGCTTTGCCAAATCACTAGATGAAACCCTGAATTTTGAAATGGATCTTCATCGCCAATATGCCGAGCGTCTCGGCATTTCCAGAGAGGAACTAGAATCTACGGTTCCGGGACCTGTAACGCTTGCTTACAGCAGTAATATGCTTGCAGAGGCACAAAAAGGCTCTTTAGCAGCATTGGTTGCAGCGATTCTGCCATGTGCCTGGAGTTATTATGAAATTGGTCTGGAGCTGGCAAAAAAACCGGGTGCGTTGGAGCATGAACAGTATGGGGAATGGGTGAAAATGTACAGTTCAGATGAATTTGGCTCCATCGGCAAATGGCTGATGGAAAAGTTAGATGAGCTTGCGGAAGGCTGTACAGAAACAGAGCTGAATCATTTAGAAGCTATTTTTCTGAATACCAGCCGCTATGAGTATATGTTTTGGGATATGGCATATAATCGCGAAGGCTGGCCAGTTTAAGCCAATCTCATAGGGCGTTTAAGGTAATTGCATTATTGGAAACAGTATGAGAAAGTAAAGGTGTATTTTCTATTGTCACGAAGTCGGAATAATGATGAAAGTTGGCGATACAGATGAACAATACAAAAAATGAATCTCGTATGTTAGCTAGAAGGATGGTAATCGGAATCGGTATGGCCATTTTGCTTAGCGGTATATTGACTAAACTTTTATTTTAAAATGAAAAATGTACGCTTTACCATCTTTGTTTGAAAAAGAAGATACATGTATCCTGCCACCTTCTTTTGTAAGCGATGTTATTTAGTTGAACAAAATTCAAAAAAGTAAAAAAGTTGGATAGACAATACACCGATTCATGGTAAAATAAAGAAAAAGTACGGAAGTCGGGTGAGACAGATGAAGCTTTGGTGGAGAAGAATAGCAGTTGTATTTATAACGATTCTGACGTTAGGAATCTACTCGCCCACTAATCTGCTGGAAGTGGATGCAGATAAACGGAGCGACAACAGTGTATCTTCTTCATCAGATATCGATACAGCATCTGTCATTAAAGAGGCCACCCAATCCTATATTGTCGAGGACGCAAGAGCATCCTATCTGAAGCATCTTCAAAAAGAAGCAAAGGTATTGAGCCTCGAGAAATTTGGACCAAAAATCACTGATAAGGTAGAGGATGAATTTGCTGCTGCTATTTTGCCGCAAATGGAAACCATGCTGGTTGACCTCGTTGAACATTCGGAAGCGTATAACGACATAGCTATTACAGAGAAACCTTCCAAAGGCTATGGAGAGCGCATGTTTAATGTTTCCAATAATCGTTCGGGTGAGACCTTGGTAAAGTTTCATGTCCGCCGTGAAAATAGACCATTAGAAGGGCATTATTTTCATTTTCATTACCACCTGAGCGAAGATGGTTTCCAAAAACATCATCCTATCGGAGATATTTACTGGGATAGAAATACACCGCCAAAATGGATGACATAAGAATGGAAACGTATCAGTACATGTAAAAAGGAAAGGCAGGGGGGCATATCATTTAGCGCTCCCTTGCCTTTCCTTTTTTATAGCAATGTATCAGTTTCTTCTAAGAATGTTCCAATTTTCCGGTCAAAAACAACTAAATCTGCATAATCATCTAAAGGTGTTTTCTCCTGGTTCACAATGACAAGTTTGGCACCATGTTGTTTTGCGATTTCCGGAAATTGATTGGCAGGTGTGACGGATAGCGAGGATCCTAATACGATAAATAAATCAGCTTTCTTTGCATGTTCAAAAGCAGATGAAAAGGCATCCTCGGGGAGCATTTCCCCAAATAATACAATAGAAGGTCTGAGTACGCCTCCGCAAGAACAATGATAATCTTCATTTATATAAGCAGAGCTATCATAGACTTTTCCGCAGCTCTGGCAATGCAACTTTTGCAGGGTTCCATGAAGTTCATGAACGTGTTTACTTCCTGCATCTTGATGAAAGCCATCGACATTTTGTGTAATGATTGCCTGGACAAGCCCCTTATTCTCCCAATCGGCAAGAATATGATGACCTTGATGCGGACTAACTTCTGTAACACCAAGAACCCGCTCACGGTAAAATTCGATAAAATCTTCTACGTGATGATTTAACGCATCCACACTGGCGATTCTGCTTGGATCTTTCTTTCGCCAAAGTCCCCGGTTGGTAGAGCGGAAATCAGGCAGTCCGCTTTCTGTAGACATTCCTGCACCAGTGAAAACAACAGTGTGATTGGAATCTTTTAACCATTCATGAAGCATCGAGACCCCTCCTCTTCTATATATTTTCTATTATACAGATTGTTGCGGTGATATGCGACTAATATTGACAGGTAAAATAGAATATGGTATTCATGTAATAGAGGTTTAGCACTCTATGATTGAGAGTGCTAAAAACAGAAAAAAAGGAGAGAGCAGATAATGGCAAAGCATGAGTTTAAAGCAGAATCACAGAAATTATTAGATATGGTTATCCATTCCATCTATTCCCAGCGGGAGATTTTCTTGCGTGAATTAATCTCCAACGCCAGTGATGCCATTGACAAAATTTATTATAAAGCATTAACAGATGATTCTTTAACATTCGACCAAAATAATTACTATATTAAACTGACTCCTAATAAAGAAAATCGTACATTAACTGTAGTGGACACAGGCATCGGGATGACAAAAGAAGAATTGGAAGACAACCTCGGCGTGATTGCAAAAAGCGGTTCCCATACCTTTAAATCAGAAAATGAAATTAAAGACGGGTATGATATTATCGGCCAATTTGGTGTCGGTTTTTATGCGGCATTTATGGTTGCAGACAAAGTCACCGTACTTACCAAATCCATTGATAGCGAAGAAGGGTATAAATGGGTTTCCCAAGGATCAGACGGCTATACGATTACACCAATTGACCGCGAACAGGTTGGAACAGAAATTATTCTGGAATTAAAGGAAAACCAGGAAGAGGAAAACTACGACGAATTTTTAGAAGCGTCTACATTAAAACAGATCGTCAAGAAATACTCTGACTTTATCCGCTATCCGATTAAAATGGATGTTACGGAAAGCAAGCTGAAAGAAGGAACAGAAGACGAATATGAAGATGTGATTGAAGAACAGACGTTGAATACAATGGTTCCTATCTGGAAGAAGAATAAAAGTGAGCTGACGGATGAAGATTACACCAACTTCTATCAGGAAAAACGGTACGGATTTGATCAGCCGTTGCGTCATATCCATATTAACGTTGACGGAGCAGTCCGTTACAATGCAATTCTGTATATTCCGGAGCAGCCGCCATTTAACTACTATTCCAGAGAATTTGAAAAAGGATTGGAACTCTATTCCAATGGCGTATTAATTATGGAAAAATGTGCTGATTTACTGCCGGACTACTTCAGCTTTGTGAAGGGGATAGTAGATTCAGAGGATCTATCTTTAAATATTTCCAGGGAAATGTTGCAGCATGACCGTCAACTGAAAATTATTGCGAAAAATATCCATAAGAAAATCAAACAGCAGCTGCTCAGTATGCTCCGTGATGAGCGTGACAAGTATGAAACCTTCTTTAAAGCATTTGGCCAGCAAATTAAATTTGGTGTTTACAGTGACTTTGGCCAGCATAAAGAGGACCTGCAGGATCTGCTGCTATTCTATTCTTCTACAGAGAAGAAGCTGGTAACGCTAGAGGAATATGTGTCACGGATGCCGGAAGATCAAAAATATATTTATTATGCTTCTGGAGATTCCAACGAGCGTATTGCAAAGCTGCCGCAAACGGAAATTGTTGCAGATAAAGGCTATGAAATTCTTTATTTCACAGATGAAGTGGATGAATTTGCGATTAAAATGCTGATGCAATATCAGGATAAAGAATTCCGTTCTGTGTCCAGCGGCGACCTTGGTATTGAAGAGGAAGAAAAAGAGGAAGAGAAGGAAGAAACAGAAAGCCATCAAGCGTTATTACAAGCAATGAAAGAAGTACTTGGTGACAAAGTGAAGGATGTACGAGTTTCGAAACGACTGAAATCCTATCCGGTTGTGCTTTCTGCAGATGGTGAAATTTCCTTGGAGATGGAGAAAATTATTAATGCAATGCCGGATAATCAGCAGATCCAGGCTGACAAAGTATTGGAAATCAATGTCGATCATAATATTTTTAAAGCATTGGAAGAAGCGCAAGGAAATGATCAGGATAAATTGGAACTATATACCAACTTGCTTTACAACCAGGCGTTATTAATTGAAGGGCTGCCGATTGAGGACCCAGTAGCGTTTACGAAAGACATGAGTAAGATTATGGTTTGATGAAAGAAACATCGTGTGGGAGGCGGTTCTCTTACACGATGTTTTTCTTACACATCTCTACTTTATCTCTCCACCTTATATCCGCTTCATTAAGGTGATATCCATACTGTTTGTAAACAACAGATTTTATGTCAAACCTGGAAGCAGCAGAAATCATTTTAGAAATGTTCACATTTTCAGGTTATGAAATGACAGGAACGGGGAATAAAATGGTTAAGTCGGAAAATAAATAAAACAGTACTCTTTTATTGAAAAAGCTGTTTATTTAAGAAGGAAAAGGAAACACTAAAGCAATAGGCTGTTTGCCATAGAACCGTCACATTTCATAAAAAAAGTGACACGATGTCATGAAAAATATTGACTGGTGACACTGTGTCATATACTATATAACTATAGACATGACGATGTGTCACATTTGGTTTTGGAGGAGCAAGTATATGCCTACATCAACATTTTTTAATTTAAATGACTCTAAACGGGCGACATTATTGCAGGCAGTTGAAAAAGAATTTGCAAGAGCTCCGTTATCGCAAGCCTCCATTGCGAATATTGTTAAACTTGCAGGTGTTTCAAGAGGAAGTTTTTACCAGTATTTTGATGGCAAAGAAGATGCTTTTTATTATTTATTAAAGCTTCATACAGATAAACGCCGCGCTTTTTTTTTGAACCAGTTGCAGGAAACAGGTGGCGATTTGATGGCCTCTATGGATAAAATTTTCCGGCTGACACTGACAGAGCTGTCTAAAGAAAAGCAACTGCAGTTTTTAAAGAACGCCATATTGAACGTCACACATGAAATTGAGGATTCATTTACAGAATTGTTTTTAGGAAAGCACAATGAAGTAGATGCCATGAATCAAGTGAAAGATTTGGTTGATTTTAATAAATTGAATATTGATAGTAAACAGGAGTTTTTCCATGTTATGCAAATTTTAACCTCTGTTACATTTCGAAACATTGTTGATCAGCTGACCAGGGATCTTTCCTGTGAGGAAGCTGTAGAAAACTTTCGTATCGAAATGAACCTGTTAAGTAAAGGTTTAAGAAAATGATTTGAAGAAAGAAACTAAATAATAAATGGGGTATGATTAATGACAGTCACGATTTATGGTGCAGCATGTTCATCAACAAGGAAAGCAAAACAATGGTTTACGAAAAATGGAATTGAATATACAGAACGAAATGTCATCAGAGAACCGCTGACAGTAACGGAATTGCAAAATATTCTTCGCATGACAGTCGAAGGGACAGATGAAATCATTTCAACACGTTCTAAGATTTATAAGGATTTAGATCTTGATATTGAAGCATTGCCGCTGCAGGAACTGTTGGAAATCATCCAGGAATATCCGCGTCTTTTGCGCAGCCCGATTATGGTGGATGCCAAACGTTTGCAGGTAGGTTATCATGAAGAGGATATCCGTCAATTTTTACCGCGTCAAACGAGAGAAAATCAATGGCTGCAATGGAGAAAAAACCATCTGCGTGTTGCAGAAAGCTAATCGATAAATACGTGAAGAACGATTCATTAACGGGGAGGGGACAATGCAATTTATTGCCAAACAACCGTATGTAAAAGTAGTCCGTCAAGTGAATGCATTAGAACAAAAGGATACAGAAGAGCAGCGCTATATGTATCTTTATGAAGAAAAGATTGTTACAAAATACAGGGAATTTCCGTTGGATAATGTAATGGATATTTCCTACCGCCTTACCGGAAAAAAGGGGATGCTGTATTTGCATACGCTTAAGGGAGTTTATGCCTACATTATCACATCTTCACCAGATCAGTTTATTGCTGCCTTTAAAGCACGGACGCACAGTACCACCCACCGGGATTAAAATAATAATCAAAGAGCAGCTCGAAGTTTTGAAAGACCATTTCTTTCGGGCTATTTGTTCTGCTTTCTCTGCCCCTGTCCAAATGACCTTTTCTAAAACGCCTCTGAAAAGAGAAACCCTCTGGAAGAATACTTCCTCCTCTTTTTTTACCTTTGATATACAACAAACAACCAGGTTCCATTCCGACATTTAGACAGGAACATAGGCACATAACCAAAATTCGTCCTATTTTTATTCTTGTGCATAAGCTGATTTTAGAGGTGATGGAAATGGTATATCTGAACCAGCAAAAGCGCATTTATGCAGAAGATATAAAAGGTTCTTCGTCAAACCAGGAGATGTTTGTTTATGCATATGCCCGTGAAAGAGATGAAAAACAGCTGGAGATGCAGAAAGAATCTGCAGAAGTATTGCAGCAGCTTCAGCGGGATATGTTTGCTAAAAATCAGCAGTTGGAACGTATTGCGAAAAGATTAACGGAAATGGATAAAAATAAACAGCACCTGCAGCAAGGGCAAGAAAAAGTCTTACAGCATTTAGATGTATTGGATGGAAACATAAGAAATGAAACCAGGCAGCTTACAGAAATGAGGACTGAGCAGGAGAATGCGAAGTCCGAGACCGATGACATGCAACATAATCAGCTCGTGATGCAGGAAAAACTTGAAAAAATGGATACAGCACAAACTGCTATGTTGAACAAAATGGAGAAACAAGAACAAATATTGGAGGAAATGCAGCATCAATCCAATCAGAAAGATAAGAATATGGTTTTGCTACAGGAAAGGATGGAGAAGCAGGAGGCATGGCTTGATAAGTTAATGCGTCAGATGCAGGATTTGCGGGGTATCATTTATGAACGGGCAGACGAAATTATCAAAAAGGTTGAAAATAGTATTCAACTGTTTGGAAATAAGTGGAACGTTGTACAGCGAAATGATACAAAGTCTCCGAAAGAAACACTGAAAAAGTGAGCTGTCTAATGAGCAGCTCACTTTTTTTGCTTTATACCATGCTAATCTGATTTATCCGTAGTAGTGCCATCCGGTGTCACCTGTTCGGTGTCCGGAGGGATTGTTTCTTCATCAAATTCTGTGAAAGCTACGTCCTCTTCTGGTGTCGGAGCAAAAAAGGTCCCGCCTGACACGTCTTTGACATTGTGTACAACGACAAATGCATTAGCATCCACTTCCCGGACAATCCGTTTCAGTGCTAAAAGACGGTAGCTCGGTACAATGATGTAAAGAATAAAATGCTGGCGTTCTGTATAGGAACCTGATCCATTGATAAAGGTGGCGCTGGATGACATGACGGTATTAATATCATGGGCTATTTTTTGAAATTCCGGCGAAATAATGGTGACAGCTTTTTTCGAATCAAATCCGCCAATGACATAATCACTGGCAACTTTGCCGATAAATAATGCAATAATCGTATATAACGTATAAAGTGGTCCGATGATAAAAATACCGGTTAATACGATAATCGCATCCATAATAAAAGTGGTAAGCACGACATTCCATTCATAACGCTGAGCGAGCAGCCGGGCTATGGTTGATGTTCCACCAATGGAGCTGCCCGCCTGAATGATTAAACCGAACCCGACTCCCATTGTAATTCCCGCAAAAATAGCAGCTACCAAAGAATCGCCAAGAGGCTCGGTTACGATATTTTCCGTTAAAAAGATAAATAAAGACAAGAGCGGCACATTAACCATGGTTTTGATAACAATGCCTTTAGGAAGAAATTTAAAACTGACCAGCTGTAATAGAATAAAAGCAACCATCGTTACAATGCCGGGTGACCATCCAAGAGAATAAAAGAGTAACAAAGCAATTCCTAAAATTCCTCCGTCTGCAATTTGGTTCGGCATGGCGAATATGGTGGTTGCCAACGCACAAAAAATCGTTCCAATGAGCGCAAGAATGATTTGTTTCATTTTCTCAACCTCCCAACAATGCTAATAATAATTTTCCCGAATAATAGAATAATACGCATGTTTCATACATGTGTAAAGAAATAAACATAGAAAAAAACCTTTATGAAATCGAGGAGGTTTTATAGCAGGAACGCTGCCGTTTTCAAAAACATATGGCAGACTTATGCTGGTTCGGAGTGCTCTTGAGGAGCTACCCAACAAAGAATGGAAATGATAAAATGGGTAATGATGAAAAGAAAAATATATCGTGTATCAAAGCAAGAATGATAGTTGAGGTGAGAATAATATGATAACGACCAGTTTTCGTGATACGTGGGCTGAAGTATCTCTGCAAGCTTTCGCATATAATGTAAAGCAGTTTAAACAACATATTCGTAAAGATACCAGACTGATGGCTGTGGTGAAAGCAGATGGGTATGGTCATGGTGCTGTACCAATTGCGGAAGAGGCGCTGGCTAATGGAGCGGAGTATCTCGGTGTTGCTTTTCTGGATGAGGCGGTAGCCTTGAGAGAGGCGGGGATTACTGCGCCGATATTGCTATTAGGGTATACAGCTGCTCATGCTGTTCGTTCAGCCGTAGAGCAGGATGTTACTTTGACAGTTTACTCCGAAGAAACGATTGAAGCGATTTGCCAGGCTGCAACATCTTTGCAGAAAAAAGCAAAAGTCCATCTGAAAATAGATACTGGCATGACGCGAATCGGTGTCCGTACTGCGGAAGAAGCTGTCGCTCTTTGCCGGGCGCTGGACCGGGAGGAGATAGAGGTAGAAGGTATCTATACACATTTTGCTGAAGCAGATAATGGAGAATCAAGTGTCTATACGTATCAGCAGTTTGAAAGCTTCCAGCAGATATATCAAGCAGTAGAAGCAAAAGGGTATGCGATTCCGATAAAGCATTGCTGTAATAGCGCCGGAACGATTGCCTATCCAGAGATGCATCTCGATATGGTGCGCGTCGGTGTCAGTTTGTATGGCCTTTATCCGGAACCGCATTTAAAAAAGATTCTTTCGCTTAGACAGGTGATGAGCTTAAAAACAAAACCTGTATTGATTAAAAATGTTCCGGCTGGTCAATCTATCAGTTACGGAAGAACATATACAACGACAAAAGATACGAAGATTGCCACGCTGCCGATTGGATATGCGGATGGCTTTTCGCGTCTTTTATCCAATCAGGGACATGTTACTGTCCGTGGAAAAGAATGCTTGATAGTCGGACGTATTTGTATGGATCAGAGCATGGTGGATGTTTCTGATGTAGAGGATATCCATGAGAATGATACAATAACCATTTTCGGTGAACCGGATGAAGGATATATTTCTCTGGAGACAGTTGCGGAACAAATGCAAACGATTCATTATGAAACGGTTTGTTTAATCGGTAAACGCGTACCAAGAAAATATGTGACATGATTATTGTGAATGGGAAGGATATAACATGACGCCTTTTACGCAAGAAGTTATCAAAATAATACAGCAGATACCGCCCGGACAAGTAATGACGTATGGACAAATTGCCCGGGAGGCCGGTAATCCCCGAGCAGCAAGGCAGGTTGTCCGTGTACTTCATTCTATGAGTAAAAAGCATCGTTTGCCCTGGCATCGAGTAATTAATGCAAAAGGGCAACTTGCTATCCCTGATGAAGAGGCAAACTGGGAGCAGCGTACTCGTCTGGAGGCAGAGGACGTAAGGGTCAGTTCGAAGGGGTATGTCGATTTAAAGAAATATCAATTTATTCAACGTTAAAGTACCTTGTTGTTTCGGGAAAGTCGGGCCGGTTCTTAAGCATCTAACTGTATTTCTGATTATGAACTAGGTATAATATGAGTAAAATAACTGTTTTAAGAAACGTTCTCGTTCTTGTATATTTGTACTGTTTCAGGGCATGAAAAGGAACGTGCAGTTATTTCAAGTATACTTTATTTACTCATATACAGAGTAAATCGGTATTCATCTGTTCTTGGACAGGTGGACAAATCAGAAAGCGAATTTTTGAATATATATAGAATAAAAGAACACATAGGGGGATGCTCGGTGAAAATAGTTGGTATTTCCGGTTCGACAGTAGGATCGAAAACAAGGATAGCTGTGGAACATGTATTGAAACATATAGAGAAAGCGCACGCTGGAGTAGAGGTGGAACTGCTTGATTTGAAGGATTATGATATCGTATTTAGTGATGGCCGTTCCTATAAAGATTATACGGGGGATACGAAAATCTTACTTGAAAAAATCATGCAGGCTGACGGTATTATGGTTGGAATGCCTGTTTTTCAAGCATCCATCCCGGGAACATTAAAAAATATTTTTGATCTCCTGCCTGTTGATGCATTTAAGAATAAAATGATTGCTATTATTGCTACAGCCGGGACAACGAAACATTATCTGGTGCCGGAGCAGCATTTGAAGCCAATTCTGCATTATATGCATGCATGGGTTGTGCCCAAATATGTATTTGTGGAAGAAAAAGATTATACAAACTATGTCATTACGAATCAAAATGTGGTGGACCGCTTAAACAAATTAGCAGATGACCTGATTTATTATGTCGATTTTTTACAGAAACATCCGGAGATAACGCCATCACTATAAAAAGAGCCTTTCTGTTTAGCAACTTTTGTGAACAGAAAGGCTCTTTTTAATACGAACGTCACCAAGCCATTCCTTTTTGAGTGGAATCTAGGGTAAACAGGCTGTGGGCAATAAGAAATTGGGCACCGTAATACGTAAGCATAATGGCTTCCTGTGCACCTGTAAAACCGGTTATAAATGTATTCCAGGCAAGTATACTATCAGAAATAATAAAGAGGATGCTGCCCAGAATAGCCCAGCGGTTTCCGGTCATAATCGCTGAAAAACTCATCAGCACAATGATGACCGTGTAAGCAATTACCAGAATCATATAAGCAGTCTCTCCATCTGCCTGCAGATTGTTTACTAGCCGGTAACCAATCCAAATAGCAAAAAGAAGAAGCGGTATGACAGAGAGACTTTTCAGCCAAGAAAAACGCCATTGTTTTAAAAATCCCACCGTATAAAAGACATGGCCGATAAAAAACGCAGTCCAGCCTACAAAGAACCAATGCAGCGTGGCGTCTCCAATTAAACAAAATGTAATCCCGCCAATAATCCAATAATGCACGGCCTCCCGCCTTGGAAGAGACTGTTCAAAAGCATAGATTAGGATAAGCACCATCGGAATCACTTTAAAGAAAATACTGAATGTTAATGGTTCAGATGGGGATATAAATATATAGACAAATCCTGTAGTAAGTATCAATATGGGTAGACGATAGAGCATCAAAGCAGCTTCATTCCCTTCATTTATCAGGATGAATATTCAGACACCTTAGTTTCATCATAGTAAAAAACTGCTTATTTAACAAATTTTTAGACAGATAAAGCAATACCGTTTCAGAAAAATGCATTATAAAAATAAGAAAAGGAGCTAGGATGATTGCTGAATATTTTTACCATGCACCACGAAAAATTTGTTCTGTCTGATCGAACTTTTATTAGTAGAGCTATTGCAATCGTATAGAACACCCTGCTAGCGGAGGCGGACCGTTTTGACTCCTGAGGGATTAGCACCATCTGAAGATCCACTTTTGCCAAGTGTTCTTCTTGGCAAAAGTTAGCTGAAGAGCGTGCCCCTAGGAAAGCAAAACGGTCCGCCGTAGCAGTCGCCTCACACTGTACCTTCAAATCTTTGTCAAAGCTGTACGGAAGAAACAATCAACCCCTGTTTCCATGGAATGGAAGTTACTTTTTAAGTGCGAAAGTTGAGTAATTAAGAAGCCTGCATACGTTCTATGAAAGAATTCGCATGCAGGCTTCTTGATTACTTATTTCTATTTATTGGTGTTTATTCTTTATTATCTAATTCTGTATCGCTCTTTTTCTTCTTCAAATAATAGGCACTCATCAGGGAAGCAATCGGGATAACCAAGGCGATACCGACACCAGAAAGAAGAATGGAGAGTAATTCATCGTTAAATACCTTCGCATTAATAATATCACCAAGAGAGTAGTCTAAATCTTTAAACCAAATCAGCAGCCCCATGTACCCTCCGAAAAAGGCAAAGAATAGGGTGTTTGTGCTTGTGCCCAGAATATCACGTCCAATCCGGATACCAGCTAAGAATAGATTCTTTCTGGAAATTTCCGGATTCTGCTCATGGATTTCACGCATTGGCGAGGTAATAGAAATAGCGGTATCTACAATCGCTCCAATCGTGCTCATAATAATAACCGCTGTAGCAATTTGAATGAAATTCAACCCAATATGCACATTGAAAGCTGTTATTTCCCCAGACTCTTCTTCTCCAAGTCCATAAATCATCGACTGTTCGGTTAAAATAATGATGAAAAAGATTAAGATAACCATCGTCGCTATGGTAGATAAAAAAGCGAGCATCGTTTTATTATTTACCCGATTAATAAAGAACAAGCTGACTGCACTAATAAAAGCACATGCGATAAGTGCAATAATAATTGGATTTCCAGTCGGATCATTCATGACAAAAACAGCCATTAGAACAATCACAAAATTGATAAAGAGGGCAATAAAAGATCGCACGCCCTTCATGCCGCCAACCCAAGCCATTAATGCAAATAGTATGATTGCCAATAATAAAAGTACATTCATAATTTAGCCTGCTTTCTCCGGATAAAGAAAATGGAAATATAGATTGTAATCGGAATCGTCAGTACAATACCGATTCCGCCAACTAGAGCACGTGTTAACTCAAGAGAAAGGTTCATCGATATGGTGAAACCGAGTGGTGCTGCATTTTTCAAATAGATTAACAACATCGGAATCGACCCGCTGACATATGCGAAAAATAAAATGTTAGTCATGGCGCCCATAATATCTTTCCCGACTTCATAACCTGCTTTTTTTAATGTTTTTAAATCAATCCGGTTGTTTTTCTCAAACATCTCAAACATAGACGCAGATAAAGTAATGGCAACATCCATTACAGCTCCCAAAGAGCCAATCAGTAATCCTGCCATGAATATGGTCTCTGGGCTTCTGGTTAAAAAGGCCATTTCTTCATAACGTAACCCTTGTTCGCCAGTGAAATGAAGGGCTGCATAAGCAATCACCAACGAAACAACTGTACCAATCAATGTAGCCAGAATAGCTGTATAGGTTTTTTTGTTAAATCCTGTTGCCATCAATAAGGAAAGTACTGTGAAAATAATAATGCTGACAGCAGTAATAACAGAAAGCCCGATACTCGGATGCTGTATATAAATATCCAGTGCGAATGATAGGATAACCGCATTGACTAGCAGACTCAGCGCAGATAAAGCACCTCGAGACTTGCCGACTGCTAATAAAATAATCAGAAATATCCATGCTGTTAACACGAAATATTTATCCCGTTTGATATCGTCTGTAGCCTCGCCGTCTGGAGCTAGAAATATCTCATCCCCTTCGGATAACTCATAATCCAATGCCAAAGACTGGATATATTCATTATCAAATTCCGTTATTTCTCCTTTATCCGATCCGTTTTTTATTTCTCCTTCAATTTGCTGTACGACACGCTCGTCTTCGTTGCCGTTCACATCTGTTTGATTTTCTCTCGTTGTTTCTTGAACATCGGTTATGTGAACGATTGTTTTATCATATAAATCATAATTATTGTTGATAAAAATCATTGACGCGATAAATCCGATTAGTAATAGACAGACGGTAATATATTCGGTTTTTGTCCGATTTTTTAACCATGCCTTCAATGTAATCACTCCAAAGATAGGATTGTCCTATTCATATTTCCGAAAACATATACTATAATAACACTTTTCATGAAAAGGGGACACGCAGAGTAACAAAAAATTTTTGTAACCGATAGGAATGATGGATTGTAAAACCGAAAATGCCCGTTATTTGTAACAACAGAAAACAGCAGGATTCAATGTTTAGTATGTATAAAAAAAGGATTCGTATTTCATGATGTCTAAAGTTTTGGACATTTTTCTATTGTATGCTATAATTTGTCCAATACTTTTGACAAAAAGGAGCTTAGATGCATGAAAAACGTAATTAAAAAAATAAGAAAGCAATCGAATATAACACAAGAAAAATTATCTAAGTTGTGCGGCGTTGCGAGGCAAACAATTAATTGTGTGGAAAATGATAAATATGACCCGACGTTAGAACTGGCTTTTAAAATTTCCAGAGCACTTGATAAAAACGTAGAAGAGGTGTTTATTTATGACGACATTTCATAAAGCGTATCGTATGACGATGAAAGATATTAAAAAAGAAGGGGCTCCTATTCTAAGAAAACAGCTGGATCCAGTGCGTTTACCTGTTTCTGAGGAAACAAAAATAGAGCTGGAGTGTATGCTGATGTATTTGAAAAACAGCCAGGATCCGGACATTGCAAAGAAATATAAATTAAGACCAGGCTCCGGACTTTCGGCGAATCAAGTCGGTATCAATAAAAGCATGTTTGCTGCATTATACCAAACAGAAAATGGGGAAACAACCGAATTAAAACTGATTAATCCCAAGCTGATCAGCCATGCTGCAAATACGATCTATCTGCCGGAAGGAGAAGGCTGCCTGTCTGTCAATAGAGAAGTACATGGGCATGTGCCGCGTTACGAGCGAATAAAGGTGCAGGCTTATGATGTTGAAGGAGAGGAGCATACCTATACCTTCAAAGGATATGGTGCCATTCTGATGCAGCATGAAATGGACCATCTGAATGGAATTATGTTTTTTGACCGTATTAATGAGAAACAGCCTTTTTTAAATTTGCAGCAGGGTTAAAGCTTCTTCAGGAAAGGGGTTATCGTAATGAATAAATTTACTGCAATCTTACAATCAGAATATGATGTCCATCCAACGCTTATCCAATCCAAACAAGGCGGATGGGCCTCGTTTGCTTTTGAGGTGAAAGCAAATGGTGGTACTACTTACTTTTTAAAAGCTTATAAAAAGAGCCGGGCTTCCACTCCAAAATTAACAGCAATGATAGACCAATACGTTCCTATTGTGGCATGGTTGGAACATAACAGTTGTTTGAAAGGAAAGGTCCCTATTCCGTTAAAGACCAGGGAAGGGAATTACAAATGTGAAGATGAAGAAAATATTTATCTATTATATCCTTTTATTCAAGGACAACCAATTGGTGAAAAAGATTTAACAGAGCAGCAGGCGAAAGCATTTGCACATATGATTGCCACACTCCATTCATTCGGTGAGGAGATTCCTTTTCCAACGGAGGCTCTGACAGAGAATTTTGAGGTGTCCTTTGTAAGGGAATTGGAAGAAATTATGTATAGCAAAACAGAGCAGATTTCGGCAGAATGGGATTCTTTTACGCGTGAAAATCGGGAAAAGATAGGGGTGTGGATTAATGCTATAAAAGAGCTGTCAGAAAAACTGCATACTGCTTCATTAGATAAAGTGCTATGTCATACGGATCTTCATCATTGGAATTTGATGCAGGCAGATAACTTGCTGTTAATTGATTGGGAAGGGTTGAAATTGGCTCCTGCTGAAGCAGATATTATGTTTCTGACAGATAAGCCTTACTTGAAGCATTTTATGAAAGTATATCAGCAGTATCATAAGAGTTATCATATCAATGAAGATGCTTTGGTTTTTAATCAGTTAAGAAGAAGACTGGAGGATATTTGGGAGTTTGCCGGGCAGTTGTTATATGAAGAGCTTGATATACAAGAAAAAGATAGCATTATTGGTTATTTAAAAGATTTAACAGATGATGAAAATGATCCTTTGGAGATTGCAGGGTTAAACATGCTCTGAAAAGGGAACAGACAATAGTATTTGTAATGAAGACAGAGGGAAGTGAAGGCATGTTTTTAGCTTGGAATGAAATAAAGAATAACAAGCTTCGTTTTACATTGGTCATTGGTGTATTGGTACTTATTTCTTACCTTGTTTTCTTTTTATCAGGTTTGGCCAATGGACTGGAGCAATTAAACCGGGAAGCTGTTGATAAATGGGAAGCGGATGGAATTATTTTGACAGAAGAATCCGATTTACGTTTGCAGCAGTCCGTGTTATCAGAGGATGATTTTGATGGAACCGGAGCGGATGAATATACCGAGTTATCTCAGTTAAGCGCGATTGCCAGTAACGGCGATAACAAAGAAAATGTATTTATCTTTGCTGTAGATACAGACTCCTTTATCATGCCAAATGTTACAGAAGGGCAGGCCTTTGCAGATGAGGGTCAGGTAATAGCGGATGACACCTTACAAGAAGATGGCTTTGAAATCGGTGATGAAGTTTCTCTATCTTCCACAGATGAAACGTTAGAAATCGCAGGATTTACGGATAATGCCCGATTTAATGCAGCGCCCGTCCTGTTTACTGATCAGGATACGCTGGAGACGATCCAATATGGGGAAACAGCGGAAAGTACGGAGAATGCAGTAAATGCCTTTGTTATTCGTACAGATCATCTGGATAGTGTGGAAGCAGATGAAGCGTTACAGGTCGTTGATACAGAAACATTTATAGAGAATTTACCGGGCTATACGGAACAGAATGTAACGTTAACCTTAATGATCTATTTTCTATTTATTATATCTGCAGTAGTACTGGCAATTTTTCTTTATGTGCTTACCATTCAAAAGATAAGTATTTTCGGGGTAATGAAGGCTCAAGGCATATCCTCCAGATATTTGGCCGGCTCTGTTGTCGCGCAAACATTTTTGCTTGCTTTAGCAGGTGTAATCATTGGATTGGTTTTGGCTGTCCTAACAGGATTCTTTTTACCGGTGGCTGTGCCAGTGGCCTTTCAATATATGGAAATGCTGCTGTACGGACTTATCCTGATTGCTGTTTCGGTCATTGGCGCACTTATTTCTGTACAGACCATTGTACGAATTGATCCGTTAAAAGCGATAGGAGGATAAAGAAATATGGCTATTTTAGAATTGAACAAAGTACAGAAAACTTTTGAGTCGGGCAGAACGAAAGTAGAGGCAATGAAGGAAACGGATTTTGAAGCGGAAAAAGGAGAATTAATTGCTGTTATTGGTCCCTCCGGCTCTGGGAAAAGTACATTTTTAACCCTTGCCGGCGGGCTGCAGACGCCGACAGAAGGAGAAATTAGGCTTAATGGAACAGCTTTGACAGATGTGAAGGAGAAACATCGTGCTGCATTAAGACTGAAAGAAGTAGGCTTTGTTTTGCAGGCATCCAATCTTGTTCCTTATTTAAATGTTGGGCAGCAAATGCAATTGTTGGATAAGGTGAAGAAAGGAAATATGCAAAAAGAGGAAGCAGAAGAACTTTATCAGTCTCTGGGGATTGATCATTTAATCCGTAACTTTCCGAAAGATTTATCGGGCGGAGAAAAACAGCGGGTTGCTATTGCCAAAGCACTCTATACCAACCCAAGTATTATTTTAGCCGATGAACCAACTGCCTCACTTGATTCTGACCGCGCGTTTGAGGTGATGCATATGCTGAAAAGAATTACAAAAGAAAGGCAGACAGCAACGATTGTGGTGACGCATGATACCCGATTGATTGATGATTGCGATAAAGTATATCAAATGACAGATGGTACAATGGAATTGCAGGAAAGTGCGCATCATACGGTACAGTGATGGCAATACAGTTGAAATATCTGGAAAAAGGGACGGGGTTTTAGTAAATTAAAAATCCCGTCCCTTTTTTATAACTCAACTTTCGCACTTTAAAAAGTAGCTTCATTTCCAGAGAAACAGGAGTTGATCGTTCCTTTGCTAACTCCCTTGACAAGGAATAGAAGATAAGGTGTCAAGCTACCGCTGCGGCGGACCGTTTTGCTTTCCTAGGGGCACGCTCTTCAGCTAACTTTTGCCAAGAAGAGCACTTGGAAAAAGGGCATCTTCAGATGGTGCTGATCCCTCAGGAGTCAAAACGGTCCGCCTCCGCTAGTGGGAGATTCTATACACGGAATAGCTGAACAAATACAAGTTAGATCAGATAGAACACCTTTTTCGTGGTGCATGGTAAAAATGTTCAGCAATCAGCCATTTCTGTGCATGCAAGCTATGCTCGACATGAACGATCCATGCTGTCATGATTTGAACTGCTAAATCGACCATTGGAAACATCAGAATTATTGTTTATTTAGGCTAAAAAGCGATTATTTCATCTCACTTCATCAGGAGGGTATTTCTTCCAAACGCTGTAGCATCCTATTAGAGCGCAGGACAACCACGGAGACTCCTATGGGAACAGGGCGAGCTGAAGATCCACTTGAAAAGCGGTTTTCTTTTCAAGTTAGCTGAAGCCGTCCCCATGGAAAGCGGAGTGGTTGGCCGGAGCGGAAGCTATACACCCTATCCCGTTCAAAAATAAAAAGATGATTGAAATCAAAGCAAGCATGATAATAGAAATCATGTTCATCCTGGTACAGCAAGAGTTATATGCTTATTCTTAGGTGCGAAAGTCGAGTGAATTAAAAACCCAATCCCTTTTTTAAAATCAATTTGTTTTCGGTGCTTTCCGGATAATAATTTGCCAATGAGGTCCAGTTTCTACATGGTATGCATTGGCAAAGGATCCCTGATTAATAGCTACCCCCAGATTATCTAATGAATTCACATACAATAACGGTTCGCCAAGCCGGATTTCCGCAAAGGAATGTCTGTATGTCATGATATTTTTATATACCTGCTGCCGGTTATTGGCGATGGTAACTTCAAAAGCATCTCCATGCGCCACATGCATTTTTTGAAATAGTTCCCGGCTAATATTGGTCCATAGATTGCCAAAGCGAATATCTAAAATATCGATATTACCGTAGACGGTATCATCTTCTATAACGGCTTCCGGTTTGGTTAGTTCCACAATATCGTCTATATCAACGGCCTTCCCGACTTCTTCAAAGGTGATTGTCCCCGAAGCCAGCCTTGCTCCGGTATATGCATAAATATCCCGTCCGTGGAAAGTATAGGATTCACCAGATCTGGGCAGCCGGTTTGTTTTTTCATCGATAATTCGTGCTTCTTTGATGCCGATATCCTTTTTAATATGCGTCAATGTTCCATTATCCGGCGTCACGATATATTGATTATGCACCGTTTTTACAACGACGCTGAGTCTGGCAGTTCCTACTCCTGGATCAACCACAGAAATAAAAACGGTCTCTTCAGGCCAATACGGCAGCGTTTGATAGAGGCGGTAAGAACCTTCCCAAATATTATATTGTGGAATATCATGTGTCAGATCAAATACCCGAAGATTGGAATCGACAGAAAGCGCCACCCCATACATTGCACTGACTGCTCCGTCACTAAGACCAAAATCTGTTTGAATGACTAAATTTTTCCCCATTTAAATCCTCCTATTCTGTGTTAGCTTGCATTTTCGCCGATGAGTGGCTGGTTTTTTAGAAATTAAAAAACCACGCCCGAATCGAATCAACGATAAGGACGTGGCTGGAATAGACGTGGTACCACCTTATTTTACTGCATGCTCACACATACAGCCTCATCAAGTACGAAAGCACGAAGCTTTGATACTGTGGTATGGATAACGAGTACCAAATCTCGTCGGAACCTACTCATATCAATAGATACTTTCAGCACGAAGCTCAGAGGCCATTGTTCGGGTTCTTATTTTTACTTCTTTTCAGCGGCCGAAGTTCTCTGTGAAAAAATAGGTGAACCTTACTTTTCCTCTTCCATGCTTTTAATAAAAGATAAATACGAATTATTGTCATTATAAAAAATAAAAAAATAAAAAGCAAGTATTTTTAGAAAAGGTCAAAAGTGAACAGCACTGTCTCTATGTAATCTATTGCTGCAGTTTTAAAATTTGAATGCTAAATGACATATCTGTGCATAGGATAATAAGAGAAGCACATTATTATTTTCATCAGCGAAATAGGACAAGCATAGAGGAGTAGAAAATGAAGTCTTGATAGATAAGCATTTTCTGTTTTTTTTCAAGCTTGTATAGCCTCCCAAAACATCATTTACATACTCTTTACATTAACAGCAAACTATATTAATAATTCTTCTCTATAATTCAAAGTAAGGACTAGGAGAAAAGACGTCCAAAAAATGATAATCAATCTAAGGGGGCACTTTGATGAGCTTGAAACGATTTACTTTATTCTTTTTTGTTGCTGCACTCCTGTTTTTGGCAGCATGTGGTTCAGGAAATGCAGATGGTGCAGATGATTCCGGATCGGATAATAATGAAGAATTGTCAGGAAATGTTGCTATTGATGGTTCCGGTACAGTCTATCCATTAATGGCACGTTTAGCGGAAGATTATATGATAAATGAACAGCAGGGTGTTTCGGTAGAGGTCAGTCGTGCTGGAACAAGCGCAGGATTTGAAAAGTTTTTAACGGAGAACGGGACAGACTTTAATGACGCCTCCCGGGAAATAAAAGAGGAAGAACAAGCACAAGCAGATGAATTGGGTATGGAAGTTCAAGAATTAAAGGTTGCATTAGATGGTTTAACGATTGTGACACATCCGGATAATGACTGGGCAACAGAGTTAACTCCGGAACAGGTACAAGGCATTTTCCTTGGTGACTATACAAAGTGGTCAGATATTGACGAGTCCTGGCCGGATGAAGCTATCCAAACGTATGGTCCAAATGAAAATCACGGGACCTATGAATTCTTTTACGAAGAGATTTTAGAAGAACAGGATTTAGTGGATGGGGTTGATCTTCAACAAGACTATTCCACATTAGTAACGTTGGTTTCAGAAGATAAGAATGCGATTGGTTTCTTCGGTTTCGGTTATTATCAAAGCAACCAAGATGCAATTAACGCTGTATCTATTGATTTTGGAGAAGGTGCAGTAGAGCCATCCCTGGACACCATTGCAGAAGATGGGCCTTATGCAGATTATACACGTCCGGTATTCACATACTTGAATGTAAACCAAGCGCAGGAAAAACCGGAAGTGCTTGATTACGCAAAATATGTTTTAGAAAATACGAATAATGTTGCTGGTGAGACAGGATTTGCGCCAATTCCCGATGAAGAAATCACGTCTCAGCTGGAAGCATTAGAAGGAATCAAATAAAAAGAAGACAGATGAGCGGTGTGGCTTCACTTCTCATCTTCCTCTTATTTTAAAAATATAAAAGTTATGATGTACAGGATGAAAAAAACACGACTTTTGCCAGCAGGGTTTGGCGATAAGTTATGTATTTCTCAAAGAATGGAAGGTGGCTTTAGAATAATGGCTGCAAATAATAAGAACCGTTTGTCCGTTAGTGAAATGATTGAACAACAAAAAGAGAAGCAGAAAATCTTTCATACATTGGAACGCTTCATACCAGCTTTGTTATTACTTATTGCGTCGATATCGGTTCTGACAACGGTTGGCATTGTTTACACGTTGTTTGCCGAATCCGTTGCATTTTTCCGGAATGTACCAATTCTTGATTTCTTTACAGGAACGGTGTTAAAGCCGTTAAGCCAAAATCCGGAATTCGGTGTTCTGCCATTATTAAATGGAACCATTATCTCTACGGTTATTGCCATGCTGGTAGCTGGACCGATTGGGATGATGTCGGCAATTTATTTAAGTGAATATGCGCCAGATGATGTGCGGAAAGTGTTGAAGCCACTATTGGAAATCTTAGCTGGTGTACCGACAATTGTATATGGATTCTTTGCATTTACATTTATCACGCCATTACTGAGAATGATTTTTCCTTCCATCGAAGCGACAAATATTCTCAGCCCGGGAATCATTATGGGTGTCATGATTATTCCGATGATTGCTTCGCTGTCAGAAGATGCAATGTCTTCTGTTCCAAATTCCATCAGAGAAGGAGCCTTAGCACTTGGATCAACGAAACTGGAGACGACGTTTAAAGTAGTTATACCAGCAGCGTTATCCGGAATTGTAGCATCTTTTGTACTCGGTATTTCCCGGGCAATAGGGGAAACAATGATTGTTGCCATTGCCAGCGGAAGCTCGAAAAATTTCTCTTTTGATATCACGCAGTCGATGCAGACAATGACGGCCTATATTGTAGAGGTTGCCGGCGGAGAAGCAGCAGCAGGGACAACGATTTATTACAGCCTTTATGCTGTGGCGTTAACATTATTTGTTTTCACACTCATGATGAATCTATTAGCAAAATATATTTCACGGAAGTTTAGGGAGGAGTACTGAGATGGCAACGAAATATATGGATGCTGTGCTAGTTGAGAAGCGTATGTCATCCCGCGTGCGGAAAAATACAGGCTTTAAAGGGCTTTTCTTTGCCTCGACCTTGTTTGGCTTGGTTGTGCTTGCTGTATTGCTTGTCCGTATTTTTACGCAAGGAATCGAATATATCAATATGGATTTCCTGATGAATCATCTGTCAACTGATGCAAGCAGAGCGGGAATTATGGGAGCCATTTTAGGAACTGCCTGGCTGATGATGGTTGTTATTCCGGTAACCATGGTCATTGGCGTAGGGACAGCTATTTATCTGGAGCTTTATGCCAAGAAAGGGAAACTGCATGCGATTATCGCAACAAATATATCTAATTTGGCTGGTGTCCCGTCGATTGTGTATGGATTACTAGGTCTGACGTTATTTGTGCGAGCTTTGGAATTTGGCAATGTCATCTTAGCGGGCGGATTAACCTTATCCTTGCTTGTTCTTCCAATAGTGATTGTAGCGGCACAGGAAGCATTACGGGCGGTTCCGGGCAGTTTGAGTGAAGCATCTTACGGTATGGGAGCGACCAAGTGGCAGACCATACGCCGTATTATTTTACCAGCCGCGTTACCTGGTATTTTAACAGGAGCTATTTTAGCATTATCGCGTGCTATCGGCGAGACTGCTCCATTAACGGTGCTTGGTATTCCGGCTTTATTAATCCCATTTCCATCCGGTATTTTGGATACTTTTACGGCTTTACCGATGCAAGTGTATTATTGGACGATTGATTCGTCCCTGGTCGCAGAATATGCGAATCTAGCAGCCGCAACGATTATTGTATTATTGATATTCCTGTTTTTGTTAAACTCGATTGCTATTTTCATCCGCAATAAATTCGGGCAACGTTATTAAACAGGATATTCGCTGACAAAAGAGAGGAGATTATCTCATGAGTACCGTTATGACAAAACAAATAAATTTGAAACTTGTAAGAGACCATTACGAAAAAGAACCTGCTGAACCGAAAGAAGTGGTTTACGATACGAAAGGTTTGCATTTATGGTACGGGGAAACGCATGCTTTAAAAAATATTCATATGGATATCAGAGAAAAAGAAGTTACTGCTATTATCGGGCCTTCCGGATGCGGAAAGTCTACTTATTTGAAGACGTTGAACCGTATGGTAGAGTTGGTTCCCACTGTAAAAACATCTGGCCAGATAACCTATAAAGGAAAAAATATATTAGATAAATCATTCCGGGTGGAAGACTTGCGCACCAAGGTTGGTATGGTTTTTCAAAAACCAAATCCATTCCCGAAATCCATCTATGAAAATATTGCCTATGGTCCGAAAATCCATGGTATAAAGAATAAGAAAGTACTGGATGAGATCGTTGAAAAGAGCCTGCGTGGTGCATTTATCTGGGATGAAGTGAAAGATCGGCTCCATGATAATGCGTACGGTTTATCCGGAGGACAGCAGCAGCGCTTGTGTATTGCTCGCTGTTTAGCGATTGAACCGAAAGTGATTTTAATGGATGAACCGACGTCGGCACTGGACCCCAAATCAACCTTGCGTATTGAGGAACTTATACAGGAATTGAAAAAGGATTATGCAATTGTTATCGTAACGCATAACATGCAGCAGGCAGCACGTATTTCGGATAGAACAGCATTTTTTTTAAATGGAGAAATTGTAGAATATGATCAAACCGATCATATCTTTAATAACCCGAGAGATAAGCGCACGGGAGATTATATTTCCGGACGGTTCGGATAATAGAATAAGATTTTATAGAATGGCTTTGAAGGGTCATTCTTTTTTAATAGAAAAAGTAGCGCATTCTTATTTGGATATATACCCATCTACTTAAAACATGTTTGGATATTTTATGGAAGGGAAAACAATACATTAGAAGAAGGATGCAAAGGGGTGGATATGAAATGAATGTAGTAGTTATCGGAGCAAACGGACAAATTGGAAAGCATCTTGTCAATCAGCTTCAAGCACATGAACAACATGAAGTTACAGCAATGGTTCGTAAAGAAGGGCAGAAAAAAGAATTGGAAGACAGAGGAATTCATGCTGTTTTAGCTGATTTAGAAGGCAGCATATCTGATTTAGAAACTGTGGTAAAAGGAGCAGATGCTGTTGTGTTTACAGCAGGATCTGGCGGACATACCGGCCCTGATAAAACATTGCTCATTGATTTAGACGGAGCTGTCAAATCGATTGAAGCTGCGAAAAAAGCCAATGTGAATCGTTTTGTCATGGTAAGTGCTTTCCAAGCGCATAATCGGGATAGTTGGGCGGATAGTCCAATTAAACCGTATATGGTGGCAAAGCACTTTGCAGATGACACGCTAATGCAGAGTGGTCTTGATTATACCATTGTACGCCCGGGCGGATTGCAGAATGAACCGGGCATAGGAAAAATTCTGGCAGGTGAAAACTTGGACCGGGGCAATATTCCGCGTGAAGACGTTGCAGCTACCATTGTTGAAGTGCTCGAAGCTCAAAATACGTATCAGAAAGGCTTTGATTTGATTGCTGGAGAAAGTACTATTAGTGAAGCAGTAAAGAAAATATAAACAGACAAAGGAGACGTTCTTTTTAGGAGGAACGTCTTTTTACATACAAAAATATACATTATCGTTTCACTGTAAAAGGATATTTTTTTGGAATAAATGCTCATATACCTTGTCATTTATGTTTCCGGAAAATAAATAGAAAACCAGAAATTACCCGCATTGACAGTACCAAAATAGAATTCCTCGAAAAAATAAAAAAAGTTTCAAATATCCCTTGCATTATTATACATAATGATGCATAATAATTCGATAACAGCATATTTACGAGAGGGGATTTTTTAAGTGGCAAAAAACAAGATTGTTTTAGCTTATTCTGGAGGATTAGATACATCTGTAGCGGTAAAGTGGTTACAGGATAAATATAATTATGATGTAATTGCGGTAGCATTGGATGTTGGAGAAGGAAAAGACTTGGAGTTCGTAAAGCAAAAAGCACTGGATGTTGGAGCAATCAAATCGTATGTGATTGACGCCAAAAAACTTTATTCGGATGAATATGTCCTGCCGGCATTACAGGCTAACCTGCTTTATGAAGGGAAATATCCGTTAATTTCTGCACTATCCCGTCCATTGATCGCCAAAATATTGGTGGATATTGCAGAAGAAGAAGGAGCTGTGGCAGTTGCGCATGGCTGTACTGGAAAAGGAAATGACCAAGTACGTTTCGATGTCGCATTTACAGCACTGAATCCTGATCTGCAGATTGTTGCGCCGGTTCGTGAATGGGCTATGTCTAGAGAAGAAGAAATTGAATATGCGAAAGAGCATGGGATTCCGATTCCAATTAAAAAAGACAGCCCCTATAGCATTGACGAAAACCTATGGGGAAGAAGTAACGAATGTGGTATTTTAGAAGACCCATGGGCGGAAGCACCACAGGATGCATTTGATTTAACCCAGGATCCAATCGATGCGCCGGATGAGCCGCAAACCGTGCAAATTACGTTTGAACAAGGAAAGCCAGTTTCCTTAGATGGCGAAAAACTGGACTTGGACGAATTGATTCTTACATTGAATGAAATTGCCGGCAAACATGGAGTTGGCAGAATTGACCATGTGGAAAACCGTTTAGTCGGCATCAAATCAAGAGAGGTTTATGAAGCACCGGCTGCGATGACACTCATCAATGCACATCAGGAGCTGGAAGCATTAACGTTACCTCGGGAAGTAGCGGAATTTAAACCGGTTGTTGAGCAGAAGCTGTCTCAGGCCGTTTACTACGGATTATGGTATTCTCCGTTAACAGAAGCATTGCAGGCGTTTATTGAGAAGACGCAGCAGCATGTATCCGGCACAGTAAAAGTAAAACTGTATAAAGGGCAAGCGCAGGTTGTTGGCAGAGAGTCAGCCAGCTCCTTATATGATTTTGACTTAGCCACTTATAATAAGGCGGATGCGTTTGACCATGAAGCAGCTTTAGGCTTTATTAAATTATGGGGCCTGCCAACACAGGTACATTCTGCCGTGAATGGTCCCCAAGGCAATAAATCAATTGAAAAAGTAAAATTAGAGGTAAAGGAAGCTGTGAAACCGTGAAATTATGGGGTGGAAGATTTACAAAACCTACGAATGAACTAGTCGACGAGTATGCCTCGTCGATTCGTTTTGACCAGAAATTAGCGAAGTATGATGTGAAAGGCAGTCTGGCTCATGTGGCTATGCTGAAAAAGTGCAATATTATTTCAGTTGATGATGCGGATCAGATTACAGCAGGATTGAAAAAAGTTCTCAGCAAGATTGAGGCCGGAGAAGCGGAACTGTCAGAAACGGACGAAGATATTCATATGAATGTGGAGCGACTCCTGATTGAAGAAATTGGACAAGTGGGAGGCAAATTGCATACCGGTCGCAGCAGAAATGATCAGGTGGCGTTGGATATGCGCCTGTATGCCAGAGAAGCTGTTTCTGAGCTGATTGTACTATTGAAATCTGTACAGCAGGCACTTATTGGTCAGGCAAAGGAGAATATCGATGTAATCATGCCTGGATATACGCACTTACAGCGTGCACAGCCGGTTTTATTTGCACACCATATGATGGCATATGTATTTATGTTTCAGCGCGATGTAGAGCGTCTGGAGGACAGCCTGAAGCGGGTGAATAAATCGCCATTAGGAGCCGGAGCGCTTGCAGGCACCACTTTTCCGATTGATCGCGAATTTGTCGCTCACGAGCTTGATTTTGAAGGGATTTGTGAGAATAGCCTGGACGCGGTCAGCGATCGTGATTTTGTCGTGGAGTTCCTATCAAATGGATCGTTAATCGGCACGCATTTATCCCGGCTTTGTGAAGAACTCGTGCAGTGGTCAAGTGCGGAATTTAACTTTGTTGAGCTGGATGATTCGTATACAACCGGAAGCAGTATGATGCCGCAGAAGAAGAATCCGGATGTAGCTGAGCTTGTCCGGGGGAAAACCGGTCGCCTTTACGGAAACTTGATGGGGATGCTGACGACATTGAAAGGTTTGCCACTTGCATACAACAAAGACATGCAGGAAGATAAGGAAGGCATGTTTGATTCTCATGAGACATTGAAAGGGGCCTTGCAGCTTTTTGCTGGAATGATTGCATCGATGAAAGTCAATCAGGACAGCATGTATAAAGCGGTGACGAATGATTATTCTAATGCGACGGATTTAGCGGATTATCTGGTCAATAAAGGACTGACATTCCGTGAATCGCATGCTGTGGTTGGGCAGGTTGTTTTAAACTGTATTCAAGCAGGTATTTATTTGCTGGATTTAAGCTTGGAGGAGTTTAAACAATATTCGGCTGTTGTAGAAGAAGATATTTTTGAAGCGTTACAGCCTGAAACGGTTGTGAATGCAAGAGCAGCTGCCGGCGGTACAGCAAAACAAAGTGTTTTAGCACAAATGGATAAAGCAGAGAAATTACTGGAATCATCTGATGCAGATAAGGTATAGTGAATATGGAAGTGGAATGATTGAAGCTCTTACTCGGGTTTCAATCATTTTATTATTGAAAATAAATAGAGGGTGTAAAAAAGCTGAAAATGGGAATATAAAGAAAGTATGCAGATAATCAGGAGAATGGGCTTGTCATTTGAAAGCCGTACTCCTTATCAGCTTTTTAACAGCTTTATTTTATCGAAAAGGCGGTTAGGTATCATGAAATTAATTGCATCAGATATGGACGGAACTTTACTTAATGAAAATGGTGAAATAAGTGAAGCGAATGCAAAAGCAGTAAAAGAAGCAATCAATCAAGGAATTGAATTTATTGTAGCAACAGGAAGATCTTATCAAGCTGCAAATATACCGCTTCAAGCTGCCGGGATTACGTGTCCGGTGGTCAGTTTGAATGGAGCGGTCACATATCAGGAGAATGAAAAAATAATAAATAGTATCCCAATGGATAAATCGGTCGCTGCGCGTATCGCTGATGAATGCAGTAAATTGGGTATGTATGTAGAGCTATTTACCAACAAAGGTGTGCTTTCAGAAAGCCGGGAACATTTTTTAGAAGTGTTGATGGATATTATGCGTACATCTAATCCGGATGTTTCCGAGCAGGAAATGCGTGAAACGGTAGAGCAGCGGTTTCAGCTGGAACAGGTTGTTTTTGTTGAACAGTTACAGTTAGCGCTGCAAGATGAGCATACCGAAATTTATAAAATTCTTACGTTTGCGTTTGAAGAAAAGCAGCTGGAGGATGCGAAGAAAAAGCTTCGTGATGAGCCGGGGGCTGTTATCACTTCTTCGGGAGAAACAAATCTGGAGTTTAACCATCCCAAAGCGCAGAAAGGTTTAGCGATTCAAAAATATATTGAGAATGAAGGCTGGTCCATGCAAGATGTTATGACAATCGGGGACAATTGGAACGATGCCAGCATGCTGGAAATGGCCGGACGTGGTGTGGCGATGGAAAATGCCGCAGATCAGATTAAGAACCTATGTCAGTATGAAACGGTATCGAATGAGCAAGATGGTGTTGCTAAAGCAATCGAAGACATGCTGGAAGAATTAGATAAATAAAAATGCCGGGCTGGCAATGAAGCGGCCCGGCATTTTTAAATTTTAATGGCGTTTACTCAACCATAGCACACCTGATTTAGCGAGTCTTGGCAATAGTCCTGTCATTGGCTTTTTGACCATATTTCCAAAACCGTCTGATTTGCCCAAGGAACCTAATGTTCCTTTTAATTTTAGCGGTTTTGGCTGTTTCGGCTGTTTTCCGTTTAAAATGGCAAGCAGTATTTCCGCAATTTGTTCCCCTTGCAGCCCGGCGAGCTGGGCGCTTGGGGAGAATTCACTTGATGCACAATCCCCTAGAACATAGACGGATGGATCTTCCGGCACCTGGTAAAAATCGTTCACAACAACTTTTCCCTGATTGTCTTTTTCATATGGCAATGACCGCACCAGCCAATTAGGTTGTACCCCTGCAGTCCAGATAGTGACATCATTTAAATAACATACACCATTATTGCATACGCCATCTTTTTCTACATATTCTACTGTTGAGTTATGAATAACATCGACGTTATTTTCTGCCATCCATTTTTCGACATAGGATTGAATTTTGCTGTCCAGCGGTTTTAATACGGTGTTCCCGCGGTCAAGCAAGCGGATATTTAAATCTGGTCTGCTTTCGCGAATTTCTGAAGCAACCTCAATACCGCTTAATCCGGCGCCGATAACAGATACTTTACCGTAAGCTTTTAAGTTTCCGATTGCAACACCAGCTTTTCGGGCTTTAGCAAAGGTTTGAACACTTTCTGTAAATTCTTCAGCTCCGGTAATTCCATGATAATTGTCCTCGCAGCCTAATCCGATAATTAAATAATCATAAGGAACAACAGAATCTTCATCTTGAATCACAATTTGTTTATTAGCTATATCCATTTTAGTAATTTCCCGAAAAACATACGTCACACGAGAATCCGCAGGGAAATCAACGCGGACATCATGATCTGCCGAAGTACCTGCAGCAATGGAATAGAACTCGGTTTTTAATGAACGAAAAGGATTACGATCAATAACCGTTATATGTATATCATCGGATAATGTTTGACCGAGCAGGCCAAGCAGTGTTTTGATACCGCCATATCCACCTCCGACAAGGACAACTCTCTTCATTGTTTACACCCCTTATTTGAATTGAAACGTTCTCTGTTCAGATACTAGCGTAACAAATTATGAAGGCGATGTCATCAAGAGAGTAGCTGTAGTTTACACGGATGAAAAGAATGATTTATTCAAAAAAATCAATTTATTAACAGTAAGAATTTATTTTAGGCTGTACAAGTGAATAGCTTGCTAGCTTTTTAGAAATAATGGTACGATGAAGAGTGCTTTTATTCTATAAGTTCAACAAAACGTGTTTTAATAGATGTAAAATAGAAAAGGAGTTGTATATGGCAGGAATGAAATCAATCCCATTTACAGTAGCAAAAAACGAACAATTTTTTGATCGCTTGGGTGATTATATCGGCGATGTTTTTTATGATATTTTACCAGAACAAGGTTTTGAGTTGCGTGATGAACAAATTTACATGGCATTTCAGCTGGAACAGGCTTTTAAAAATAAAAAAACGATTTTTGCGGAAGCAGGTGTCGGAACAGGTAAAACGATTGTTTATCTCTTATATGCTATTTGCTATGCCCGTTACCAGCGAAAGCCGGTTATTATTTCCTGTGCGGATGAAACGTTGATTGAGCAGCTGGTCAAAGAAGGTGGAGATATAGATAAGCTGGAGAAAACACTGGGGTTAGAAGTAGATGTCCGGCTTGCCAAAGCACGTGAAAACTATTTGTGTATGAAAAAATTGGATCCGTTAGCTGAATATACAGAAGATGAAGATATTCTTGATGTCTATGATGCTGTGCCAGATTTTGTTTTTGACCAGGGCATTTCGATGCAATCTTTTTATCCTTACGGGGACCGGAAAGATTACCCGTGGCTCTCGGATAAGCAATGGGAACAGATTGGCTGGGATCCATTGAAGCAATGTGCAACATGTGATTTCAGACATCGCAGTGCCCAGACATTACACCGCGAATATTATCGTCATGCCCAAGATTTGATTATTTGCTCGCATGATTTTTATATGGAGCATGTCTGGACAAAGGAATCACGGATCAGGGAAGGACAGTTACCGCTGCTTCCGGAAGCAAGTGCCGTTGTCTTTGATGAAGGCCACTTGTTGGAATTTGCCGCGCAGAAGGGCTTGACCTACCGTTTTAACTATCAGAATCTCACCAATGTCTTGACAGGCTACCAGGGTCAGGATGTGCGGGAAGAATCGCTGCAATTAGCAGAAGATATTATGGCACTCCATGATGACTGGTTTGACTATATTTCAGAGATAGCTGTTCATGTGGAAGGTTCCAACCGGCTGGAAATCCCGCAAGATAAAAAGATGAGAGAGATGGCAGAACGGTTAGAGAAAATGGTCCAGCAACTGTTAGAAGAACTTGTTTTTGACGCAGAGCTGTTTACAATCGATGCGTATCATACAAAAATTATTGAAGAGTATTTGGAATTCTTTGCGTATGGTTTATCGATTTTCCTGAAAGATGACGAAGGGGTCTACTGGTTAGAAGAAGATGGCGATGAAACCAGTCTGGTTATTATGCCGAGATTGGTTGAAAATGTTCTCCGGGAAGAAGTATTTCAGAAAAATATTCCCTTTGTGTTTTCTTCAGCAACCCTTTCTCAGGATGGAGATTTCTCTTACATTGCGAAAAGTTTAGGTGTGGATACGTACAGCTCATTTTCTGTTGCATCTCCATTTGATTATGAGGAAGTGCGTACAATAACGGAACATAGCTATACAGATGCAACAGAAAAATACGAAGGGATTGCGGAACAGCTTCAGGATAACGAAGGGCACAGTCTGATTTTATTCCGTTCTGAAGAAGAGATGCAGGCATTCCGGCACTGGGCGGATGCACGGGACTGGTCTTTTGACTTTATATTTGAAGGGGATAACGAAATCAGTAAAATTGTTCGTGCTTTTCAACTTAACACGTCTTCGGTTCTTTGTGCGCATCACTTATGGGAAGGGCTGGATGTGCCAGGTGAGGCATTAACCCAAGTTATTATTGCATCCTTGCCGTATCCACCCGATGATCCTGTTTTTAAAGCTAAACGGAAACATGCAGCGGATCCATTCGCAGAAATTGATTTGCCATATATGCAGCTTCGTTTAAAGCAAGGAATCGGCCGCTTAATCCGTACGGAGCATGATAAAGGAATTGTGCATATTTGGAAACAGGATGCTATCTAATCAGCTACTTCAACAGAGCGGAAGAGGGAAGGGGATATTTCCCTTCTTCTTTAGAAATGCGCAACTAAAAAAGGATAGTAGAAAAAAGACCGTGATACGTTTTATAAGCGTATTAACGGTCTTTTTCATGTGTAATTAAACTGATAAAGTGCGCCAAAACCTTAGCTGTTAGTCCCCAGATAGTTCTATCATCATATTGATAGAAGAGCTCCTCCATCGTCCGCACACGCCATTCATAATCCTCTCCGCCAACAATAAGATGGTAAGGGAAGTTATCTTCGGGTTTTATTTCCAGGTGTACCTGGTATCTTTTGGGCGCATTTTCTAAAAAGAAAGAAAGCGGAACGGTGAAAATTTGGTCTACTTCGTCCGGATTAGGCAGAATATTTTCTATCGTTTTCAGCTTTCCGATAAAAGGGTAGATGATTCTTCCTAAGTCGTTCACGATATAATCGAGTGGTATAGGGTCCGATATCTCCTGCTCAATAATACCGAGCTCTTCTGTGGTTTCCCGGATGGCGGTATGGGCAGGGTGTTTATCCTCTGGATCAACTCGTCCGCCGGGAAAACAAACATCTCCAGGCTGACTTCTTAAGTTCATGGAACGGATTTCAAACAGGATATGTGTTTCTCCATCTACTTCAACCAAAGGAATAAGCACAGAAGACCGTTTAAAATGCTGATGTCCCATTAATGCCGGCGTACGATCTTTTAGTTCGTTTAGAATATGTTCAATCTGCATACCGTATCCTTCCTCCCAGTCATTTGTACTATCCTCTATTCTATTATGCTTTTTGGTTACTGTCATGTATATCGATTAGAGGTTGCCTGCAAAACTTCTTTGTAGAAAGGTATGTATGCAGGTTGACACTTATTCTTATAGATAAGAAGATAAGATACAAGGTAGGTAGTTAATAAAATAAGAAGGAGAGGTGTGAATAAGATGAAGCATGCGATTTACCAAATGGATATTATTCCCGGTGATCCGGAGCGTAACCGGAAACGCATCAGAAAATGGCTGGCAGAACGGGTGGAAAAGGATAAGCCGGATGTGATTGTTCTCCCGGAAATGTGGACGACAGCATATACATTGGAGCAACTAGAGGAAATTGCGGATTTGGATGGAGAACCGACACGAAGCTTTTTAAAAGAGTTGGCTAAACAATACCATGTGCATATTATTGGCGGGTCTTTTGCCAATAAAGTAGATGGCGCTATCTACAATACAGCGCTTGTTGTTAATCATGCTGGAGAAGAGGTATATACGTACGATAAAATTCATCTGGTTCCGATGTTAAATGAACCGGCGTATTTAGCAGGCGGAAAAAGGCAAGCGCATGTATTTGAACTGGATGGTGTGAAAATGGGATTACTTATTTGCTATGATCTCCGTTTTCCGGAATTAGCTAGGGAGTTGGCTCTAGCTGGAGCCGAAGTGATTTATATAGTAGCCGAATGGCCATCTGCACGTAAGGACCATTGGAAGGCACTCCAACTGGCACGGGCAATTGAAAATCAGTGCTATGTTATTTCCAGTAATCGGGTTGGTGAGTATGACAGCGTTTCATTTTGCGGAACCTCGTTAGTAGTTGATCCATGGGGAAACATCATCAAAGAAGGGTCAGAAAACAATGAAGAAACATTGGTGGAGACCATTACTGTTTCCAATGTTGACCGGATACGCAAGGAAGTTCCTGTATTTGCGAGCAGGGTTCCAGAAATGTACAAGGGCTGGACGCAATGAAAAAAGACTCCGTTATCGGTGCAGTCTCCCGAAATACAGAAGGAACAAACTGGATTTCGGGGGCAGCGCCGTTGCAGGAGTCTTTTTTAATGAATGGATTTCGCAATGTTTGGGGGCTCTTTTAACTCACCTGTACAAACATTTTCTGTAATATGAACCTGGGATGTTTTTCCTTTATTATTAATGAATTTGAATACACCATTATTAAAATCTGTTCCAATTTCTTTGTAGAAAATCCCCTCGTATAAGTTGTGCTTAGAGCGGGTGAATTTTAAACGGTATTGGCCAGGTATTTCACTGTCTTCCTGAATAAACGCACGTACCCCTTTTTCATAAATCGTATCATCGGTACTTTTTAATGTACGGTCTACGGAAACAATGTGAAGGTCAATAAATGAAATTTCCCGGAGAAGTACATTGACAAAAGAACCTTTTGTAATCTCTTCCCAGCGGTTTTGTGCACTCTGACCAATAATAATTTGGGTAATATTATATTTGTGTGCCACTTCTTTGATGGCTCTTACAGATCGTTTTTCTTTATCACGAATAATAAATTCTTCTACATCCAATTCTTCGCACAGTTCTTTCCAATGTTCGACAAAACCTGATTTTTCTGCATCAAATTCGTCATAAGGAAGGGCATCTACTGTTAAAACATACAATGGGCAGTCCATGTTTTGTGCCAGTTTATGACCCCGGCGGATAAGACGTTCACCATTAGGACCATAATAAACACATACTAAAATACTTTCGTCCATGCGACCTCTGATTTTTTTCATCGTTTCTACCGCACCTTTCTCTATATAGTCATTTACTTTTTATTTCGTTTTAAAACATCTATATCTATCTGAATAGGAACCGAATTGCTTTTATTTATATTTGACCTGAAAACAGAAGGCGTAAACCTTCTTAATTAACTGTTTTGTAAGGAAGTCTTATCCTTTAAACCGTATCATTTTAACATGTAATTTTAGATTCGTATAGTACTAGATGAAAAATAATTGATTTTCCATGTTTTTTGCCTGAAAAGTTCCTCATCAAGTTAATCTCTTCCTTTGTTGTGAAGCTATTGTAAAGGGGTTTCCTTTTCCTGGAAAGAAATAAAAAATACGTCAACATAAAAATATGATAAAGGTGTCACAACGTTAGACATGCAAAAACAGCTGATTTTTTGTATAATATTTATGTGTGATTATGAAGAATTCATGTTTTAGTGTGTGTGCTCCAGCAACGTTTATAAAACAAAACTTTATTTAGATGGAGGTTTCGATGGGACGAGTAAATGAAGTCCCAGGATGTACTAGTGCAGACGTTGCGAACATAGTCTGTTTCCTTGTCCTCCCATAGGTTTAGCCTGAGTGATTCAGGGAATTAACTCACCTGAACCCCGGCGAAACAGATGTATATTTCATTCTCTGTTTGAAAACGGGAGTGTGCCGGATGGTTCTCCCTCCGTGATAAAGATATCGTGAAGATCAATGATATGCCGTTTTATCAGACTTTTTGAACAACCATTATAACACCTCGTCATGCCTTTGTATTTACTGCAAGAAAGGCTTACTACTTTACCACGTATTTTCACAGTATAAGTGTTCGCACTTTTCCTTTTTTCAATAAGGGACATATGAATGATGGAAAGAAAATGCGCTTTGAACATTCTGAATGACTAAAAGCTTTCATGTCGTGAAAAGCACCCGCTGGATCAAATTCTTTTAAGCCAAACAAAGTGCGTTTCTGCCTTTTACCACACTCCATGACGCTATATGCTGAAAGTGTTCTTTAGGCATAAAACAGGCATGAACAGACGGCTCTTTATGTCTTTGCCGGCTTTTAAACATCCATTATCATTAGATTAGCATTTTAAGTGCAAAATAACCATTAGTATCTGTTGCGTTCGTTTTAATGGGCCATTCATTAAGAACGCACTAGCATGAAAAGAATGTGTGCAAATTTTTCACCATAATGAACACACTATCAAGAAATCAATGAAGTGATAGGAGGTTTCCGTTTGTCAACTTTAGTACTGGCTATTTTTATACCTTTTTTAGCTGCCGCAATGATACCTTTTTTATATAAATATGTGAAAAAATTGCACGTTGGCTGGTTTGTTATCCTGGTGCCAATCGGATTATTTATTTTCCTTGCTTCACTTATCCCAACTATTTCCGGTGGTGAAGTAATTGTACAGACAATGAATTGGATTCCAAGCTATGGAATAAATATAACAGCTTATTTAGATGGACTCAGTTTAACATTTGCATTATTAATTACTGGAGTCGGAGCACTTGTCATTCTCTATTCCATTTATTATCTTTCATTCAAGGAACCAATAGGCACGTTCTATACATACCTTATGCTTTTCATGGGAGCAATGTTAGGTATTGTGATGTCAGATAATATGTTAGTTCTATATGTGTTTTGGGAATTAACAAGTATTTCATCCTTCCTGTTGATTGCATTTTGGTACCAAAGGAAACGTTCCAGAGAGGGTGCCAAGAAATCATTAATTATTACTGTTTCCGGTGGTATTTCCATGCTGGTCGGTTTTATCATGGTTGGCACCATGGCGGATACTTGGAGTATTCGGGAAGTTATTGCTAATGTAAGTATGATCAGCGGGGATGCTTTATTTATACCAGCTATGCTGCTTGTACTGCTGGGAGCTTTTACGAAATCAGCACAGTTTCCGTTCCATATCTGGCTTCCGGATGCCATGGAAGCACCGACACCGGTCAGTGCTTATCTGCATTCGGCAACGATGGTAAAAGCGGGGATCTACCTGGTTGCCCGATTTACTCCGGTCTTCGGAGGAGAAGCAGTCTGGTTCTGGGCCGTTACAGGTGTTGGGATATTTACGCTCTTCTGGGGATCCTTTAATGCGGTACGCCAAACCGATTTAAAGGCGTTACTGGCTTATTCTACCATCAGTCAGCTGGGAATGATTATGAGTATGTTCGGTATGGGATCTGCTGCACTTTATATGGGGTATTCAAGTGAATCAGTAGTGTATACAGGAGCAACCTTTGCAGCCTTGTTCCATTTAGTGAACCACTCAACGTTTAAAGGCGCCTTGTTTATGGTTGTTGGTGTCGTGGACCATAGTGTAGGTACCCGGGATATTCGCCGGTTAGGCGGACTCATTACATTAATGCCAGTCACGTTTACGGTTGCGACAATTGGCAGTATGTCTATGGCAGGTTTACCGCCGTTTAACGGTTTCTTAAGTAAAGAATTATTTTTTATATCCTCGCGGGATATTACAGAAGCAAGTTTCTTCGGCTTAGGGACATGGGGGATGGCTATCCCGATTGTTGCCTGGATAGCAAGTATATTTACGTTTGTTTATGCAATGGTATTTGTTGTAAAAACATTCCTTGGACCATATAAAGAGGAGAAATTAGAGCATCCGGCACATGAGCCCAAACCGGGAATGCTGATTTCGCCAATGATACTGGGATTGCTAGTTATTGCTATTTTCTTTATGCCGAATGTGATAGGGCAGTATTTAATTACGCCTGCTATGAGCGGAATCTTCCCGACATTTGCTGCAGAAGGAGCCGACTTAGGGACACATATCCATGCTTGGCATGGGTTCGAACCGGAGTTATTTATGACCATTGGCGTTGTTCTGTTCGGGATCTTTTTATTCCTTACCAGAAAATACTGGTCAGGTATATATAAACTGTTTCCGGAGAAATGGTCCATTAATGTATTTTACGGTTTTGTTTTAGACCAGATTGAAGATAAATCCACGGTTATTACAAATAAATATATGACACGCTATTTACGTGATTATATGGTATATATATTTGCCTTTTTCATTTTGGCCATCGGCGGGACATTTATTATCACAGGAGCTTATCAATTTACATTGCCGGAGAATGCATCCATTTCCGGATTTGAATGGCTTATTGTCCTGGCTATGATGACAGCCGGAATCGCGATTTTATTTGCCAAATCAAGGCTGACAGCCATTGTATTAAATAGTATTTTAGGTTTTGGTATTGCACTTCTGTTTGTCTTATTCCGTGCACCGGACTTGGCATTAACACAAACGATTATTGAAGCAGTTACAACTGTTTTATTCCTGGTAGCTTATTATTTCTTGCCTGAGATGGAGAAAGAAGATACTTCCAAGAAAACGAAAAGCTTTAATTTGCTCATTTCTATTGGAGTGGGACTTGTGTTTACTGTTGTTGCACTGGCAGTCCAGGGGAATAAAGCATTTGATACCATCTCCAGCTTTTTCGAGAATTCGTATGAGCTTGCAGGCGGAAAAAATATTGTGAATGCCATTTTAGGCGATTTTCGTGCATTTGATACGATGTTAGAGGTGGTTGTGCTCTTAATTGCGGGAATTGGTGTTTATACGATGATCCGGGTGAGAGCCAAGAAGGAGAGTGATCAGTTTGAAGATAAATAACGTTATTCTCCGCACAGTGGCTAAACTTGTTTTCTTTATTATTTTAACGCTGGCCGTATATTTATTTTTTGCTGGACATAACAGTCCGGGCGGCGGTTTTAGCGGCGGTCTGGTACTTGCTTCAGCTTTGGTCTTGTTGTTTATTGTATATGATATTGAAACCATTCAGAAAGGACTGCCTATTGACTTTAAATTGGTAGCCGCCTTTGGGGCATTTTTATCCGTGGGGACAGGGTTTGGAGCATTAGTGTTTGGTAAAAACTTTTTAACACAAACTTTTGATTACTTTCAGGTTCCCTTTTTCGGTGAAATAGAATTGACCACTGTTACGCTTTTTGAAGCGGGTGTTGCGCTGGCAGTTGTCGGCGTTGTTGTCACAATCTTATTAAGTATTAGTGAGGATGAGTAATTATGGAAACGTTAGTAACCATCCTGGCAGGTGTATTAGTAACTGTAGCAACGTATCTGTTGCTGTCAAAGAATATCATCCGAGTCATCATTGGAACGGCGATTTTAACACATGCAGCACATCTTATCATTATGACTGTTGCTGGATTAAAAACCGGGACGGCACCGATTGTTGGAGAGGGAAATCCAGTAGATCCGCTTCCTCAGGCTTTGATTTTAACGTCCATTGTTATCGGTTTTGCGGTAACTGCAGTTTCTCTCGTTCTTGCTTATCGAACTTATCAAGAAGTTGGAACAGATAAATTAGATAAGCTGAAGGGGGATCCAGATGAATAATTTAATTGTTATACCAATGATGCTCCCTGTTTTAACCGGTATTGTTCTTTTCTTTTTAAAGCCTTATGTGAAGGTGCAGCGAACGCTGTCCTTACTCGTTTTCGGAGCCAATATTGGTACAAGTATTTATGTGCTGCACCTGATTCAGCAAAATGGTGTGATGCGTCTTGATTTTGGCGGCTGGGAACCGCCATTTGGAATTTTATTTGTTGCGGATAGTTTTTCGATGCTTCTGGTATTGACAGCAAGTATTGTTGCTGCCGCATGTGTCATCTATTCTTTTTCTTCGGTGGAATCCCAGTTTGAAAAGAATTATTATTATTCGTTTGTTCTTTTTCTGATAGCCGGAGTGAATGGTTCCTTCCTGACAGGAGATATATTTAACCTGTTTGTAAACTTTGAAATTATGCTTCTTGCTTCTTACGTGTTGATAACATTTGGCGGTAAGAAACGGCAGCTTCGCGAGTCGATAAAATATGTGATTATCAATGTTGTCTCCTCTTGGATTTTCCTGGTAGCTATTGCTTATCTATATGGAACCGTCGGGACTTTAAATATGGCGCATATAGCAGAACGTGTCGCAGAAAATGGGCAGACTCCAGCAATAACGGTCATTAGTGTTGTATTCTTAACTGTATTTGCATTAAAAGCGGGCCTATTTTTATACTTCTGGCTGCCGGGCTCTTATTCTGTTCCTATCACGCCGGTTGCAGCTATGTTCGGTGCTTTGCTGACAAAGGTCGGAATTTATGCGATGTTCCGCGTGTTTACATTGATTTTTAATCATGAACCGCAATGGACACATACGTTAATTGGTATTTTAGCAGGGTTAACGTTAATCGGTGGAAGCATTGGTGCTGTTGCTTATAAAGATATCAGACTAATTGTTGCTTATAATGTCGTTATAGCAGTTGGATTTATTCTCGTTGGTTTAGCCGTTGCGACTCCAGCTGCTATAGAAGGGTCTATTTATTACCTGATGCACGATATAATTATAAAATCACTGCTCTTTTTACTGGCAGGTACCATGATTGCGGTAACCGGGCAAACGAAATTGGATGAAATCAGCGGACTGATTAAAAACCATCCGCTGCTTGGATGGTTATTCTTCCTGACAATGATATCTCTAGCCGGCATACCGCCGTTGAGTGGTTTTATCGGTAAAGTGCTGATTGGTGAAGGAGCGGTAGAAGGCGGAGCATATGTGTTATTAGCTCTTGCGTTTATTTCGAGTATTTTCGTTTTATACTCCCTTTTACGTGTTTTCCTCACAAGTTTCTGGGGAGAAACAATTATCAGTAAAGATGAAGAAGTGCCTGCGAAGAAAGGATGGATTGTTTCAACTTGTATTTTAGCTATCGGAACAATTGCTTTAGGTATAGGCGCTGAACCGATGTCTGTTTATGTTCAGGATGCGGCAGAAACATTATTAAATCCGCAAATCTATATTGACGCCGTACTTAGAGATAATTAATCCGTCACTTTCCTGGATATTATATTTTCAACGTGAATCAGCAGATGCACTTTTTGAAGAACAAACAGGCAGCTCTGAGACAGGTTTTCTAATAAACAAGGTGGTGAAATCAGAATGCCGGCACAGTTTTTATTAAATTTTTTTATAGCTGTATTATGGACGCTGATCAGTGATGAAACAGAACTTCGATTTACAACATTTGTAGCAGGTTATATTGTTGGTATCGGTATTGTGTTTTTAATGCATCGATTTTTTGGAGAACGTTTTTATTTATCACGTTTTTTTGCGTTAATAAAGCTTGTATTTATCTTTACAAGGGAACTTATTATGTCTTCCAAAATGGTGCTTTGGCAAATATTAAGACCAAAGCTTTCGATTAAGCCGGGACTGTTTAAATATGAGACAGTTCTGCGCGGAGATTGGGAAATTACGACGTTGGCATTATTGTTAACATTAACCCCGGGTTCTGTTGTGATAGAAGTGACGGAGGAAGGGGATGCCTTCTATATTCACGCGATGGACGTGGAAGAATCAAAAGACATCCTGCTGCGGTCCATTGATTCATTTGAAAAAGCGATTATGGGGGTGACACGCCAATGATTCAAGGAATGCTGACAGCTGCACTGGTGCTATATGGTATAGCGATTTGTCTCAGTGTGTTACGTGTTATTATTGGGCCAAGTCTGCCCGATCGCATTGTTGCTTTAGATATGGTTGGTGTGACGCTTGTATCTTCTATTGCCGTTGTATCCGTTATGCTGACAACAACTGCTTTTCTGGAAGTCATATTAATTTTAGCTATCCTGGCTTTTATCAGTACCATTGCCTTCTCGAAATATATTGAGAGGGGGTCCATTCTTGAATATCGACGCGACGATTGAGTTTATAGCTGCTTTATTGATGCTTGCCGGGTCGATTATGGCATTAATTAGTGCGATAGGAATTATTCGATTGCCGGATGTTTTTACACGATCTCACGCAGGTACTAAAAGTTCTACCCTTGCAGTTCTATTGACCCTTCTCGGAGCATTCGTTTATTTTGCTTCCAATCAAGGCTTTTATAGTGTCCGGCTGCTGCTCGGGATTGCTTTTGTATTCTTAACTGCTCCGGTTGCAGGACATGTTATTACACGCGCTGCTTACCGGGCGAATGTGAAAATGGCCGATACGACGGTGGAAGATGAACTGAAAGAAGTGACGGATAAAGTGAAAGAAGAAGCAGAGAAAGAACGCAGTGAAACGGGCGAAGTCATTATAGAAGAAGAAAAGAAAGCAGACAAAGAGCATTCAAATTAGGGTGCTCTTTGTTTATATATTTAAGTAAATCGTGCATACTTTTAACAGGAAGACAGGTTTTTAAGTGTGTTTTAGAGGGTAGGTATAAGGTAGGGAAGTACGTAGGGGGTTAGAAAATGGTAAAACCAATGGTACAAGATAAAGGAGTGGACCATACAATCGACTTTTTGAAGGAAGGTTACTTTTATTTCTCCAAACGGATGAATGAATATCAGGAAGATACGGTCAACTCTCGTATATTCGGAAGAAAGCTGGTGATGTTACGTGCAGGTGAAGCGGCAGATTTAGTGAGGGATACGACAAAGTTTAAAGCGGAAAAAAGTATCTCTGAGCTGTCCACCAATTTTCTGAAGGAAGAAAATGGAGTATTTTATCTGGCTGACATCGATGATCATCAGGAAAAAGGATGGTTTCAGGAAGCCTTCTCTGCAGAAAAGCGGGAAGAGCTGGAGTCCATTATCAGACAGCGCTGGGAAGAAAGAATAGAGGCATGGAAAACGAACCCGTCGATTGATTTTATGATGGAAATGGAAGAGCTATGGGTGATTACTGTTTGTAACTGGCTGGGAATTCCGATTCGTGCAAATAGTTTGCAGCAGCGAACAACCGATATTCAAGAGTTTGTTCAATTATATTCAAAGTACGGGTTAAACCGCTTGAAAAGAAATCAGGCCAAAAACCGATTAGAAAAGTGGCTTGTCTTTTTAATTCGTCAGCTGCGAGCAGGAAGAGTCCATGTGGATGAAGAAAAGATACTCTATAAACTTTCCTGGTATGAAGATACATCAGGTTATATTTTACCTGCCAAAGAAGTTGTACAAGAATTATTATTACTTATTCGGGCCTTTGTAGCTTCCAGCAGATGGGTTGTTTTCAGTCAGGCAGCACTTCTGGAGAATCCGGAATTAAAAGAGAGGCTGCAAGGGGATAAAGGATATGTAAATTGCTTTATTTATGAGGTTCTCCGCTACTATTCGGTTATTCCTTTTTCTGTAGCGAAGACCAAGCAACAATTTTTCTGGAAAGATATGTTCTTTCCCAATAAGCAGCTTGTTTTATTTGATATCTACGGCACGAACCACCATCCTGACTTATGGACAGAACCAGAGGCCTTTCAACCGGATCGGTTTTTGGACGAGTCTGCTGTAGGAACGGAAACAGCACCTGATACAGCCGCTGAAAGTATAACGATGCAGTTAATGAGAGTAAGCTTATCGTATCTGTTACGAACAGACTGGATGATGTCTGATCAGAAATTACATTTCCAGGGCAGTGAGGTTCCTGCGAGGCCGAAAAATGGTATTCGTTTAGAGTTTTACCATGAGGATTTTTATGAGGATATTTAGATGATAAGACAACTGGATTACGATAAAAGAATAACTTCCTTATCGTAATCCAGCTAATTGGTTTATTCACTCATCAAATCGCCGACAATGGAATATGAGTAAAGTCGTGCTTTTACGTCATAAATTTGTGAGGTAATGATAATTTCATCCGCATCTGTTTCTTTACGGAAGGCTTCTAATCCTTTGCGGACCGTTTCTTTGCTTCCGATAATGGTTGTTTTCGGATCCAGGGATTCTTGAACAGCAGCTTTTTCTGCAGGAGTCCAGACGGCATCCATATTTTTGACAGGAGGCTGCAGTTTCATTTCTTTCCCTTTTCGCAGATTTAAAAATTGCATCTGATGTGACGTTGCCAGATATTCGGCTTCTTCATCGGTATCAGCTGCAATGACATTAACACCTACCATTGCATACGGTTTATCGAGTACTTCAGAAGGTTGGAAGCGATCGCGATACAGGTTCAATGCAGGGACGGTATATGCTGGTGCAAAATGACTGGCAAAGGAAAAAGGCAATCCTTTTTCAGCAGCTAACCGCGCACTGAAATCACTAGAACCAAGTAACCAGAGCGGAACCTCCAAGCCTTGACCGGGTATTGCTTTCACACGGGATACAGGGTTAGTTGAAAAATAATCCTGTAATTCATTTACCTGCATTGGAAATTCTTCCGGTCCGGCTTGCAATGTACGACGCAAGGCAAAAGCAGTCGCTTGGTCGCTTCCTGGTGCACGGCCCAGTCCCAAGTCTATTCGATTCGGATAAAGAGACTCTAATGTACCAAATTGTTCTGCAATAACCAGCGTAGCGTGATTTGGAAGCATAATGCCGCCTGAACCAACACGTATCGAATTGGTATGTCCAGCAATATGACCGATTAATAAAGAGGTAGCGGAACTTGAGATTCCTTTCATGTTATGGTGTTCTGCAAACCAATAACGATAGAACCCCAGTTTCTCAACATGCTGTGCTAAACGGACACTTTCCTGAAATGCCTGTCTGGCATCTCCTTCTTCAATAATTGGTGCGAGATCAAGAACAGATAAAGGTATATTTTGAAATGTTTTATATGAATGTGTATCCATTAAATCCCTCCTTACTTATTGAAAATAATAACGGTTTCTTGCCGCAGCGTCCAATGTTTGGACTTATAAATTAGAAAAGAATCGATTATTTCACACAAAAAAGCAGGGGAAGCATATTTTTAAACTGTGAAAAGGGCAGGGCGACATGGTTTTTCTAACAGAAAGGATGCGAAAACGAGTTGCTAACCTGGTCTTAATCAAGTAATATAGGGAAGTAGAAAAAATGGAAATGAGGGTAATTTGATGAGCAATTCATCTATCTACGGATTAACATATGAACAATTGCAGTCGTGGCTAATGGAACATGGTGAAAAACGTTTCCGCGCTGAACAAGTGTGGAACTGGTTATATAAAAAGCGGATTAATCGTTTTGAGGATATGAATAATGTCAATCAGACAACAATCGAATTGTTAAAAGAAAACTTTGTCCTGCACACAATGGGCGAAGAGGTTCGTCAGGAATCCAAAGATGGGACGATTAAATTTTTATTCAAACTGGCAGACGGCAATGTGATTGAAACGGTACTGATGCGTTTTAATTATGGACTATCTGTCTGTGTGACAACACAGGTTGGATGTAATATCGGCTGTTCTTTCTGTGCAAGCGGGTTATTACGTAAGAGCCGTGATTTAAACAGCGGTGAAATTGTGGAACAAATTATGAATGTACAAAAACATTTAGATGACCGCGGAGAAGAAGACCGTGTCAGTCATATTGTTGTGATGGGAATTGGCGAGCCTCTGGATAACTATAAGAATTTAATGGATTTCTTATATATCGTTAACGATGATGGCGGATTGAATATTGGTGCGCGGCATATTACCATATCTACAAGCGGGTTAGCGCATAAAATGTATGATTTTGCAGATGATCCGATTCAAGTAAATCTGGCAATTTCTTTACATGCTCCAAATAATGAGTTGCGTACACAAATTATGAAAATCAATCGTGCTTTCCCAATTGAAAAACTGATGAAAGCAGTCGATTATTATTTAGAGAAGAAGAATCGCCGTATCACGTACGAGTATATTATGCTTCATGATGTCAATGACCATAAGAAGGAAGCCGTTGAATTGGCTAACTTAATCCGAAACCACCGTCACTTAGCTTATGTGAACCTGATTCCTTATAACACGGTCGATGAGCACATAGATTATCAACGCAGCAGTTCAGAGAATATCCAAGCCTTTTATGAAACATTGAAGGCAGAAGGAATTCAATGCGGTGTCCGTTGGGAAAATGGTGCGGATATTGATGCAGCTTGCGGTCAGTTACGCAGTAAGCAAATTAAAAAGACAAAAGCCGTTTAATAAACGGATGAAAATGGAAGAGGCTGGCTCAGGGATGAGTTAGCTTCTTTCTTTATCATATAAGGAGGCGACGCAGTGAATACTTCTATGGTCATTAGAGAAATGGAACCAAAGGATGATAAAAAGATAGAAGCTATTATTAAACGTTCACTAGAAAAGTACCATTTAGACCATGATGGAACAGCTTATACGGATCCGCAGCTTGCCCGGCTCAGCAGCTACTATCACGCCCGGCCAATGGATAAGTATTGGGTTATGGAGCTGGATGGAGAAGTGATTGGAGGTGTAGGAATAGGTGTTTATAATGAAAAGGAGTCTATTTGCGAACTTCAGAAGCTTTATTTGGCTTTCGAAGCTCAGGGAAGGGGTTTATCCAGGGAACTGATGAAAACGGCTCTGAATTATGCTTCTATTCATTTTAAGCAGTGTTATTTAGAAACTAGACATGAATTAGAAACAGCCAACCGTTTGTATGAGAAATATGGATTTCAATTATTAAATAAACCACTGGAAGGAAGCGAGCACACTGCCATGGATCGTTGGTATATAAAGAATTTATAGCAATGAACTGGCTGGGACTAGGGCTGCGCTTACCAATGTTGTCAGGTTAAGCCGACCGCTACGGAAAAACACTCCGCTTTCCGCGGGCCCCGAGCTCACTCCTCCTCGGAAAAAAAGAAGTTCGCTTTTTTCCTGCGGGGTCTTCCCACTGGGGCTGCGCTTACTCGCCCCACCGAAGAGCTTTTGCGCTTTCCCGCAGGAGTCTCCGTGTTTTTCCTCCGCTGGTTAGCTTTATTGATCTATGCTTGTAGCAACTATCATTTTTTTGAAAATTTATTAACCTGACAACATTGCTTCGATTACTCGCCCCGCCGAAGAGCTTTTGTAAGACTCCCACTTCAAGAATGGAGAAAAATCGAAACTTCTAGGTGGGAGGCGGGACACAGTAACGGCCTGACTCGTTCCGGCCTACAGGGTGTAGGTCACAAAGGAGCCTGGGACTGTGAATCTGCTCTGATAAGAGGGCATCACAAGCGTCCGCAGCATCTTCTGCAAAGCGTTTTTGTGTCGATTCTGTTTTTTGCTGTTTCGATTGGAATAACGGATAATAAGCGTGTCAGTCGGAATGATTTACAGTATTATCAACGGAGATTATCTGGTTTTTACCGCTGTTTTTAGCTTGCAATAACAATTCATCCGCTTGTTCATAAGCATATTTCAGTTCATTCCGGCTATCATTATGCGTATAGTACATACCAAAGGAAGCCGTATAAGGAACGTTGACCTCCCTAGATTGGAATTCAGTTTCGACAGGCGTATACAAAATGGTATCTTTTAAATGATCCAAAAAATCCTCGCACTCTGCATAGGTCTTATTCCGAAAAATAATAGTGAATTCCTCCCCACCCGTACGGAAAACATAATCACACGGCTCTGTATGCTCTATTAAGATTTTGGCAAATGCTTGTATGACACTATCCCCGATAACATGATTAAATGTATCATTGATTAACTTAAACGAATCAATATCCGCAATAACTAATGCGAGGTCTTCCTCTTTTTCATTTAACTCCTCCATTATTTTACCCATATAAGTCCGGTTATGAAGGTTTGTTAAAAAATCCGTATAAGCCATTTTTTTAAACCGCTCACTTTCCTGTTTTTGCAGCAGCAGTTTGGTGTGAAATATCCCGGCACGTCCGACGATATAACTTAATAAAAAGATGGCAATAACAGCTTCCCACTGTCCTTCCGATATAAAAGTAAATAGTAACCCATTTGTTAATGCTGTTTTAAGCAAGTCGAGTATACTGCGACTTGCTATAAATTCGAATGCTTCTTGCTTGGAATGAACATTTTTCGTGATATACATAAGGCATAATAAAGAGCAGGAGGAAAGCAAATCCATAAAAATAATCAAGAAAAAAGCCAACAGCCAAAATGCAAAAGGAAACACTGAAATCATGGGGTAGACAGATTGAAAAATAAAGAATCCAATATAACTAAAGAGAGCAGGACCGCCAATATTATAAAAGGTATGCAGTAATTCATCCTCATCAGCCGTTCCGGTCATTTTTCTATAAAAGTAAACGTAAAACCGATTGACTATTTCAAATAGAAACAGTCCGAGTGGTCCAGTCAGCAAAATAAATGAAAAACTGTAGGAAATACTGTAGTCAATATTCATTGTGCCTGTTTTTACAAGTGTTCTTAGATGTACAAATAGAATCGAAAAGAGGATATACAATGAAAATAACAGTAGATACATTTTGACATCAATTAGAAACTCACCATAATAAAAAGCTATCGAAGCAGCTACGATAAAAATCGGTATAATGACAAGACGCAGATTTTGGCGAATCATATGAAGGACCTCTCTTCGTTAAAAAATAATCCTCTTAAATGTAATTTGTGCAGAAAATAAGTATAAAAGAATCAGTGAATTAGACCTAATTATATAATAAATAAATCCATAGCTGCACGTTTAATCATCCTATAAACGATTAGAGAGAATTTCTTCCAGTTCACAGCACTCACTTAATACAATATATGGAATTTTATAAGTCAGTAAAGATTAGATGAATATTAATGTTATTTTATAAAATATTAGCATACTTAACAAGCCTTTATTTCTATGAATCAGTAAAAGTAATTATATGAGGCTTTTATAAATAAATTTTTATGATAGAGAAACATCTATAAATCTCTAATAAGGTAAAGTTTCGTTTTATGTTTACAAGTATACGATATTGTACACAAACAATGCATAAAATGTTTACATGTATACAATATCGTGTAAACATTGATTTATTAATGTTTTTAAAAGTGTACAAAAAAACAAACATGTAAACATTTGTCGAAATACTTGAGAAATCAACGGGATACGTTTATGCTGAATCTATAACTGATTGCATCTATCTTTATTGAAATCAACAGTTATTATAAAATAGAAGACTTGAAAGAGTACGATTTATTTTTGTTTTAATATAGAGAACGCACGAAAAGATTGGATGCTTTTCGAATACGTACTTTATAGTAGAAACGTAAATTTGAAAGGAGAATGAAAATGACAAAATCCAGGATTGCAGCAATTGATGTCGGGAACGATGCATTAAAAGGTAACTATGGAAAATTAGAAAACGAATACTACATACCTAATGTAGTCGCGCCTGATTTAGAGGACAGACCTGTTATCGGAATTGAAGAATTAGATACAAAGGAAGTATTGGATAATATCCATATTCGTATCCACTCCCCTGCCCTATCTGAAAATAATATTGTATATAGGGTAGGAAATTTGGCTACCAAAACAACGAACTCAGAAGAATTAGATCCGGGGAGCAGTAAATCAGAAGAAGATCAGACATTAGTGATGTTATTTGCTTCTTTAGCATTGGATGCTGTATCAAGTGAGGCATTTAAAGAGAAAAATGGCGTTTACGATGCGCTCTATACATTAGGTACCGGGTTACCGCTCAGAGAAGTAAAAGAAGGAAAAGACGTAGGGTATCGTTCACGTTTGCTAGGCTCTGTACATCAGGTGGAATTTTTAGTTACTCCAAAACATCAAGGTAAAAAAGTAAATATTAAATTTGATGAAGTGAAAGTATACCCGGAAGGATTTGCAGCATATGTCAATTTAATTATGGATAATGACTTAAAAGTTATCAACAAGGAATTAATTGACAAACAAATTTTAATTCAAGATATTGGAGGGTTATCCACAGATATCGCTGTTATTCGTAATAGAAATGTGGATGACGATAAAGCACAAGGATTTAATATCGGTGTGTCTGAATCTCTGGAGCAAATCCGTGAAGAAATCAGAACCAGGCATGGGGTTGAGCTGGACAGCAGAAGAGACGTCGTGGATATTATCACCAGAAAGAATGACCGGAATCATATTATGGTAAAAGGCAGCCGTACCAATGTCCATGATATAACAGATCATATCCTGTTGGAGATTGCCAAGAAAGAGTATCGCTACTTGCGTAATGTATGGAGCAAGAATTCCCAGACGGAAATTTGCTATTTTGTTGGTGGCGGATCAGCGGTTCTAAAAGATTATATTAAAGCGATCAACAATAAAATGGAAGGTTATAACATTGAATTCTTTGAAGATGAAAGTGAAAGCATCTGGATGATGGCAAATGCGTACTATAAATTAGTGACCGATTTTGTACAGAAAAATGAAAAGGAAGAGAAGGTAGAGAAGGAAGAGAACACAACGAAAGCGAAATAAGGTGATCCTATGGGAAAGCATATCGAAAGAGGACAAACAATCACATTTCGTATTCCTTCAGATACTCCTGATTACTTACTGAGACAACTGCAGCAATTGAAGGAAACGGAACGGAGAAATTTCTCCAGCAAAATTGCAAGCTTTGTCTTAAAAGGTGTCAATGAAATGACTGTGAAAGAAAGAGAGACAGTTACGATTCCCCTTCCCAGACAGCTGACAAAGGAGCAAAAAAGCTGGTTGAAGCATGAACACTCGGAAGCTCTGATTGGAACGATTTTATATCAATTATTATCAGATCCGATGCGGGCAACCGCTCTGTTAACTTCTATGAGCACTGGCACAGCAGATATATTTAAAGAGATGGAAGAACCGCCGGAAGAAACGGAACCTGCTCCAAAACAAATACAAGAAACACCACAGGCAGATTGGAGCATGGATGATTTAGATGCAGATGATTTAAATCTTCATCCTGCTGAAGAACAAGAAGAAGAGGAAGAAGACCAGGATCCATTAGGCGACTTCTTCTCAAGTATGAATAAATAAGAGAGGAAAGGCTGTTTCCGTTAGTGGCGGGAATAGCCTTTCTTTTTTGCCAAATATGCTGATGTACATACATATTTGGGGATAAATCTGTGGAAATCTATAGAATAACTTTTTGGTTATCCACTCCCTGTCCACAGGGCAATTTGTGGATAAAAAAATGCTGTAAAAAATCGTACTTAAATACTTTTATTTCTATTAAATTAAGCTATAATTGAAACTTGAGTTTATAAAAAATAGAAAATCACCATCTTTTAAACGAACGATGTTTGGAATGATATCATTATAAAACGAAACTTCATTCAGTGAGAGTTTTCACCCTTCTCCGTGATAAAAATAACAAACCGTTTCAGCGGATAATAGAAATTTTTTAGCAACTGTCTGAACCATAGACTGTTGCAGTTACAGCGAAGAAATGGTGCAAAAAATGCTGTAGTAAACAGTGACTTTCTTAAACTAAAATCTTGCGTAGTTGAAAAATCTATGATATTGTTTAATACAAGATATAGGTGAATTCGAAAACTTTTAATACTATATATTGTGTCTTGCCCAAATGAAGTCTTTATTGCTGAAGTGGTGAACCCTGTTATAAACAGGGATAATACACCAACTGATTGTATTTAAAAATGGAGTAATCTACTATATCTAGTACAGGTGTTGGATTACGTTTCTTAAAATATCATTCATTCAGCAAATTCGTTCCGCAAGACGCTTATTATTTTAGAATAGACGGTAAAGCCGTTCCCAAATATACATAACTGATTACAGGAGGATTAACAATGACCATTATTATTCATCCGACATCTATCCAAGAGAAAATAAATAACGCATCGCAAGGCTTAAATATAGATGCTGATGCCTGGTTTCAAAAAGTAGAAAAGCAGACGCAGGGTGTTACTTCCGATAAAAAAGTGAATGACACGATGATTCAGACTGCTCTTGAAAATATAGATGAAGCAAACCCGGATTGGACTTATGCAGCTGCCCGAATTTATGTGGGAGATTTATATAAAAAAGCTGCAGCTAACCGCGGTTATGACGAATCTGAAAAGTATGGTTCTTTCTATCACTTGGTTAAGATGCTGACAGAAGAAGGAATCTATTCCGATTCATTTCTTGAAAAGTATACAAAAGAAGAAATGGATCAGGTTGGCAGATTGATTGAACCGGAAAGAGATTTGTTATTTAACTATTTAGGCATTTATACGATTGCCACACGCTATTTAGCTACAGACCACCAGAAGCGTGTATTTGAACTTCCGCAGGAGCGTTGGTTGATTATTGCAATGCATTTGATGCAAGATGAACCGAAAAATAAACGCCTGGAATATATTGAAGAATCTTATTGGGCTTTAAGTAACTTATATATGACCGTGGCAACACCAACATTAACAAATGCGGGTAAAACACATGGCCAGCTTTCCAGCTGCTTTATTGATACAGTGGATGACAGCCTACAGGCAATTTATGACAGTAATACCGATATTGCCAAGCTTTCTAAAAACGGTGGCGGAATTGGTGTTTATATGGGCAAAATCCGTGCTAGAGGAAGCTCGATTAAAGGGTTTCAAGGAATGTCCAGCGGGGTTGTGCCTTGGATTAAACAATTGAATAACACAGCGGTCAGTGTGGATCAGCTCGGTACCCGGAAAGGCGCGATTGCGATTTATTTAGATATATGGCATCGTGATATCGAATCATTCCTGGATTTAAAACTAAATAATGGGGATGACCGCATGCGTGCGCATGATATCTTTACCGGCGTGTGCTTGCCTGATTACTTTATGGAACAGGTGGAAAATCGCGGAGATTGGTATTTATTTGATCCGCATGAAGTACGTGAGGTAATGGGCTATTCCTTAGAGGACTTCTATGATGAAGAAAAAGGGAATGGTACATGGCGCCAGAAATATGAAGAATGTGTTGCGAATGAAGATTTATCAAAAGAAAAAGTACCGGCTATTGAACTGATGAAACGTTTGATGCGTTCTCAGTTAGAATCCGGAACACCATTCATGTTTTATCGCGATGAAGTAAACCGTCAGAATGCAAATTCACATGAAGGTATTATTTATTGCTCTAACTTATGTACAGAAATCACACAAAATCAGTCACCGACTGAATTTGTGGAAGAGTTTTTAGAAAGCGAAAATACGATTGTCAGAAAATATCAGGCTGGCGATTATGTGGTTTGTAATTTAAGTTCCGTCAACCTGGGAAGAGCTGTTTCCAATGATGTCTTAGAGCGTCTGATTCCGATTCAGGTAAGAATGCTTGATAATGTAATTGATATCAACACATTACCAATTATGCAGGCGACTATTACAAATCACAAATACCGCGCCATAGGTCTGGGCACATTTGGATGGCATCATCTTCTTGCGTTGAAAGGAATCGATTGGGAAACAGAAGAAGCCGTTCAATATGCAGATGAGTTGTACGAAAACATTGCTTATTTAACGATTAAAAGCAGTATGGAATTGAGTAAAGAAAAAGGTGCTTATTCTGTTTATGAAGGAAGTAAATGGAGCACAGGTGCTTATTTTGACCAGAAAGGCTATACCAGCTCTAAATGGACTGCTTTAAAAGAAGAGGTTAAAGAGAACGGTATTCGTAACGGTTATTTAATGGCTGTTGCACCGAACTCTACAACAGCGATGATTGCAGGTTCTACAGCAAGTATCGATCCGATTTTCCAAGTATTTTATCACGAAGAGAAGAAAGACTTTAAAATCCCTGTAACAGCTCCGGCTTTAGATCATAACACGTACAATATCTATCGCCGTTCTGCATATATTGTCGACCAGCGTTATTCTGTCAGCCAGAATGCAAAACGTCAGCGTCATATTGATCAGAGTTTATCATTTAACATTTATGTACCGAATACGATTCGTGCTTCTGTATTACTCGACTTACATTTACAAGCGTGGAAAGAAGGACTGAAGACAACGTATTATGTCCGTTCCACATCTAATGATGTCGAAGAGTGTGAATGGTGTCAGAGTTGAGGGTTCTTATCGCGTATTTAAGTTATAGCGGTAATACAGAAGAAACGGCTGCGTATATCGGAGATTATTTAAATAAAGAAGGGGCAACAGTTGAGTGGCATCGAATCGGTATCGATGCACTCAACGACCCTGCAATGTACGATCTTATTTTTTTAGGAACATTCACATGGGATAAGGGATCTACACCAGATGAGGTGAAGGATTTTGTATTAGAAATAGGATATAAACCGGAAAATATGGTTATTTTCGGAACCGGCGAAACACAATTTGGCGGGGAAGCATTATTCTGTAAAGCTGCTGAAAAGTTAGCTTATTTTTACGGTAGTCATTATCCAGTTCTTAAAATTGAACAATCCCCGCGGGGTTCCCAGGAAAGTAAGATTGAACAGTGGCTGGAAGGAGTATTAAATCATGCAAAAAGTAACGCTTGAACGTGCTAAAACGTTAGAGCCGCGTTTTCCAAATAAATCAACAGGATTATTCGGAGGCGAATCAAGTGGCATTCTAAATTGGAATGATATTGCTTATCCACATTGGTATAAAATCTATAAAAAACTTATCGGTAATTATTGGCAAGCGGATGAAATCAATATGTCCAGTGATGTAAAACAATTTCCTTCTTTATCGGAAGAAGAGCAGGATGCTTATTTAAAAATCATTGGGCTGTTATCCACATTGGATGGACCGCAAACAAGAACAGCGCTGTTAATTTCACTTTATGCCACCGATGCTTCTGTGCAATCGATTATGGCAGTGATTGCCCAGCAGGAAGCTGTTCATAATGAAAGTTATTCCTATGTATTGTCATCCGTTGTTTCTTGGAATGAACAGAATGAATCGTTCCAGTTAGGGAGAACAGATGAATTATTGATGAAGCGGAATGAACTGCTTACAGAGCAATATAATGCATTTGTGGAAAACCCGACAATAGAAAATATTCTTAAAACACTAGTATATACTTCTCTGTTAGAAGGAATGTTTTTCTATTCTGGATTTGCTTTCTTCTATCATTTGGCAAGACAGAATAAAATGGTCGGGACCTCGACAATGATTAGCTATATTAACCGTGATGAACTGGAGCACGGCCGCTTTATTACAGAACTGTTCCGGGCAACACTAGCTGAGAATCCGGAGTATAATAATAACGAATTTATTCAATGGGTTTATGACCATTTCCATCAGTCTGTTGAGCTGGAATTAGAATGGTCACACTATGCGCTTGCAGGTGTGGAAGGTATTGATATGGATGAGCTGGACGGCTATGTCAAATACCGTGCCAATAAAATGCTGCGTATGATGGGCTTAGAAGAACTTTATCCAGAAAATGTGGAAAACCCGATGAAATGGATTCGTGCATATGTGGATAACGTGGATGGAACAAAAACGGATTTCTTTGAACAGAAATCACGTCAATATACAAAAACAAGTGATTTAAATGGTTTTGATGACTTGTAAAAAAGCGCAAATTGCGCTTTTTTTTATAATGAAAAGCCCAGAAAAAGGCATAGGTAAGTAACAGAAAACGTCCTTCCGTTTCGTGGTAAGTAAACGAAATGGAAGGATGTTTTTACGATATAACGGTAAAAAGAGGAATAGATAAATTTTTATTATTGGGTTGTGGATAACTACAGAATTAATACACAAAGTAATCTTGTGGTTCTGGATAAAATTCCAAGTTACACACAGAATTAATAATCTAATGTGGATAACTCGCCCGTGACAGCATCAACAGCATAGCCCCCGCTTGTTACTTTCCCGCATAGCTGATACAGATTTTGCTGTCGATGATAAACATATACAGGCTCTACTTCTATTTGCTTGGATAACAGCTCAGCAGCTGTTTCTGAATCAGCTTGCACCGTCTCGGCTTCTTCAAAGAAGTCAAAAGCCTCTAATAAGGATGTCGCATCTGTATAGTTTTCCACTTGTAACGTTTTTGGGTGAATCCACAGGTTTAAAGAAGGATAGATAATCTTTGTTCCAGTTTTTACGGGATTCAGTTTTGCGAATAGATAGCCCCGCTCGCGTTTTATGGAAGATAAACGCCACTGGCCACTGTCGTTTGGAAACGCCATTCGCAGCATCTCTGTAATCTCTGTCACTATGCTATTTAATGTATCATCTGAAATCGGCTGATGATGATCCTGGATTGTTTGATCATGAAAAACGTCCTCTTCTGTAACTGTAGATGTGATATCAATATCTTTTCCTTCAAACTTCTCTAAGGATGGCTCTTGCCAAGTTAAAACATGATCAAGCGCTCTGTAGGAAAGGTTGTTCTCTACTTCATTGAAATAGATAATCGAATCAGGACGTTGATTAGGAACCAGGAAGCTGGATATAACGTAGTAAGGTTTCCAGGATGCGGTTAATTCATCTGGGACTTCCATTACTTTACAATGTTGTTTTGCTAAAGGTTGTACCACTTCATCCACTAAATTAAAAGGCTCCCATTCAATTTGGGATTCATCAGCAAATTGCCCATGCAGGGAAAAGTTTGTTAATCGGCCCTCTTCATTAAAAGAAATATCGATGATTCCGCCGGGAAAGAGTCTAATATTATCCACAGCCGCATGAAACGTTATCTTTTCTTTTGTTTCGTTTACAAGTTTGAACTGTCTGCCGTATTCTAGTGCTGTCTGTTCTTCTATCCACTCAATAACGGTTTCCATGTTATCCACTTGTGGAAACACGTCACCAGGCAGCATGTTTTTTTCTCCTGCAAATTCTACTTTTTTTACTTTTTTTGTGTTTATATCCACAACGATTTCCACTGCTCCAGATGGATTTACATCATTCTCTTTGGCTATTCCATTTGGCAGCCAAGTCATACTTAAATGAATTCGATTCTCTTCATCTTGAAAGAAATGATAGCTCTCCAAGTAAAAATCATTTAATTGAAATTGTTCATGTGTTGTTTCTACTATCTCTTTTGTAGCAGGATGCATGTCTATACCTCGCTTTTGACTTTTAGAATGATTAAAGTATAACATGCTGCCGAATCTTTCTAAAGAAATGCATTAACAGAAAGAAAACGGCTTCGAATATCATTCGAAGCCGTTTCGCTATTAGTTATTTAAATAATTAATAAGACCGTTGGTAATTGCCCGACCTGCACTAGATTGATAGTCCGCAGACTGTACAGTCGTTAAATCATTCGGGTTGGTAATATACCCAAGTTCAATAAGTACAGATGGAGCATCTGTTTCAGCAAGTACTTTATAATTCGCCTGCTTTGTTCCTTTTGATGGTAAGGGAACAGTAGAAGCTAGTGTACTGTTGAGTGAATCTGCCAAACCAGTATCACTGTCAGAGTTATAATACGTTGTTACACCGCTTACCGGGACAGCAGAGAAACTATCATAATGTAAACTGATAAAAGCATCGGTATTGTTCTTATTGCTCATTTGTACTCTTTCATCTAAAGAAACAAAATAATCGCTGCTTCTTGTCATAATGACATTGGCTCCGGCTTCTTCAAGGTGTTGAACCACATGATCAGCTGTTGATGTGACAACATCTTTTTCTTGAACATTATTTAACCCGATTGCTCCCGGATCTTTTCCTCCATGGCCAGGATCAATGACAATGTTATAACCGGATAGAGATCCGGAACTGCTGGATTGTGTTTGGGCTGCTTCTACAGTTGGAGCAGCATCTTCCGTGGTTTCTTCTTCATTCACATTTCCATCCGTCGTCAACCAGGATGCAATCCATCCTGTTTCCCCGCCGTCCAAGGAAATTTCAAGCCAATCTCCGGAAGTGGAATGAACGTCAAAAGAATCTCCTTTGTAGGCATAGGAAATAATCGTATCAGATGTATCCGGACCGGAACGGACATAGATGCTGTCTGCAGCAACAGTCACTTCTTCCGTCGTTTCTGCAACTGGTTCTGCCGTTGCTTCTTCACTGCTTGTATCAACCGTTTCTGTTTCAGCAGCTGTTTGTTCCTGATCGGAATTGCCAGTGGAAATAAGATGGTGTTTTGCAATCCAGACAGGTTCTCCGCCATAATACGTTTGAATCCAACCATGCTGTTCGTCAAAAGCATTTACTGTATCTCCCTTTGTAAATTGGCCAACAAGAGAAGCATTATTCGATGGTTCGCTTCGAATGTTTAACACGGGAGAGCTTACTTCATAACTATTACTACTTGCAAAACTTAAACTTGGTAAGAAAATACTGATTATAAATAAAAGTGCTGCTAATAGGTAAACTCTTTTTATTTTCTTTTCCATTGAATCCTCCTCTAGGTGACTAAAATTAATGGCATGACTGGATATTAATAGAATAGCCTAAACATAGAAGAGTTTAAACCTGCAACCGCAAAAATAATCAAAAAAGACTAGCACAGAGCGATGCTTTTAGGATTAAATAGTTATTTTGGGAAACAGGGGAGACAAAAACTTTCTTTTTGGAAAACAGATAGAATCGTCTTGGTTTCTGTGATGATCGAAAGGGAGCCCTTTATTGATCATCTTCAGAAGAAAGTAATGTTGAAGCAGCTTTAAAAGCTCTTTTATCATTCCATATATCACCTGGTTTACTAGCTTTTCCAATAACATAGCCTGCAAAATGCATTTTATAAAAATCGCATATATATTGAAATTGCTGAATCAGCGGCAATCCTTTAATAAAGGGGTTATCACCGCCAACAATAATGACATACACTTTTTTTTGAGATAGTTTCTTTCTGAAATCAGGATAATTTGCATCTCTTAAAATTTGTGACCAGCGATCAATAAATAATTTCATTAACGCAGACATGCTGTACCAGTAAATAGGCGTGGCAAAAACGATGGTGTCATGCGCTAATAGCAAATCAATCAGTTTCGTATGATCATCATTTACGGGGGTAAAGCCATTGGAATCATGTCTTTGATCAATGATAGGATAGATCGTATAATCACGTAAATAAACATGGGTGCCCTGATTTTCAGGTACAGCTTCATAAGTTAGAATCTCGGTGTTACTGTTCTTGCGTGTTGATCCATGGAAAACAATCGTGCTCATAAACATCCTCCTTCTATAATGAAGAAACAGGGAGAGGAAATAAGGATAGCGATTTCCATCACCATCGTAGTCTACCTAGATTCTGCTCTTATTAAAAAATGGTGTGCATCTTTCCTATACTTAAAAAAGCAATATGGTAAAGGATATGTACGCATCTACCTGTGTATGCATAAACCTGAAAAACCCGAGGGGAAGCAAGCAGTGTTCTGCTCCCGCCTCGGGTTTTTCAGGTTGGCATGATATTATTCCTGTTCCAAAACAGCTGCATTCAAGCCTTGAAATCAAGCACAAAGGATTTTTTGCTTACATGCGAATCCATTTCCAGATTTCTTTGGGGGTTGCATTTTTGCCATATAAAAGAATACCTACTTTAAAAATCTTTCCTGCCAGCTTCATAAATATATAGATACTTAACACCATAACCGCAATAGAAATGATAATCTCCATCCATGGCCAACTATCTAACAAGGTTAGCCGGATAAGTAATGTTAGAGGTGCCGTAAACGGGATATAAGTGCTCACAGTGGCGAATATGCCCTCTGGATTACTGATAACCGGTCCAATAACTGCAAACTGCAGAAATGGCAGCATCATAACAAGGCCTTGCAGATTACCGGAGCTGGAAATATCAGACATGGTCGCGCCGACACCAACAAAAATAGATGCAAACATCAAATAACTCAACAGAGCAATCAATACAAAGAAAATGGTTCTTGGTACAAATAGATTTTCTACAATCGGGATATCTGTCTGCCAAACAGTAAATGGAAGTAAAATAATGATAAAGACAGCGACCTGGATAAGACCTAACATAAAGTACCCGATAATTTTTCCCTGCATTAGCTCGGAAGGGGTTAAAGAAGATAAAATAATTTCTGCAATCTTATCTTTTTTCTCTTGAGATGCACTCTGAAAAATAGCCATTCCTGTAAACGTAATAGAAAGCATAATAATACCAGCGAAGACACCGGGAATAATGGTTTCCCAAGGATTTTCTAAATCAATCAGCGAATTTTCTTCTATACTGGAAGGGGTTGATCCCTCTCCTTGATCTGTTCCTTCTACAAAAGTGATTGGTTCAAATAATTGATTTATCTCCTGTTGGCTGAGACCGGATGCTTCTGCCTTTATCATCTGTAAAGGAGCAGTCAGTGTCTGTAATTGCCCGGGAAATAATGGGTCAGACTCTTCACTGGTGTATGTGGCAATCCGATTTTCTTCCAAGGATTGTTCATTAATAAATAGATATGCTGTATAAGGTTCATCAACCTCTGTTATTTCCGATTTAAGCATATCTGTACGCTGTATATCCCATCCGAAATTCTGTTCTCTGTTGATGGCTTCCATTTCTTCAAAAAAGCCAATATTTTCATTCACGTACACGGTCATATTTTCATCCGCGTCTGCATTGTCATCTGAATCTGAAAATAAAGAACCTAAAAAGAAAAACAAAATGAAGATAGCAGGTGTTATAAATAGGCCAATGATAAATGTTTTGTTTTTTAGATTCCGTTTTAATTCCCATTTCGCAACTTTCAGGGAGTTATGCATGTTGTGACCCTCCTTCCTGCGAAACCGAATGTTTATCCGTAGCAATATCAATGAAAATTTCATGTAGAGAGATACGGTTAATATGTAGCTCCTGTACATCTAATGCATCGGGTAATTGCTTTAACCAATGATGCGGAATAACTTCTTTTTGCAGGTGAAGAATCGCATGATTGCCGTTATATTCAATCCGATCGACTTCAGGAATTTTTTCTAACAGGGCAGGCGGGTTCTCTCCCTGCAGGATACATTTGAAATTAGCATATTGCTTTTTCACCTCATCTAATGTTCCATAAATCACTTTCTGGCCATGCTGCATCATAAAAAGACGATCGCACATTTGCTCTATAAGATTCATTTGGTGGGAGGAAAGCAGAATGGCAGTGCCATTTGCTGCTAAAGAAGCAATTTCTTCTTTGAAAATTTCCTGGCTGACGGGATCTAGCCCGGAAAAAGGCTCATCAAGAATAAGTAATTCCGGTTCATGAAGAATTGCACCGATAAACTGTACTTTTTGACTCATTCCTTTAGAGAGTTCTTCCACAGAAGTATTTTCTTTTCCTTCTAAATCAAATTTCTTCAGATACGTTAAAACGCGTTCTTTCGCTTTATCTAAAGGGTAATCCTTTAAATCTGCGAGGTATAAAAGGATATCCATCACCTTTACATCTTTATATAGACCTCTTTCTTCGGGCAGATAACCGATTTTTGATTTCGGAATGGCTTTTCCCTTTTGGTGATGAAAATGAACTTCTCCACTGTCAGGGTACATAATCCCCATAATATTGCGGATTGTCGTAGATTTACCTGCACCGTTCGGGCCCAGGATAGCCATAATTTCTCCACGATACACTTCGAAAGAAATGCCTTTTAGAGCTTCTTTATCTTTAAAAGATTTTTTAAGATTATCTACTGTTAATAAAGTGTTCACGTAAAAATCTCCTTTCACATCACAAGATAAAATGAAACGTGTCTTCGCGCGCGTTCATTCCAATACGTATGAGATGAATCTGTGATCGTTTTCCTTGGTAACACCACGTCTCGATTCAATGAATTAAATAAACCGTTTTCGTTCAATCATCTTTCTATTTTTTGAACAGGATAGGCTGTATAGCTTCCACTCTGGTCAACCACGCCGCTTACCGACGTACAAATGTTTTCGATGGGACGAGTAAGCGCAGCAATGTTGTCAGGTTAGTATGACCGCTACGGAAAAACACTACGCTTTCCGCGGGCTTGAGCTCAGCCTCCTCGGAAAAAAGAAGTTCGCTTTTTTCCTGCGGGGTCTTCCCACTGCGCTTTCCCGCAGGAGTCTCCGTGTTTTTCCTACGCTGGTTAGCGTTATTGCTTTATGCTTGTAGCAAATATCATTTTTTGAAAATTTATTAACCTGACAATTGGTAAGCGCAGCCTCAATCCCAAGACGTACTAGTGCAGACGTTGTAACAGCACATTTTTACTACACGTCATGAAAAATCTGTTCTATCTGATATAACTATTATTTGTTGATCTATTTCAACCGTCTAGAACACCTTACTAGCGGAGGCGGACCGTTTTGACTCCTGAGGGATTAGCACCATCTGAAGATACCCTTTTGTCAAGTGCTCTTCTTGGTAAAAGTTAGCTGAAGAGCGTGCCCCTAGGAAAGCAAAACGGTCCGTCGTAGCGGTCGCCTTACACTTTACCTTCTTTCCTTTGGCAACTGCTCTATGGAAGTAACAATCAACCCCTATTCCCATGGAAAGGGAGTTACTTTTTAAAGTGCGAAAGTTGAGTAATGAAAAAGTTCATAAACCTCAGCCGGGACAAAAACGGAAAATTCTTCTTATTTTATTGTACGAAACAATTGTTTATATGGTTTCAAAAAGTTAGATTATTTTGGGCAATTTAAAATTACAGAGAATACCTTTTCTGATAAGCAGAAGAGACACCGTTATTTGAAAATCCAGAAATTACCTTCATCCTTTGTTCACATTATGTGAAATAATTCACAAAAACTATTTACTTAAGAAAAACGGCATGGTATTATAAAAGTGTAATAAAGGATATCCTCTATAAACAATTGTGAAATATTGAACAAAATATGAACTGATTAATTTATTAAATAAAGGGAGAGAGTGAACATGATGAACTTTTTAAGAACGAACAAGTATATTGCGGGTCTTTGGGCAGTTATTCGACTTTATCTAGGATATACATGGTTAACATCTGGTTGGGGCAAAATTGCAGGTGGAGAATTTGATGCAGGCGGTTATTTGCAAGGCGCTTTAGGAAATCCGGATGTACCGGGATGGTGGTCTACATTTCTGGATGCTGTAGCTATTCCGAACGCTGGCCTATTTTCAATCGTTGTGATGTGGGGAGAAGTATTTATTGGACTTGGGCTAATCTTGGGCATTTTCACAAACCTTGCTGCACTTATGGGTGTTGTGATGAACTTCTCTTTCTTACTTAGCGGAACACTATCTACTAATCCGCAAATGGCCATATTAGGAGTCTTTATTGCTATTGCTGGCGCGAATGCTGGAAGATATGGTTTAGACCGCTGGGTAATGCCTTATTTAAAAGGCACTTGGAATCAACGTATGAAAAAAGAGAAACACAGTGAAAGTTATGTAGCCTAACATGAGCTGATGAATCATATAGGAGATAAAAAATAAATAGAGGAGAACGGATATCCTGCCGTTCTCCTCTATTTATTTTTGTGAAACGGCCTGTCTTGTAAATTCTTTTCATGTTATTTACCGTGAAACTCCTGTATAATAATTTAGTGATGACAAAATGAAAGAAGGTTGTTTGTAATGTCAGCCCAGGCGCAAGCAGACTCGCAAAATGATAAGATTTTTTCACGAGACTTTCTATATATTTGGATAGCGAACTTTTTTATTTTCTTAGGTTTTCAAATGACTATTCCCACTATACCATTATTTGTGAAAGACCTTGGCGGCAGTGATCAGATGGTGGGTATCATTGTAGGTATTTTTACATTTTCTGCTTTGTTAATACGCCCTTATGCCGGCCATGCGCTGGAAAGCAAGGGAAGAGGATTTGTTTATTTGATTGGATTAGGCATTTTTGTCCTGTCTGTAGGCGCTTTTGCATTTACAGCAAGTATTTTATTTTTAATTATTATTCGGATTATCCAGGGCGTCGGCTGGGGGTTTTCGACTACAGCCGGAGGGACAGTAGCAACAGACTTGATTCCGCCCCGTAAAAGAGGAGAGGGGATGGGTTATTTCGGTTTATCCGGAAATATTGCTCTATCTTTCGGACCAAGTTTAGGGCTAACGTTAGCTGCCCTGATTTCATATCAGCAATTGTTCTTAATATGTGCACTCGGCGGCGTTATTGCTTTTCTTTTTGCCATGCGCATCCACTATAAAAAAGTGGACCCGGCACATTTGACGAAAGTAGCACGCTTTGATGTATTGGAGAAAAATGCATTACAACCATCGATTTTATTATTTTTTATTACATTTGCTTTCGGTGGAATAGCTACATTTCTGCCGTTGCATGCGATAGAAAGAGGCGTAGAAGGGATTCAACTTTATTTCTTTATTTTTGCTGTATTTATCATGGTTTCCCGCCTTTTTTCGGGCAGACTATATGATAGAAAAGGCCATAAAGTAATTTTCCTGCCGGCCGTTGTGCTTATATTCCTGTCGATGCTTCTGTTAGCATGGCTGCCAAGCACGACCGTTTTATTAATAGCGGCAGCTTTATTTGGTCTCGGGTTTGGAGCGGTACAGCCGACATTACAAGCCTGGGCAGTCAACCGGGCTCCTGCAAACCGGAAAGGGATGGCGAATGCGACCTTCTTCTCCTGCTTTGACTTAGGAGTAGGAATAGGCGCTATTCTTTTCGGGCAAATTGCAGCAGCTTTTAACTATACATCTATTTATTTAACAGCAGCGGTTTCTATCATTATTTCGATGCTGATTTATATATTTACTGCCCTTGGAAAAACATCTGATAATGTAAAGGTGGGTTAATTGGTTTGAAACAAATAAAGGATATAAATATTAAAAATGCATTTCCTGACAAATTTTACCGCCGTGGATTAAATTATTTTAATAATAATAAAGTCCACGACCTGATGTACGATCAATTTAATGATACGTGGACGGCAACGGTACAAGGGACAGAAGATTACTTTGTAGAGATAAATACAGATAGCTTACAGGAAGGATCCATTGATATGCAGTGTAATTGTCCTGCATATGAAACGTTCGGATATTGTAAGCATATTATAGCTGCGTTATTGGCGATACAGCGTTTTGAAAGGAATGATATCCGGCCTAAAGTGAATAATTATCGACTGAACCGGTTTATGGAAGCAATCAGGGGAACAAGAAACGTGACGGAGAATACTTCTTATCAACAGCCGGTAAAGGTGGAGTATATTGTTAGCTGGTCTTACCTGAAGCATCTGCAGATTGAGTGGAAAATTGGGGAGAAGCATCTTTATGTTGTGAAAAATGCAGCCGAATTCTTAGAGAATTATTTTAAAAAAAGAGAGCATTACTTCTCTAAGAAATTTACATTTCAGCCGGAGAAACATGTGATAGATGAAGCAGATCAGGAAATTTTTGAGTTGTTATATCAAGTAAGCAAAAGTGCAGAGGTATATGATTCATATAGTTATACACGAAGAAATAATGAAAGATACCTGACGATTCCGCCAGTACTGGCTAAAAACTTATTGTATAAATTAAAAGAACGGAAAACTTCCGTGAAAACACAACGGGAAGAGTATACAGACATACAGATTGTAGATGGGGAACTTCCGTTTCAGTTTGACGTCATGAAAAACGAGCAGCATATATCGCTCCGGCTGCAGCAGGGAAATGCCATGACCTTTTTTCCAAACTATGATTTGTTATTTTTAGATGGTGTTTTCTATTTTCCAAAAAGAGAACAGATTCCAGTTTTAGAGGAGCTGGAAATGTTCCGTTTAGAGAATATTTACTTCGATGTGCCGACAGAACAGACAGATACGTTCCTCTCAGAGGTGATGCCTGCGCTTGAAACAGTTGGTGAGGTGCAGCTGGATGAGCGTATTGCGGAAGAAGTGATTAAGGAACCGCTGAAAGCGAAATGTTATTTGGAGTTACAAGATGACGTTATTATTGGACGCCTGGAATATCATTATGGAACGCATGTGATCGATCCTTTTCAAGGGAAAAAAGATTCTGATGTGATGCTGATCCGCGATGTGGATAAAGAACAGCTTATTATGCAGCATATCGAGGAAGCAGATTTTAAATATAACGGCAGAGAACTTTATATGTCAGTGGTGGATGAAGCAGATCTTTATTATTTCTTGTATAAGATTTTACCTGCATTGAACCAGGATGTGGAATTGTTTTTATCCAGCGAGTTTAAGAAGCTGTTTTTTGATTATGAACCGCAGCCAAGCACCAGTGTCCGAATGGAAGGACAAAATAATTTATTGGAGATTGGTTTTTCTATCGACGGGGTAGATGATAACGAAATTAATCGTGTATTGCAGGCGGTGATTGAGAAGAAACGTTATTTCCGTTTGAATTCCGGGCAGATGCTGGATTTAGATACAGAAGAGTTTGCTTCCATCCAGAAATTTTTTGACGGATTGGGAATGGATAAAGAGGCCGTACAGAATGGGCAGGTACAGATGCCTGCATATCGCGGCGCCCAGCTGGATGAGCTGCTCGATACTAAAAAACAGTATGATTCGAATTTCAGGGAATTATTAAGTCATTTGAAGTCACCGGAAGAACAAGTGTATGAACTGCCTGAAAAGCTTCAGGCATCTTTGCGTACGTATCAAAAGGTTGGTTATCAATGGTTTAAATCATTAAGCGAATATCAATTTGGCGGTATTTTAGCAGATGATATGGGGCTGGGAAAGACGTTGCAAGCAATTGCTTATATCACTTCTGAAACAGAAGGAAATCCCGTCGGTCCACACTTGATTGTTGTACCATCTTCTGTCGTGTACAACTGGAAAAATGAACTGGAAAAGTTTGCACCGCATTTAACGTCGGTTATTTTAACAGGACAGCCAATAGAGAGACATGAACGTATGGAAGGTTCGATGGAGAAAGATGTCTGGATTACTTCTTATGCGACATTGCGTCAGGATGTGGAATATTATCAGGATGTTCGCTTCCAGACGTTATTGTTGGATGAGGCGCAGTATATTAAAAATTACCAGACAAAAACATCCCAAGCGATTCGCACACTCCATGCAACCAGGCGATTTGCCTTAAGCGGTACACCGATTGAAAATTCCATTAGTGAGCTTTGGTCAATTTTCCAGGTTATTTTACCCGGGTTGATGCCAGATCAAAAGACATTTAAACAAATGGATTCCAGTAAAGTTTCCGCGATTACAAAGCCGTTTATTCTGCGGCGTCTGAAGCGGGACGTGCTGAAAGAGCTGCCGGAGAAAATTGAGTCTGTTCATATTTCCGAGTTAACGGATGATCAGAAGGATTTGTATGTCGGTTACTTGAGAAAATTGCAGCAGGAAGCAGCGACATCGATGAAAGAAGATTCCTTTCAACAGAACAGGATGAAGATCTTAGCGGGTCTCACGAGACTGCGCCAGATTTGCTGTCATCCTTCAACATTTGTGGAGAATTATGAAGGGAAATCCGGTAAGCTGGAGCAATTGATGGAAACAGTCGAGACAGCTATTAATAACGGAAAGCGGCTGCTTATTTTCTCCCAGTTCACAAGCATGCTGGAAATCATCAGCGGCCGGTTGGAGGAAGCCGGGTACGATTACTTTTATCTATCTGGCGACACACCTTCTAAAAACCGTGTCGAAATGAGCGAGCAATTTAATAACGGAGAGAAAGGTATATTTCTTATTTCGCTAAAAGCCGGCGGTACCGGTTTGAATCTGACAGGTGCGGATACGGTTGTTTTATATGATTTATGGTGGAATCCTGCTGTAGAAGACCAGGCTACTGGAAGGGCACACCGATTTGGCCAGAAAAATGTTGTGCAAGTCATTCGCCTGGTGACAGAAGGAACCATCGAAGAAAAAATATATGAACTGCAGCAGCAGAAACGGGAATTAATTGATCAGGTCATCCAGCCGGGAGAGACGATGCTTTCTTCCTTGAGTGAGGATGATATTAAAGAATTGTTGAGCTTGTAGCATGATAAACAAAAAAGACGGTTTAGACCGTCTTTTTTTAGGTTTAAGAAAGCATAAAATGTTTAAGTACCACGTTTTCTTTATTTCGTACATTCTTTAGTGATTTAAAATAAAAAGTTTTCTTGGTCTGCCCTTGGTGTATTGCCTCTCTTTGCCGGAAATTTTAATGATATCACCGGATAGCAATTTTTTGACAGTGCGCTCGGCACTGCGTTTGCTAATCCGGTAAAAAGCGGAAATATCATGAGACGAAAATGGTTCATTGTTCCGCTCTACAATAAATTGAATAAAAAGATAGGATAATTCATTGTTCAGACGGGCTTGATGCACCAGTGCATGAAGTAATTTATTCGTATCAATATTTTTTTGCCGGCCAATCGGGCCCATTTTTTCCTGATAGGCGTTAACCAGATAGCAAAGGCTGGCTTGCTCATGGTAACAAGCTTCCAGGGCTAAATAAGCGTTTTTTTGGGAAGCAAGCGGGTTTACTCCCAGACCAAAAGCCAGACAGACAGGACATCCTGCAAGTTCTTCTAATTCATAAAGAAGCGGAAAGGAACGATAGCTTTCCGTAATAACTTGAATCAGTTTGTTTGTTCCAATGATAAAATAACCATTATCTTTATCCGGTAAAAGGATAGCATCATATTTTTCACAAAACTGATTCAGACGGTTTCTGACTTCCATATGCGTTGGCTGATGAATAGGGGCAGAATTCGTTTGTTTTAATCGAAAGATGCCCGTGATAACAGAATGAGAAGACTGATGTTTTTCCTCCCATGTTTGTACGATTTTTTCTAATGACTGGAAGATACATTTATCTGGTATGTGCATGCGATGAACGGGCAGCCCTTCTTGAAAGAGTTTGCTGTAGACGTCTCTTCTAGAGGTCAGGATGATATCTGTTTTTTGCTGAAAAAATAATTGCTTATGAAAATCCACCAGCTCTTGGGTACTTAACTGATCTTGCTTCTTATAGGAGGTGGAAATGAATTCGTATTCTGTCACCGCTATTTCATGTGCGAACGCTGCCAGCTGGACATCTTCGGGATAATCCATTGACAGGCATTTTTTCTCAGAAAATTTTCCTGCATGCAAAGCAGATGATAGAATGCTGTATTCATCATAATCAATATAAAAGATGGTTTGCTTATATTTTTGGTCTACATTTTCATGATAAGAATAATCCGTGAAAAGAAGTACATCACACATCATAGCTCCCGCTGTTTGATTCCATGTATCATCCGGTCCGGTTAATATAAAAGGAAGAACATCGATAGATGGGAGCTGTTTGGCTATTTCTTGTACTCTGTGCACGATCTTTTTTTCTCCATATACCCCTAGTTTGATAGTCATTTATTTCCCCCTTTTTTAATGGATGGTATCGCAGTGTAATACGCTGTAAAACGCTTATTTCAAAAAAGAAGAAGCGCGAACATTTTAAGCGGGAAACCAACAGCCAAATATGAAACGATTTGCTCTCCTTTATTGAAAAAGAGAGACATTGCTGCTTACCCTTTTAAATAATGATAGATATGTAATCCTGTTTTTTGATGAAATTGCTGTCCATGTCCGTTATTTGTCCAGCCTTCTGTAAGTACAACAGCTTTGAGAAGTTTATCTGCTGTTTGAAATATAGCGGCATCATGTTCTGCTCTGTTCAGTTCTCCTGTTTTATGAAATGCCCTGATAGTATGATCATAGGAAGTGTAGGCAGTCAGTTTATTATTTAATTGCTGGTTTCCCAGGATAGTTAACATTTTTTCTTGTGCGTACGATGACAGGATGTCATTTGGTTCCGTAAAGAAATCAAGCAGGTGCATCACATCATAGCAGGTTGTCTTATTCTCGAGACCATGTTTGATAGCTTCTTCATCCATCAGTTTTCGCTCTAATGTTGTCTGTTTACAACCTATTGTTTGAATAAATACATGTATGTTATCCAATCCGATATAATCTATCAATACGTTTGTTGCGGTATTGTCCGAGACAATAATCATTAATTCAAGCAGCTGCTGATATGTATACGTCTGTTTATCAGATAAGTAAGGAATAACCCCTGCACCGCCTGCCATATCAGAAGAAGAGATACAGACCTGTCTGGATAAATCAAGATTTCCTTTTTCTTCTTCATAATAGGCAGCAGCAAGAATAAACAGTTTAATAATGCTGGCTGCACGCACCTCTTCTTTGTGATGAAAAGCGATTTCTTCGTCACCTGCACGTATGAAATAACAAATCTTTATTGGTGGTAACGGCTTGATAGAATCAATGGCATGCTTTAACAAAGTAAGGGGAAACATGTTATCACCTCTTAATGAAGAATGGATAATTATAATATTAGGCATATTCAAAAAATAGTCAAGCAATACAAATAAAGCGAGACTTCCTTCAATGGAGAATACTTTCATCTCCACTGATAAGGGAACAAAGGCTGCGGTCGTGATGTCGTAGGACTGGGACTGGGGCGAGTAAGCGCAGCCCCAGTGGGAAGACCCCGCAGGAAAAAAGCGAACTTCTTTTTTTACCCGCGGGGCATAAGAGCGACTTTAGCTCTGTCTGCGCCTTTCGGCTTGCCAATCGCTAAGTCTCCTTTACCGAGGAGGAGTGAGCTCGGGGCCCGCGGAAAGCGGAGTGTTTTTCCGTAGCGGCCATATTAACCTGACAACATTGCTGCGCTTACTCGCCCCAGCCAATTACACTGCGATAAAAGACCTGGATATGCAGGTGGGATGACTTTTTACAATACAAACAACATATATTAGGGGTTGGAAATGATAAAATATTTTCATATTTTAAAATGTAATCGTTTCCCGTTTTAAGAATAATTTGACGGATATGTTACTTATATTGTAAAATTGTTTCAAGTACTTTACTTTATTGTAATAAGGGGGATTTTAGATGAAAAAGAAGTGGTTAAGCCCGCTCGCACTTATTTTTGCAGTATTGTTATTTTTAGCAGCCTGTGGAGGCGATGACAGTGAAGGCGGTGAAGAGGCTGGAGATCCAAGCACAGATCCGGAAATGATTCAAATCGCTACTGGCGGGACAAGTGGAACCTATTATCCGCTTGGAGGGGAAATGGCTTCCATTATTTCTGATAATACAGATGTATCAGCTGATGCTATTTCTTCCAATGCTTCTGCAGAAAATGTGCTGTCTTTAGAAAATGGTGATATAGAAATTGCTTTTGTACAAACAGATGTGGTAGCACATGGCGTTGAAGGAATTAATGCTTTTGAAGATGAAACTGTAGAAAATGTACAGGCAATGGGATCTTTATACCCGGAGACGATTCAAATTGTAACAACAGATGATACTGGAATCGAGTCTGTGGAAGATCTTGAAGGAATGACCGTTTCTGTCGGTGCTCCTGGTTCAGGAACATACATTAACGCAGAGCAGATTTTAGAAGTACATGGCATGTCAATAGACGACATTGATGCACAGAATCTGGATTTTGATGAATCTACTGGTGGTATCCAAGACGGTAACATTGATGCTGCGTTTATAACAGCTGGAACGCCGACTGGTGCAGTGGAAGGGTTGACCGCTTCTGTAGATGTCTCTATTGTTCCGCTTGAACAAGATAAAATTGATGAGCTTATCGATGCATATCCTTATTATGCTGAAGATACGGTTGAGGAAGGCACTTATGGGTTGGATGAAGACGTGGGGACAGTTGCAGTATTGGCAGCGTTGGCAGTGAATAGCTCTTTGTCGGAAGACCTTGTTTACGAAATGACAAAAGCCATCTATGAAAATGCTGAAGGAATGGCGCATGATAAAGCGTCCTTTATTACACCAGATTCTGCATTAGAAGGAATTGATATCGAGGTGCATCCTGGTGCGCAGAAATACTTTGATGAAGAGGGTATTGAATAATTAAAAGGAATACAGCCGGCTCCACCCAGAAACTGCAGGGATAGGCTGCCGGCTTTTTTTAAATGAAGTTTGTAAAATTAGGTGATGCTAAAATGCGGAGAAAGTGGGTAAAAACCCTTCTTTTATTCCTTTTAATTGGAGGAGGAATTGGACTAGGCGTGAATTATCCGATTCAGACAGCGTTGGTTTTTAACGAAGGTGAATCAGGAGAATTCACGGCTTTTTTACCTTTGAAAGAAAATGATCATTTCTCAATTACTTTCACCCACTCCATTCATTTAACAGATGTTGTGGAGAAATATAGAGTAACAGAGGATTTTATGATAGAGCAATACGAAATTATTTATGAAGAATTCGGTGTGGGTATGCCGAATAATGCAGGTGAAGGGGAAGAATTTGTCTATGAGGATGGGAAATATCATATAAAAAATATGGAACATCAATTTGAATCGATAAACATCCGTAATGGAAAAGTTGTTTCCAATCATCGTTTAGCTTGGATGGATAAAAAACAAGTCAAGGAATGTTGTGAAGTCCCTTTTAATGATTATTTTGTGCCTGGAGATTGGTATAAAGTGAAAATAGATAAGATAACATTGCTTGATTATTGGAAAGGAGAGAGGATCAGTGAGTGAAAAAGAAAAGGATCAGCTTTCAGAAAAAGAACAGCAGGAATTGTTGGAGAAGTATGATGCAGAATCAAAAACCAGAAATTTAAAGGGCAAGCTATACCATGTTATCTTTCTTGGGTTAATTGCCTTTTCTGTATTTCAATTATATACTGGGATTTTTGGTCAATTGACTGCTTATATTCAACGAACCATTCACTTAGGATTTGCGCTTTCACTTATTTTCCTATTATTTCCGGCTGCCCGAGGAATGAAGAAGGATAAAATTCCCTGGTATGATTATATTTTAATGCTGTTATCTATTCTTGTCTGCGGATATTGGCCGGTATATTATGATACATTAGTTCAGCAGTTTGGCGGGATTTCTGCCATGCAAATGGTCGTAGGGGGTCTCGGAATTCTGCTTGTGTTAGAAGCAGCGAGACGTGCGGTAGGTCTGCCAATTATCATTATTGCTCTATTGTTTCTTGGTTATGCACTTCTTGGGCCGAACATACCAGGAATGTTTGCGCATGCGGGCCTTTCGCTGGAACAGCTTATTCAATCGATGTTCTTTACGACAGAAGGTATTTTGGGCACACCATTGCAGGTATCGTCTACATATATATTCTTATTCCTTTTATTCGGTGCATTTTTAGTGCAGACAGGAGTAGGGAATTATTTCAATGATTTAGCGATATCCATAGCTGGTAAAAGAGTAGGTGGGCCTGCGAAAGTAGCTATTTTCTCAAGTGCATTAAACGGAACAATTTCAGGAAGTTCTGTTGCGAATACAGTAACAACAGGTTCTTATACCATTCCTATGATGAAAAAATTAGGGTATCGTAAGAACTTTGCAGGTGCTGTAGAAGCCGCTTCTTCTACAGGTGGTCAAATTATGCCGCCGATTATGGGGGCTGCCGCCTTTTTAATGATTGAATTTGCAGGAGAAAGCTATTGGAATATCGCCAAAGCAGCTGTTATTCCAGCAGCATTATATTTTGCGGGAATTTGGATAATGACCCATCTTGAAGCAAAACGGACCGGTTTAACTGGTTTATCGGATGAGGAGATACCGAGTAAAATATCCGTTTTAAAAAAGATTCATCTATTGCTGCCGATCGTAGCTATTGTTTATTTCTTATTTATCGGCGTGAGTGTAGAGAGGGCTGCTATTTATGGGATTGTAACGACGATTATTGTCAGCCTGTTCCGGAAAGATACGAGAATTACGCCGGCTAAATTTATTGTTGCTTTAGAACAAGGGGCTAGAACTGCATTAGGTGTTGCTGCTGCGACAGCATGTGCCGGTATTATTGTGGGCGTAGTGACGAGAACAGGTTTAGGCCTGAAACTGGGTAATAGCTTAGTATCGATTGCCGGTACTATTGCTACCTCACCGGAAACCCAGTTGATGCTGACATTGGTATTTACGATGATTACCTCGATTATTATCGGCATGGGTTCTCCGACAACAGCGAACTATATTATTACATCAACAATTGCTTTACCGGCAATTGTTGCGCTGAATGATAATTTGGATGTGGCAATTCCACTGCTAGCAGCGCATATGTTTGTATTCTATTTTGGAATAATGGCAGATATTACGCCTCCGGTAGCATTAGCTGCCTTTGCGGCGACCGGGATTTCCGGGGGAGAACCGATACGTACTGGTGGTAATGCTGCCAGGTTAGCTATTGCCGCATTTATTATTCCATATATGTTTGTATTGAACCCGACCCTGCTGATGATAGACGCTACCGTATTCGAGATTATATTCTCCTTTCTCACAGCTATCCTTGGAATGATAGCGATAGGTGCTGGGATGATTGGATACTGGTATCGCAAAATCAAATGGTTTGAGCGCATTTTAGCTGTTGTAACCGGCCTGATGCTGATTTATCCGGAAGGGTACTCCGATACCATTGGTTTTGTATTATTTGCTATTCAGTTAGTGATTCAATTTATGTCAAGAGATAAAAATACGCAACGCAGTAAAGCACAAGTAAGTTAAAAGAAATAGCAAAAGGGGAAGAAGTTCTTTAAGATAAGAGCTTCTTCTTTTTTACTGTGAAAGCGAATGACGATAAACATCTGAAGTTTCGTTTATAATATAATTGTAAGGAAAGAGGAAAGAAAAAACAGGAGTGTAAATCAATGGCTAAGAAATATGATTTTACAGAAGGAAGTATTGGCAAAAGTCTTTTTTATTTTTCAGGACCGATTCTTTTGGCAAACCTGTTGCAGACATCGTATCAATTTGTAGATAGTCTTTGGGTCGGGAATCTGCTTGGTGCGAATGCTTTAGGAGCCGTTGCCATCTCAGGGAGTATTTTATTTGTTGTGCTCTCCTTTATCATCGGTTTAAACAATGCGGCGTTAACGATTTTATCCCAGCAAAAGGGGAAGCAGAATGAAGACGGGTTAAAGCGTTACTTGAATGCTTTTGTTGTTCTTATGACAAGTATTGCGCTTGTACTTGGTATATCCGGAACTATTTTTGCCGAGATGCTGTTGCATTTATTGGGAACGCCGGAAGTAATGGTGGCAGATGCAGCTACTTATCTGCGGATTAACTTTATCGGAATTCTTTTATTATTTGGTTACAACTTTATCAGCACGGTGCTGCGCTCGATTGGAGACAGTAAGACACCGCTATATTTTGTGACAACAGCTGTGTTATTGAATACAATCTTGGATCCGCTTTTTATTCATGTATTTGGTTGGGGGATCATAGGAGCAGGCTACGCTACTGTAATATCGCAAGGTTTTTCCTTTTTAATCGGACTCTTTTATATTCTAAAGAAAAATTTAGCGCCGTTTACGGTACCAAGTTTGCCAAAATGGAAAGAGATTAAATTAATTTTGCATATTGGTATCCCTTCCAGTCTGCAGATGGCTGTCATTTCCGCTGGAGCAGCAGCAATTATCGGTGTAGTGGCTGGACATGGAGAAGCAGTCGTTTCGGGATATAGTGCGGCACAGCGTCTGGACAGTTTATTAATGTTGCCTGCGCATGCTTTAAGTATTGCTATTTCCAGTATGGCAGGTCAGAATATTGGTGCGCAAAACAGGGCAAGAGTCAGAGATGTAGCGAAGTACGGTGTGATTTATAATTTTCTTATTATGCTTTTTATCGGCATTATCGTGGCCATTTTTGCTGAATTTGGTGTAAGATTATTTATTCAGGATGAAGCATCTGTCCGATTTGGAACATTATATCTTCAGATTGTTGCATTATGCTATCCATTTTTAGGAATCAATTTTATTTTGAACGGAGTTGTTCGTGCAGCAGGAGCAATGTATCCAATTTTGATATTAAATATTATTTCTTTCTGGATACTGCGCTATCCCCTAGCTGCTTTGTTCTCCCATCTATTTGGTGAAACCGGTATTGCCATCGGTGTAGGAGCAAGCTTTATCCTCAGCAGTATTGCTGCTGTCCTGTATTATCGTTTTGGAAAGTGGAGAGAAAAGAACTTATTTGCAGATGCTTAAGGTAGGGGGATAATAAATGATCTGGTTCATCGGTTTGGTATCTGGCTTTGTACTCGGCGGTTTCTTGTATATATTGCAGCAATGGACTGCCATTCCTGTTTATACGCTGCTGATGAATGTGGATTATTTTCCTGTTCTTGGCGAGATGGATTTACCAGGTTGGTTAGCATTTTCTTTCCATCTGATTGTTTCAGTGGCAGTTGTCCAGCTTCTCTATTTCATATTAAAAAAGAAAAAAATGGAACGGAAGCTGCTGCCTTATGTCGTTTGTAATGCTGCAATCGGTCTGCTTATTTTTCCTGCCACGATACTATCTGACAGAACTCCGGAAATAGACAATACAGGAGCATGGCTTATTTGGATTGCCGGACATATCGTATATGGTTTTTCTATATGGGGGATGCTGAAGACAGGTGAACGGTTAAAGGAGAACAATGAATGAAACGAAGAAGATTGCGTCATATCAAAGAATTATTGAAATATATTGTAGTTATCGGATTTGTTTTTATATTTATTTTCATTTTCCTTTCTTTGCTGGTCAATAATATGAATGATAGTGCAGAACAGGAGTCTAAAGAGCCCCGGCCGTCCTTAAGCCAACAAATGTGGGAGTACAAACCGCTTGTTGAAAAATATGCAAAACAGCACGGAATGGAAGAACAGACGAATACCATTCTTGCTATTATCATGCAGGAGTCAGGAGGAAACGGGACAGATCCAATGCAATCATCTGAAAGTCTGTGTGGTGAAAAAGGATGTATTGATGACCCGGAAGAATCTATTGAGCAGGGAATATCCTTTTTTGCCTGGATATATCAACAAGCAGAAGAAGATGAAGCATTAGCGGTACAAGCGTATAATTTTGGTCCGGGCTTCATTGATTATGTACGGGAAACGGAAGAAAATTATTCGGAAGAAGCTGCGATTGCTTATTCCCGGCAAATGTATGAAGAAGCAGGAAAAGAAAGCTCTGTTTACGGCTGTCGCAGAGAGGAAGCGGAAGAATTGGATGCTTGTTACGGCGACATCTACTATGTCTCTTCTGTAATGTCTTATAAGGAAGCAATAGAAATAGAACAGGAAAACTGATATGATAATAGTATGGAAAATAATTCTCTTATAGAATTATTTTCTACATACAAAGGTTGTCATATCTTTTTGCGTGAGGAAAGAGCGATATTGTCCAAGTTATTTTTGGGATAATTAACTGATGATTTTGACAACAATATGTATTCTAAAAAACAAGGTGGAGGATTGATTTTCATGAAAGCTATTCAAACAAGTAATGCACCAGCAGCAATTGGACCATACTCTCAAGCAATAGAGGCGGGAGATTTCCTTTATATTTCCGGACAAATTCCAATTAATCCGGAGACAAGTGAGGTAGTAGAAGGAATTGAAGCACAAACGAAACAAGTATTAGCAAATTTACAAGCTATTTTGGATGAAGCGGGTTTGAGCTTTGCAAACGCAGTAAAATTTACGATTTTCTTAAATTCCATGGAAGATTTCGCTACCGTTAACGATATTTATGGGAATGCGTTAACAGAGCCTTATCCGGCACGTGCTTGTGTGGAAGTAAGCCGTCTTCCAAAGGACGTTCTTGTAGAAATGGATCTTGTAGCATACCGTAAAGCATAATTGTTATCTCCATCTCAAAGGAATTTTCAATTATCCTTTCCTAACGTGTAAAAAAGAGCTTGCCGTTATTCATAAACGGCAAGCTCTTCTTTTATCTGCAAACGTATTTTATCAAGACATTCTTCCGCTGTCTTGCCAAATACACGTTTATTATTGACTAAGGCATATGGCCGAACAGCACATAGGCCGCAAAATGACAAGCATTCATTTGTAATAACCGCCACTTCAGGGAATTCTTCTTCCAGGATGGCTTCAATATCTATCGTAGTGATGGTGTTTCCGTCACATATTTCTACGATAACGATACCCATTGCTATCACTTTCTTTCTAAAAAAGGATGTTTAAAAAGCCACCAAATAATAAGCGGCGAACGCTTTAGTTGACGCAGCTTTTCCGATACTCACGTATTTAAAAGCATAGAGGAACTTCTGTTAAAATCGTCCACGTCCTGTGGACAACACAGAAGTCACCACATCCTGTGGAAGTCCGTTCGCAAAAGCTACATCGCCTTGATCTTCTTGCTTCTAATTTGGGACTGCGATTACTCGCCCCATCGAAAACCATTGGCAACTTTTTAAACTCATATTATGATTGCTTCGCTAGTCAGTTTTAGCATAATTATAGAAACAAATCAATTTTTTTACCTAGAGACGGAAGAATGTGAATGGGAACGTTTTGCATTTGGTTCATGTTCATATCGTAACCAAGCAATAAGCATAATAAAGCCGCAAAGTATGAGCAGCAGACTTGTTGTTAAAAAGACGGATGAGAATCCCCAGGTTGCTGCAATCGTACCGCCAAGCATTGGTCCGACAATATTACCGAAAAAGCGTAAACTGGTGTCATAGCCAAGCACTTCTCCTTGTGTGGACAGCGGTGCTTCCTGACGTATATAGGCGACCCGGATTGGAATTACTCCTCCAAGGAATAGACCGAGCATGAACCGTAAAGCAACTAACTGCCAAATACCTGTGATAAACATACCTGGCAGGTACACCAGACCAGATGCAAATAGCATAATAATCAATATTTTGGTATAACCATGTTTATCTCCAATGCGTCCCCAACGTCTGGTCATAATCAAGTTTCCAACGCCAGTTGCTGAGAAAGCAATACCTGCAAAGAATGCGAGATTGACCGGGCCATGAATTTTTTCTACAAATAAAGATAAAATGGGCTGGACACTAAAGTGTGCAATTTGTACAAGAGCAGACATCAGCAGAACAATCACTAAGATTGGTTTATGCATAATGTGCTGCAATAACTCTTTGCTGGAGAATTTTTTGGTGTCCTCTTCTTCTGTTGAATATTTAATTTTCATCTCTTTCACGCCAAAGGTAACGAGCAATCCGGAGATAAAGATAGTTCCGGCAACCCATTTAAACGTGCTGGCATATCCGAATGTATCGGCTAATACACCACCTAATAAAGGACCCATCAATTGACCGGTGATGGTACCAGTCTGCAAGGTTCCTAATACTCTTCCTGCCACCTCTCTCGGTGTCTGGGTTGAAATAAATGCTTGGGACATCGGGATAAACCCGGTTACAACTCCCATTAACAGGCGTAAAATAAATAATTGCCACACGGCTGTAGCAAAGCCCATTAAAAAGACGGAAATGCCAATGCCGAATGCCGACATAATCAGCAGCCGTTTTCTGCCGAAGCGGTCACCGACTCTTCCCCAAATTGGTGCAAAAATAAAGGCACTGATGAATGTTACGGCAAAGGTTAATCCAGACCAAGTCTGCACATACGAGTCAGAGAAATTTCCCATCGACTGAATATATAAGGAAATAAAAGGTACTACCATTGTCATACTGCCGCTAATAAAAAAATTAGCAAACCACATAATCGCTAAGTTCCGTTTTACTCCTGCATGTGTATCAATAACGTTCAAACCTTCTTTCTTTTTACTGTAAAAACTGCAAATTGATAAGAACCTGTTCCAGATGACACAGGTGCTTAAGAACACATGAAAAAGGCATAAGTTCTTATAACCCATACCTTCGTTGTGACAATCTGCAGCCGTCCGTTTAAATACTTTCTTAAATGAAACGATAATCCTCTTCGTCATTTCCTAATCATGCAACAGAGCATTTCGGAAATAGACGGAAATCAGCTTCATTTATTTCGCTACTCCAAATATACATGAATACGAATTAAAAGAAAAGGTATCTGCTCAAAAAATAATTCTTTTCCCATTACTCCTATACAAAGGATATTTATTTAAAATAGTATTTTTTCCGTTGTCCACGTCCGTTTTTATCGCAATGTAACTAGCTGGGACTGCGATTACTCGCCCCACCGAAGAGCTTTTGCGCTTACCAATGTTTTCAGGTTAGTATGACCACTCCGGAAAAACACTACGCTTTCCGCGGGCTTGAGCTCAGCCTCCTCGAAAAAAAGAAGTTCGCTTTTTTTCTGCGGGGTCTTCCCACTGCGCTTTCCCGCAGGAGTCTCCGTGTTTTTCCTCCGCTGGTTAGCTTTATTGCTCTCTGCTTGTAGCAACTATATTTTTTAAAAATTTATTAACCTGACAGCATTACTGCGCTTATTCGTCCCATCGAAGAGCATTTGTAAGACTCCCACTTCAAGAAATGAAGGAAAATTGTTATTTCTAAGTGGGAGATAGGGCAGCCAGTAACGGCCCGATTTGTTCAACTAACCTTCAGTGGGGGTGAAAGAAACCCCTACTGAAGGAAGTTTTACTTTATGAAAATTTAATTGTTTAAAAACATGTAATCCATTTTGCAAAGCGTTATAATAGATGACGATAGTTGCTCATACCAAATATCAAAAGTAAGAGAAGTGCTCTTACGGAGAAAAGGAGTAAACAAAATGAATAAAAAGTTCTTATCCTTATGGAAGTACGTTGCGCTAAGCTGCATATTATTTTTCAGTATTTTATTGCCTGTTTCGGCAGCTTCCAATACAACGATTATCTATGGGGAAAAGCTTAGTGAAGATCAACGGGAAGAAGTCAGGGAAACGCTGGATATATCAGAGGATGACACATACGAAGAACATGATGTGACAGGGCAGGATTATGCTGATTTTATAGATGGAAATCCAGATGCAAATATGTATTCTTCTGCAGGAATTACGTTAGAATCAAATGGAACCGGGCTGGAAGTAAATATTTTAACACCGGATAATATAACTGAAGTAACCAGAGAGATGTATATGAACGCTTTATTAACAGCAGGAGCAGAAAATGCTACGGTAGATGTTGTTTCACCTGTCCAAGTATCTGGCCATTCTGCATTGACAGGGATTTATAAAGCCTATGATGTAGAAGGAGAAGATTTAGAACCAGAACGGATGGAACTAGCAAATGATGAATTAGAAGTAGCAACAGATTTAGCTGATAATGAAGATATCAGTGATGAAGATGTAAGTACACTATTAACAGAAATCAAAAAAATGATTGCAGAACAAGACCCAGTTACAAGAGAAGAAGTAGAGCAAATTGTTAATGAGCAGCTGAACAATCTGGAGATTCAATTAAATGATGCGGATCGGGAAATGCTTATTGATTTGGTAAATAGAATGAGAGATTTGGACATTGATTTTGGAGCGATGAGAGATCAGCTGGAGGATATTACAAACGACCTTGTCGAAAGAGCGGAAGATTTAGGTTTAGACAAGGGATTTTGGGAGAGAGTGGCGAACTTCTTTAGTGATATCTTCCGTTCCATTGCAAACTTTTTTGGTTGATAATTGCATGCTGACAGGCATGGACAAAGAGTTCTCTAATCATAGAGAGCTCTTTTTAAATATTACAGAGGCAAGCATTTGACGTGGGTTTGTCATAATGCATCCGTTTTCCTTTTCCTCTATAACAAACGTGTTACAAATGTAATAGTGAACAAGTGATATGTAATGAATGTCATTGACACTTAACTCTTCTGTAACTGTATTCTTTTATCTCCTGTGATAGGATAGTCATTGTGAAAAAACATAAGGAGGTTATCAGATGAGAAAACTCGTAGCAGCGTTATCTGCTGGTTTTATTATTACCGGTGCAGCTGCAACAACAGTTTCCGCTGACGCAAATGAACACAAGGTAGAATCAGGAGAGAGCTTATGGAAGATTGCGGCTCAATATGATACAAGCGTACAAAACTTACTTGATATAAATAATCTTAAATCAGAGGTCATTCACCCGAAAGATGTTATTAAGGTAAGTGAATCCGATGATGAAGATGGGGAAGAAACAGTATACACAGTAGAAAAAGGGGACACCCTTTCAGCTATTGCAAAAGAATTTGATGTATCTGTGAGTGATATTAAAGAATGGAACAGTCTTTCATCTGATGTTATCGTAGTCGGTAATGAATTATCTATTAACGGAGCGTCAGCTGAACCGGTAACAGAAGAACCAGCACAAGAAGAAGCTACAGAGGAATCAGCTGAAGAACCAGCACAAGAGGAAGAATCTTCCGAAGAGCCAGCTGAAGAACCAGCACAAGAAGAAGAATCTTCCGAAGAACCAGCTGAAGAATCAGCAACAGAAGAAGAATCTACTGAAGAAGAAAGCGAACCAGCACAGGAAGAAGCAACTGTAGAACAAACTTCAACTGAAGATACATCTGCTTCTGAATCAGAAGAGCAATCTTCAGATGATGGTTCTCCAGAAGGCGAAACAATTTCTGTAGAAGCAACAGCATACACAGCAGACTGTAATGGATGCTCTGGTGTTACTGCAACTGGTAAAGATTTAAGCGAAGATCCTGATGCAAAAGTGATTGCAGTAGATCCAAACGTGATTCCACTTGGAAGTGAAGTTTATGTAGAAGGCTATGGTCACGCAACTGCTGCTGATACTGGCGGCGCAATTTCAGGAAATAAAGTCGATCTTCATGTACCTTCTCAAGGAGAAGCTGAAGATTATGGAAGACAACAAGTTAACGTAACAATCGTTGAATAAATGATATAAAAATAGCTTAAGAGTATATGATACTCTTAAGCTATTTTTTTGCAAAGTGATTGAAATACATAAGTGTTTAGCTATCATTATCAACCATCATCTATTTTTAATCCCTTTAGCAAAAAGTCCAAGGAGAATGTGCTGTTTTTGTAAACGTCTTAATTGTGGATTTCAGTAGCAGTGGAAGCCGGACTTTGTTCAATTTCTTCATTATTATCGTCATGAGCATTTGAATAGCCTAAAGCCCCTACTGCAGCAATGACAAAAATGAACAAAGTAAGTAGAATCTTTCGCATGGTTCTGTACAACCCTCCATCGTATCTTAAATAATATGCAACTATCTAAGTATAGGACAATGTAAGCGTCTTGGCTAGCAGGAAAAACATTTATTTTCATATATGTTCGTTAATTCTGTAAATGAAAGAGGAAGGATATTTATATGTTATAATTGAAAAGGCTTACATTGATGAGCGATTTAAGGGAGGATGATACGAAATGACAAGCCGAAATTTGGATCAATTTTTGGAATCTAATATTGCCAATTTAAAGGAAAAAGGTCTTTACAATGAGATTGATACCGTAGAAGGTGCAAATGGTCCTGAAATTAAAATAGAGGGAAAAAAACAAATCAACCTGTCTTCCAATAATTACCTGGGGCTTGCTACGCATCCAGATTTAAAAGATGCGGCAAAGCAAGCGATTGATTCTCATGGCGTCGGAGCCGGCGCTGTACGTACCATTAATGGAACCCTTGATTTGCATATGGAGTTGGAAAAGAAAATTTCTCTATTTAAAGGAACGGAAGCAGCGATTGCTTACCAGTCCGGATTCAACTGTAATATGGCAGCGATTTCAGCTGTTATGGATAAACATGACGCGATTCTGTCAGATGCTTTAAATCACGCCTCCATTATTGACGGCTGCCGTTTATCGAAAGCAAAAATAATTCGGTTCGAACATTCAGATATGACAGATTTACGTGAGAAAGCGAAAGAAGCGGTAGAATCAGGAGCATATAATAAAGTGATGGTCATTACGGACGGGGTTTTTTCGATGGACGGAGATATCGCCAAGCTTCCGGAGATTGTGGATATTGCGGAAGAATTCGATTTAATCACCTATGTCGATGATGCCCATGGTTCCGGCGTAACTGGAGACGGAGCCGGGACGGTAAAGCATTTTGGTCTGCAGGAGAAAGTGGATTTCCAAATGGGCACATTGTCCAAAGCAATTGGTGTCATTGGAGGTTATGTAGCAGGGAAACAGTCCCTCATTGATTGGCTTAAAGTCCGTTCCCGTCCATTTTTATTTTCTACAGCTGTGTCCCCGGCAGATGCAGTAGCGAGTACCAGAGCGATTGATATGTTAATGGAAAGTACGGAATTGAATAAGAAGCTGTGGGAGAAAGGCGCTTACTTGAAAAAAGGATTAAAAGCGCTTGGCTTTGATATTGGAAACAGTGAAACACCGATTACCCCTTGTATTATCGGGGATGAAAAACAAGCTCAGACATTTAGTAAGAGGCTATACGAAGAAGGTGTTTATGCGAAAGCGATTGTATTCCCGACAGTTCCACAAGGTACCGGACGTGTCCGGAATATGCCGACCGCTGCACATACACAAGAAATGCTGGACCGTGCTATCCGCATTTATGAAAAGATTGGCAAAGAGATGAACCTCATTTAAAAAAGAAAAGGGATGTTCAAAAAAGGATAGAAATACAAAAAGAAATATGCATCATTTTTTGAACGGCCTCTAAGGGGAGTTTTCCGAGATGAAAAAAATTTTAATAACTGGTGCATTAGGGCAAATCGGATCAGAATTAACGGAGAAACTTCGTCGCACACATGGAGAAGATAATGTCATTGCTTCTGATATCCGTAGCCCTGAGAACCCGTCAGGAATATTTGAAGAAATGGACGTGACCAGGGAAAAAGAGATTTATGAAATTGCAAAAAAATACAGGGTTGATACGATTATTCATTTAGCTGCACTCTTATCGGCAAAGGCGGAAGCTTTCCCAAAGGTAGCCTGGGAACTTAACATGGGAGGTCTTGTCAACGCTCTGGAAGCTGCGAAAGAATTAAATGTAAAATTTTTCACTCCTAGTTCTATTGGTGCTTTTGGTCCGAGTACTCCGAAAAATAATACACCGCAAGATACATTGCAACGGCCGACAACGATGTATGGAGTCAATAAAGTAGCGGGGGAACTTCTTTGTGATTACTATTACTCCAGATTTGGAGTAGATACGAGAGGTGTCCGTTTTCCAGGATTAATTTCTTATGTGACTGCTCCTGGCGGCGGTACAACCGATTATGCGGTGGAAGTATATTATGAAGCGCTTCGGACAGGGACATATACCTCCTATATTGCAGAAGGAACCCATATGGATATGATGTATATGCCGGACGCATTGGAGGCGATTATTCAGCTGATGGAAGCAGATCCTGACAGGTTAAAACATCGCAATGCATTTAATATTACAGCGATGTCTGCAGCGCCCGAGCATTTTGCAGAAGCAATCCGGAAGCACCTTCCTGATTTTAAAATGAATTATCAGGTAGATCCTGTCAGACAAGGAATTGCAGAGAGCTGGCCGAACAGAATCAATACAGATGCTGCCAAAGCAGAATGGGGGTTTGAACCGGTATATGATATGGATGCTATGACAGCTGATATGCTGGAAAAAGTACGTGACAAGATAAAGAAGAATAGTGCATGAAATAATAAAATGGTGCGGTAAATTATATAAATTTACCGCACCATTTTTAAGGAACAAATCCTGCTATTATGCTGTTGTATACATATCGTTTATTTGTTTTTGCAGTTTGTTATCCTGTACATACTCATCATAAGACATTTCTTTATCCATCATACCATTTGGCGTTACTTCCATAATCCGGTTTGCAATACTGTTGATAAATTCATGGTCATGGGAAGTAAAGATAATTGATCCTTTGAATTTAACAAGTCCGTTATTTAGTGCCTGAATAGATTCAAGGTCAAGGTGATTTGTCGGCTCGTCTAAAATGAGCACATTTGCTTTCGAAAGCATCATTTTAGAAAGCATACAGCGCACCTTTTCTCCTCCGGAAAGGACATTTGCTTTTTTCTTTGCTTCTTCTCCGGAGAACAGCATTCTTCCTAAGAAACCACGTAAGAATGTTTCTGTTTCATCCTCAGGAGAGTATTGACGCAGCCAATCTACTAAGTTTAAATCCACACCATCAAAGAACTCGGAATTATCTTTCGGGAAATAAGACTGAGAAGTTGTAATTCCCCATTTGTAAGAACCTTCATCCGGCTCCAGTTCTCCAGCAATAATTTGCAATAATGTTGTATTGGCAATATCATCCTTGCCCACGAGCGCTACTTTATCGTTTGGTTTAAGTGTGAAGTTCACATTATCTAACACTTTCACTCCATTAACGGTTTTCGATAAATGATTTACCTGCAGTAAATCATTTCCGATTTCACGTTCTGGATTAAAAGCGATATATGGATACTTCCTGGAAGATGGCTTAATATCATCCAGCGTAATATTATCCAGCATTTTCTTACGGGAAGTTGCCTGCTTGGATTTTGAAGCATTCGCACTGAAGCGGGCAATAAATTCTTTCAGCTCTTTGATTTTCTCTTCTTTTTTCTTATTCGCATCCTGTGCCATACGAGAAGCGAGTTGACTGGACTCATACCAGAAATCATAGTTTCCGACATAGAGCTGAATTTTTCCGTAATCGACATCCGCAATTTGCGTACATACTTTATTTAAAAAGTGACGGTCATGGGATACAACGATAACGGTATTTTCAAATTGAATCAGGAACTCTTCCAGCCATTGAATAGCCTGGATATCTAATCCGTTTGTCGGCTCGTCGAGAAGAAGAATATCCGGATTACCGAATAAAGCTTGCGCCAGTAAAACTTTTACTTTTTGTTCTTCCGGAATGTCAGCCATTTTTAAATCGTGAACAGATTCGTCGACACCGAGACCTTTAAGAAGAACAGCAGCATCAGACTCCGCTTCCCAACCGTTCATTTCTGCAAATTCACCTTCGAGCTCAGCAGCACGGATTCCATCTTCTTCACTAAAGTCAGGTTTCATATAGATTGCGTCTTTTTCCTGCTTGACCTGGTATAAACGGTCATGCCCCATTAATACAGTTTCCAGAACAGGGTGTGATTCATAAGCGAAGTGATCCTGTTTTAAAACTGTCAGACGCTGGCCTGGAGTAAGGGATACGTTACCGGATTGCGGTTCAATTTCACCGGAAAGAATCTTCAGGAAAGTTGATTTTCCTGCTCCGTTTGCACCAATTACACCATAGCAATTTCCCGGCGTGAATTTTAAATTAACATCTTCAAAAAGTTTCTTATCACCATATCGTAAACTAACATTGGTTACAGTTAACATTGTATATATTGCCTCCAATAAAATGAAACTTCACTCAGCGGCCGTTTTGTTTTCCTGCCACCGAATGCTGTTTGAATAAATCAGGGTGTGGGCTTCCATTATTTCCTGTATGTGCAGCGTTATTTTTCTCTATCTTGAAGCACGAATTTTATGAGCGTTTACACCGCAGAAAAAATCATTATCAGAATAAGTTTACGTTATTTAGAGATACAATGCAAGATAAGACGGTTAAATCGTTCAATTCTATCTTTCAATAAGAAAAAACAGCATAGACCTAGAGGCTTAGCTGAAAATATGGCGCTGGGTTATTATCGATAAAGGAAATAGCAGGTAATATAAAAGTAAGCTGAAAAACCGGTTAATCAAAAAAATAAGATATGCATTTGCGTGAGCATTCGTTGTTTGATCTTATGGAGAAAAAGAGAAATCAATTGTACAAGAATAATCAACAGATATGGATACCAAATCAATTCATTTTCATATAATACATCATAAGAACAGGCTAACGAAATATGAAGTGCTTATGATATGCAAAAAATTACAAATTCATGTAACTGGTGAAACTTATTGCCATTTCATACGTAATGAGAAGGGATAGAGAAGCTGCCAAAATGAATTGAATGGAGTTCTCTGGTTCTTTCTATCTAGATATCACATATATTTTTTTACTTCAGCTATTGTATATGAAAAAGCTTTTGTATATATTAATAAAAAAGGTATGTCCGAGGAGGGGGGACAATAAGATGAAAAGCAGGACGGTTTATTTGCTGTTTACGGATACAGGCAGTTATCTGTCACGATTGATTCATCTGTATACCCAGGAGCCGTTAAACCATGTTTCGATTGCTTTAGATAGAGAATTAACAGAAGTTTATAGCTTTGGGAGAAAGCAACCTAATAATCCATTTATTGGTGGTTTTGTGAAAGAGGATATTTCCTCCCCTTTTTTAAACCAATCCAGATGTGAAATTTATGAACTGGAAGTGACCAGAAAAGAATATGAATATATTACATCCTTTATTCAACATATAGAAATTGACAAAGAGAAGTATCGTTATAATTTTATCGGGCTGATTGGAGTTATGATGAACGTAAAAATCACACGTCAAACAGCATTTTTCTGCTCACAGTTTGTAGCTACGATATTACAAAATGTAACGAGCCTTCCATTAACAAAAGATCCATACTTTACCACACCGGAAGATATTCGAAGTGCTTCCAATTTAAAGCTTGTTTATGAAGGCGTCTTGTTACAGTATAAAAATATAGATTCTTTATCAGAAACGGAACAGCCATCATTATCTTATATTTCTAATTTGTAGATTGATGATAAAGAATTTTAAAGAAAAAGCACAAACGCATGATGAAGCGTTTGTGCTTTTTCTTACCCTTTATTCAAATAAATCCTGCATGGCATCCATGCTGACGTCTTGAATGCCAAGCGTTTCATAAGGAACAACCAGTTTCATCGTAATATTATTTGCTTCCAAATCCATATGCTGTACCGCAACGTCAAAATTCCCCTCCAAATCCATATCTGTTACAGCTACATAAATCTCTTGGCTGTCCGGATCGATGGTCACCCATTCAGGCATTGGTAAAAATCGATCCATATATTCCATGATTTTTTTGTTCGGAAGCTCTAAAAGCCCAACAGAGATAGATTTTTGCTGCAATACCAGGTCGCCATTTGCCTGTTCGATCGGTTCAAGACGGACCGATAAAGGAACGGTGGATGAAAAGACAGGAAGTTCTCCCATCAGGTGGACATCATCTTCCAGTAAAATACGGTAGTGATGATCCGACCCCTCCAGCAATTTTTCAACATAGGCATTGATTAAATTGTTTAAATTCTGCTTGGTCGTCTGAATATAAAACTCCGAGCTTTCTTGTTCATCTATCGTAGACTTTGGAGGGAATGCATTATTGGAAACCGGCCAAAAAATCAGTGCCAGCAATACAAGTAAGATGATACCATTCAAAATAAGAAGGGCAAGAAAGCCGGCCTTCCACTTATTATTTATTTTAAAACGTCTGTTTTTTGCTCTCATTGTTATGTTCATCCCAACTTAATTAAAATATTCCAGAATGCGCTCAGCCATTAAATAGTATCCGTCATAATTAGGATGGAAATTATCATCCGCGAATAAATTTACCGTTGTGTCATCGAATAAATCATCAATGGGTACAAAGGTGCTGTTCTCATTTTGGTTGACGATTTCTCTGCCTGTATCATTCCAGTTAAGGACAATCTGATCGAGTTCTTCAATGTCTTCAAAATAATTTTTAAAAGGATTAAATATGCCTAATAGATAAATAGAAGCATCATCATTGATAGAACGAATTTCGTCAAATATATCATTTAATCGTTCTTCGTAAAAGGTTTGTTCTTCATTAAAATAGTTGATTTCTAAATCCATGATATTTTCTTTCAGCACCCGCATAATATCATTTGCTCCGATGGTCATAATGACAATATCCGCTTCTTCAAGGGCATCTGCGATTTCCGGCTCTTCTTCCAGCCGCTTCAGCAATTGATCAGAACGATTTCCACGCTTGCCAAAGTTCGTAAAGTGAATATTCGTATACAGAATCTGCAGTGTTCTGTCTAATATCCCGACGTAACCGCCCTGGTTGGTATCATCTCCTACGCCTTGTGTCAGGGAATCTCCCAGTGTAACGATTTCTACATCTTCATCGGAAGCAAAATCAAATGTATTCTCCAATTCTTCATCAACAGCTATGGGGCCATTTTCCTGTTCGTCGTTATTCCCCATGACCTCTTCACTTTCGTCTTCTTGTTCATCTTCTTCATCGTTTGTTTCTTCAGGCGTAATTTGTTCTCTCAGCGCATCTTCTCTTTCCCTTTGTTCAGAGTTTAACTGGAAATAGGGGAGCTGTAAAATAGCAATAACTGCAATTACAACAACGAGAAGGGAGCTAATGAGAATAAGCCATTTCTTTTTTGTCATCTTCATCATCACACCTACGTGTTCTTTTCTTCTAGTTTATGTGGGAGCAAATAAAATTACCTATGAATTCAAAAGGAATTTGCTTTCCTGTTTATCTATTTATATTTTAATCAAGGATAGAGAATACTAAACAAATGAAACGAAAAACGCCTTCTAAGTTTTATGCTAGAAGACGTCACTGAACATTTATTATAACACAAATATACCCATCTTTCTTCTGTGAAATATACCGTAATCGATAGAAGAAAGACAGGTATGGTGAACTTGTACACATTAACGTCCGGAACTGCGTAACTTTAGAGCAAGCTCTGGCGGGTGCACATTGGAAAGGATGAATATGTCAGATGTTACGTCGGGATGTGACTTAGTGAATAAAATCGTTCCTTGATAAGCCGCATTTTCTTCTGGTACCGCTTTGCCTTCCTGCAGCCAAATTGCATCAGCTCCAGTCAGTATATCTGTTGTCACCTCATCTGTATCTGCTGCCGGAATAACCTCATAACCCAATTTATATAGAGGTACAATGTCTTCATCCGCGATACCAATAGTAACAATCCGTTTCTTACGGACGCCTTCGCTGCGGTCAAATGGAGATTGCAACAAATTTTGTACCGCTATTTCTTCAGCAGATTGTTGATTTCCCAGTGATTTTCCTGTTGCTTTATCAATGGCTTGATCCAAGTCAGCTACTATATCATCGAATGCTTCCAGACCGACTGATAAACGGACCAATTCCTCTGGTGTTCCGCTTTTTTTCAATTCCTCAGCTGTTAGCTGCTGGTGCGTTGTAGAAGCAGGGTTAATAATCAGTGATTTGGCATCCCCGACATTGGCAACATGAGACCAGAGCTCTACATTATCAATTAAAGTACGGCCTGCATCACGGCCGCCTTCAATCCCAAACGTAATAACGGAACCAAAGCCGCCTTTTAAATATTTTTTAGCAAGCTGGTGGGATGGGTGTGACTCTAACCCTGGGTAGTTAATCCATTCTACTGCAGGATGTTTTTCCAGATAAGCGGCCAGTTTTTCCGCATTTTCATTATGCTGCTTGATTCGTAGATGCAATGTTTCCAATCCTTGCAGTAATAAAAAGGCGCTTTGCGGACTGAGTGCAGGGCCAATATCACGTAATAACTGAACACGCAATTTCGTAATAAAAGCGGCTGGTCCCAAATCCGCATATTTTAAGCCGTTATAGCTTTCATCCGGCTCAATAAAGTCAGGGAATTTCTCATTGTTCCAGTCAAATCTGCCGCTGTCTACAACAATACCGCCAATCGTTGTACCATGTCCGCCGATCCATTTTGTGGCAGAGTGAACGACAATATCTGCGCCCCAAGTCAGCGGTTTGGCAACATAAGGTGCAAATGTATTATCTATAATTAAAGGAATGCCATGATGATGCGCAATATCAGCCACTGTTTCGACATCAAAGATATATAGACTCGGATTGGTGATGATTTCACCAAAGATAGCTTTGGTTTTATCCGTAATCGCAGCTTCAATAGCTTCTGGATCAGTACCGTCTACAAATTTCACATCGATTCCATATCGAGGAAGCGTGTTGGCAAATAAATTATACGTTCCGCCGTACAGATTGCTGTCTGTAATAATTTCGTCTCCAGCGCGTGTAATATTTAAGATGGTCATCGTAATGGCAGCCATTCCCGAGGATACGCCTAAAGCACCGACACCGTCTTCTAATTGCGCTATCCGCTGCTCCAGCACATCTACCGTCGGATTCATCATGCGGGTATAGATGTTTCCTGGTTCAGCTAATCCGAATAAGTTTTGTGCATGTTCTGTGTCACGGAATACATAAGAAGTCGTTTGATAGATAGGGACTGCACGGGCTCCGGTAGCAGGGTCCGGAACTTGTCCTCCGTGTAATAAAATCGTTTCGTCCTGCTGTAAGCGGTTATTTGACATTGTATTTCCTCCCTTTTTTTGAACACACTTTTCAATGAAAAAAGAGCGCCCTTCTAAAATGAAGAGAGCTCTTATAAGTGACTTTGAACTCTCTCTTATCTTTCAGATGATGTATCTGTAGGATGTAGCACCTGATGCTTCAAGTTGCCGGGCTTCTTAGGGCCTATTCCCTCCACCGCTCTTTATAAGAGATTCTGCTAAATATTTTGAAATTACTAGCGAGTATATAGTTTTACAGATTAAAAGTCAAGTATTTTACTAGGAATTGAAATAGGAAGGTTCCTTTTCAAGAAACCTTCCTATTCCTGCTTGATCATTTGAGCTAATAAAACGGGCTGAAGCTATGCGGTTGCCTTCTTCTTTCCTTTTTTGCGCGGCGTATCCCGATAAATACTTACCATATAGATAACAAGCGCAAACCAGATCAGTGCAAAGGTAATCATATGGTGCACGGTGAACGTCTCATTATATAGAAACACGCCCAGGAAGAACATAATTGTCGGAGCGACGTATTGCAAAAAACCAACCATTGCCAATGGTATTCGTTTAGCACCTGCAGCAAATAACAGTAAAGGCACTGCAGTAACGATACCTGCTCCTATGAGCAAAAGATTGTCCGGTGCAAACAAAGGAGAAAAAGTAAATGATCCTTCCGATGGGATAAAGATTAAATATAGTAGAGCAATGGGTGCAACCACGAGTGTTTCAATCGTCAATCCGTACATGGCGTGCAGGTTGACCGTCTTTTTAATCAGTCCGTAAAAACCAAAGGTGAGCGCTAATAACAGCGAAATCCAAGGGAACACACCATAACTCAGTGTTAAATAAAGCACCCCAATCCCTGCAAGGATGAAAGATAGGACTTGTCCTTTTGTTGTTTTTTCTTTCAATACAAAGACCGCTAATAAAATACTGATTAAAGGATTGATATAATAGCCTAAACTAGCCTGTAGCACATGTCCATGCTGTACTGAAAAAATAAATAGAAACCAATTGATAGATATCACAATAGAAGCTGTACCGATAGCAATGGTTTTCTTTTTATCGTTTTTTAGCTCGTGAACGGTTTCCATCAGATGACGCCAATTACCAGTCACCAGCACTAAGAAAACCATAAATACTAAGCTCCAGACAATCCGGTGAGCAAGTACCTCGCCAGCTGGAACGTGTTCTAGAAACTTCCAATATATTGGGAAGATTCCCCATAATAAATAAGCAACAAAGGTAATAACTGCTCCTTGTTTTAAAGATTTATCCTCCATGATACATTCCTGCCTTCTGAAAAAAATGAAACTAAAATTAATATTAAAACTTTATAAGAAAGGAAGCAATGCTTTTTCAAATAATCTATTTCTTAATTTTAAACAAATTTCTAAAACGGAAACATTCCCAACAGCACAAGAATACTTTATCATAAAGAGAGACACATCAGAATGTATCATCTTTACCAAGGATGGGAGAGAATATAAATGGGGAAAAAGTTTAAACATATGGAAACGGCAATGATTCATGAAGGATATGATTCCAAAGAACTTCTGGGCAGTTTGACGCCGCCGCTTTTTCAAACATCTACATTCACATTTGATACAGCCGAACAGGGAGCAGCCCGCTTTGCCGGAGAAGAAGAAGGGCATGTCTATACCCGCGTCAGCAATCCAACCGTACAAATTCTGGAGAAAAAACTGGCAGCACTGGAAAAGGCGGAAAAAGGGTTAGCTTTTGCTTCAGGAATGGCTGCGATATCTGCGGTATTAATTGCACTTACCAAAGCAAATGACCATATCATCTGTTCTTCCGGGCTATATGGATGTACTTACGGGCTGCTGTCGATGATGGATGAAAAATACAATATTCAAACAGACTACGTAGCAATGACCGATGCTAAAAGTATGGAGGATTATATCCGTCCGGAAACAAAAGTGATTTATATTGAAACACCGATTAATCCAACCATGGAAGTGATTGATTTGGAGCTGGTCATTCGCATTGCTGAAAAACATGACATTTTAGTGGTGGTGGATAATACATTTTCTACACCGTATTTACAACGTCCGCTGGAATTGGGAGCAGATGTCGTGGTGCATAGTGCCACCAAATATTTAAGCGGGCATGGCGACGTGATTGCAGGACTGGCAGCAGGGAAACAAGGATTAATAGACCAAATCGCTGCAACCACACAAAAGGATATTGGCGGGGTGCTTTCTCCATTTGATGCCTGGCTGGTGATTCGCGGTCTCAAGACATTACCGCTTCGAATGGATAGACATGCAGAAAATGCCTTACACATTGCAGAAAAATTAAAGCAGCATCCAAAGGTGAAACAGGTATTTTATCCTGGCGACCCGGAAAATAGCGGCTATGCCATTACGAAAAAACAAATGAAATCCGGCGGAGGTACACTTTCTTTTGAATTAGATGGTGGAAAAGCGGAAGTGCAGGCGTTTTTGAATCAACTGGAGTTAATAAAAATTGCTGTCAGTCTTGGTGATACCGAAACATTAATTCAGCATCCAGCTACGATGACACACGCTGTAATTCCTTATGAACAGCGTCAAAAAATGGGAGTTACAGATGCTTTAATACGGTTATCCGTCGGGATTGAGGGATGGCAGGATGTATGGGAAGATTTGGATCAGGCTTTAACGCATTGAAAATCATGTCGTTCTTTATCCCTGAGCGTCATAGGGAGTCCTTTTTTTGACAGAGTAAAATGTGATTCAGCGGGGCGATATCGTACCTTACGAAACAAAACTTTACTCGTCCCCGCTGAATGAAGTGCCGTTTTATGCTATGATAAGAGGGGACTTTCTTTTGTTGGAGAAGAAGTGATAGGAGCAGGATATATGGGATTATATTCAATAATTATCGGTCTAATGTTTGTTATAAATATTGCGCTGGCTATATCCATTATTTTTCTGGAGCGGAAGGATCCAACCTCTTCTTGGGCATGGGTAATGGTGTTATTATTTATCCCGATTATAGGGTTTATTCTGTATTTAGTTTTTGGACGTCCCATCAGCAATAGTCATATATTCAAGTGGGATCAGCGCAGCCGGATGGATGTAAAAAAAGCTGTACAAAAACAGATTCATGCCATCGAAAAAGACACATTTCAATTAAACCATGAGGATTTAAGAAAACATCTTGATTTGGTCTATTTACATCTTCGTAATGGGGAAGCTGTTTATACAGAAAATAATGGCGTGGATATTTACACAGATGGCCACGAAAAATTTGAAGCGCTTTTAGAAGATATAAACCGTGCTAAGCATCATATTCATGTGCAATATTATATTATGCGGAGTGACGGGCTGGGGACCAGGCTTGCGAATGCCTTGATTAAGAAGGCAAAAGAGGGTGTATGTGTAAGGCTCTTATATGATGATATGGGGTCCAGATCATTGAAAAGAAGCTACATAAAAAAACTGAGGGAAGCTGGCGTTCTCGTTGAAGCATTTTTCCCGTCCAGATTTATTATTAATTTTAAAATCAACTACCGGAACCATCGGAAATTAACGATTATTGATGGGGAAATCGGTTATATTGGCGGTTTTAATGTCGGGGATGAATATTTAGGGTTGAAAAGAAAAATGGGATATTGGCGTGACACCCATCTGCGGCTAAAAGGGGATGCCGTGCAAAGTATGCAGACACGCTTTGTATTGGATTGGAATCAGGCATCCAAGCACAAGATTTCTTATGAGGAAGAACATTTCCAGACGGTTTCCGGAGGGAAAATCGGTATGCAGATTGTCTCCAGCGGTCCAGATTCAGAATATGAACAAATCAAAAATGGGTATATGAAGATGATCATGGAAGCGGAAGAGTATATCTATATTCAGACCCCCTATTTTATACCCGATGAAAGCTTACGTGATGCTATTCGTATTGCCGTATTATCCGGTGTGGATGTGAAAATTATGATCCCTAATAAACCGGATCATCCATTTGTCTATTGGGCAACGATGTATTATTGCGGTGATTTATTGAACGCTGGTGCAGACATTTTTATATATCAGAAGGGATTCTTACATGCAAAAACGATTATCGTGGATGGGAATATAGCCACTGTCGGTACGGCAAACATTGATGTAAGGAGTTTCCGCCTTAATTTTGAGGTGAATGCATTTTTATACGATATTAATGTTGTGGAGCGATTAATGAAAGAGTTTGACAACGATTTGGCACATTCCACACAAATGACGAAAAAACTATATGAAAAACGTTCCATCGGTATTCGTTTTAAGGAGTCGGTCTCCCGTTTAATTGCCCCCGTATTATAGGATGAAACTTTATACAACGGGAGGTTTACAGGTGGTTCTTCATAATGAAACGAACTGGGTAAGTGTCCTGAAATAAGCAAAAAGGACGCCGAACCTTCATAAAACAGTAAAGCAGGAGGAAAAAGAGATGAATGCAAAACCATGTTCCGCATCAGTAGCATTAAAAACAACACATGTACTTCCGCCGGATACGAATCAATACGGGACTTTATTTGGCGGGAAATTAATGGCGCATCTTGATGATATTGGCGCTATTGCAGCAGTTAAACATGCAAATAACCCGGTCGTTACAGCATCTACGGATTCTGTCGATTTTTTAGCTCCCGTAAAAGGGGGGCACTATATTTCCATTGAAGCCTTTGTGACCTGGACGCATCATACGTCTATGGAAGTATTTATCCGGGCGATTACAGAAGATATCCGGTCCGGGGAGCGGACAGCTTGCACAACGGCATTTATGACGTTTGTTGCCATTGATGAAAATGGGAAACCAATGGAAGTACCGCCAGTTTATCCGGAAACAGATGATGAAAAAATGCTTCATGAAAGTGCACCGCTTCGTGCCAGCCGCCGTGCAGATCGTAAAAAACAATCCAAACAGCTTGCAGAATCATTTGGCACGGTTTATCGGACAGAAAAATAAAATAACCTATATGAAAAACCGGGTACCATCTATTTTTTGATGGTACCCGGTTTTTTACGTTACGCTTCTTCCCGATAAGAATACCAGTCAGCTATCACATAACTATCTGCTGTACGCAGCTCCTTAATAACAAAATGGCGTCCGGCTCCTTTATTTAAAATAGCCATATCTAACGTAGCAAGGGACTGTTTGCGGTGAAGGATATGCTGTTTCCGCTGCAAAGCCTGAACTCTGCGATGCTGGATGATAGCAGTATCCTTGCTGAAAAACCGCCCCTGAATCGTTATCTGCTGTTTATCCATCGCATAACCGGCTGATTTAAATGCTGCCAGTCCCATTAATCCGGCAGCCAGCATAATCAGAGCAGGTATCCAGGTGTAAGTGGAAAAGAAAATCCCAACAATAATAACCGCCAGCAATGGGACATTCATAGAACGCCATAAATAATATGGCAATGCTTTTTGGGGAGGGTGAATCAGATTTTCCGTATAGAATGTATACTCCGGCAGAAATTCATCCAGAAAAGCTGCAAATGCTTTTTTACGCAGCAGCGGAAAAATAATTGTATTGACCTCCTGGCTATTATCCGTGGTTGCACTGGCGATCTCCACATAAGGCCGTGCAAATCCCAATAATTGATGAATGGGTGTTTCTTTTATTCCAACAGCCTGGATACGTTTCAAAGGAATCGTCGTTTGTTTTTTCTCCAATAAACCTCTTGTAATAAACAATTCTTTTTCATAACGTGTAATGGTGAATTTCCAATCTTTTACTACCGTATAAAGAATACTTAAAAACCATAAAAATAAGACAACAAGAATCGCAAAAATAATAATCATTTGCAAGCCAAGTGACAGAGCAAGGCGCACTGTTTCATCATAAAATTGATCCGGAATCAAGGCTTCCACCTGAGAGAAGGCGGCGAAGAAAATCCCGATTAAAATTCCGAAACTTGCTGAAGTGGAACCAGTAATAAACAGCGCTTGAAGAGTGATAGTTCGCTTCGGCAGACTGGATTCATCCGGTTCATTTTCAACTTCTTCTGACACTCCCGGAGATCCTGTTTCGGAGGCATCCTTATTGTATTTTAATGCATCATGAAGCATACGCCCGTCTTCCATCTTAACAGCAGATAAAGCAGCATCCGTCGAAGGATCATTACCTGCTGTTTCAATCGCTACTTTTGTTAAACCGAAGATGCGGTGAATCACATTTTGTGATAAATCGATAGACTGAATACGATGCTTGGATATTGTGCGATTTTTACGGACAATAATGCCCCGGTTAATCCGTATCTGGTCTTCTTCTAATTGATAAGTGAAACGGAACCATGATAAAACACTGGATAAAATAATCAAAGCAATGATAATGGCGATACCAATCACCAGGTAAAAAGAAGCCCCATTACTGATGACCACAATAGCAATTGGCAAAAGACCTAAAATCGATTGTTTCAAGGACTGGAGAATATCAAACAGGATGGCAGCAGGATGCAGTCGCTTTGGATTAGACATCATCTTGTTCCACCCTCGCTAATTCGGAAATTTGGTCGCGCAGATTAGAAGCTTCCTCTTCAGATAATGCAGGTATCTGATGGGTCGTTGCTGCCGTTGATATTTCCAGAGTTGCCAGCTTATACTTTTTTAAAATAGGGCCTTGTTGCGTATCAACATGCTGGACACGAATCATTGGTACAATCGTCCGTGTCACAATAAGTATCCCATGTTGTATGTAAATTTCCTGGTCATAAACCTGATAACGCCATCTGCGCCATCTTAATTTCGGAATAATAAATGCTGTCACAGTCCATTCTATTATTGCAAGAGCAGCCAGGATGAATACAATCCAAATAGGCAGAAAATCGAACATCATATAGACAACAATTGCTGCAACCGTGATGAGTAAAGAGATAAGTGCATAGAGATGTGCTGTGAGCTGCCATGCCTTGATAGCATCGGTGGCAATTTTCACATTAGGCTGTTCCCGCATAGGTTTCCGCTCCTTGTTTTTAAGATAATTTTATCATACTACACATCAGGGGAGTTAAGAAAAGATTTAAGAAAAACTTCATAAATCCAAATGTATTTATGAATCAGTGTGAAAGAGGGAAGGCCAATTCATCATACATTTGGATTATTTACAATGGAACGGAAAGGAATGAAAAGCCGAGTTACTCTACTTCTTTATTTGCTAGGTCTTCTGCTGTAATATATTCTTCCGCCCAACGCTGAATATCTGTAATAACAGGCTCTAGTGCTTCGCCTTTTTGGGATAACGTATATTCGATACGGACCGGGAATTCCGAATAGATATTCCGTTTTACAATTCCTTCCTTTTCCAGCAATTTTAAACGATCCGAAAGTAAGCGGCCGCTGATTGGAAGATCAGCTTCCATTTCTGAGAAACGTTTCGCTCCCTTTAATAATTCAAATAAAATGAGCCCGACCCAGCGTGTACTTAATAAGACCATTGCTTTTTCAAAACGAGGACATAACTGATTCATTGTTCCACCTCCCCATAGAATCGTCTTGTATCTAAACATGCATTGGTTACGAAAAGTAATTTAATTATAGGGTATCATAAATAGGGAAGACAGTAAATGAAAGCCGAAATGTTGGGGACTTTCGAGAATATTTTTGGAAATATTTACAGCAGTATGAAATAATAAAAAGGTAAGAGAATATAAAACATTATTCCGTGAACGTTTTCACGAAGTGTTCTCTGATATAAAAGAGAACATCAATTTACAGATATGGAGGGTATTTGGATGGTTTCAAAACAGGTACAAGAAAAGTACGCCGAACTAACATTGAAAAAAGGAGTTAATTTACAAAAAGGGCAGGCAGTGATGATGAATGCACCGATTGAAGGAGCAGAATTTACGCGGATTGTAGCTCGTAAAGCATATGAAATGGGTGCGAAAGATGTCCATATTAACTGGGTGGACGATGAATTGAACCTGCTAAAATATGAGAACGCACCAGACGAAGTCATCGCTACGTACCCGGAATGGAAAGTGAAACTGCATGATACCTTTGCAGAGGATGGGGCGGCGGTAGTCAATATCCGTTCCACGAATCCGGATTTATTAAAAGATATTGACCCGTCCCGTGTGGCAAAAGCGACGAAAGCGGCAGCGGAAGCCATGGTGAATTTCCGTAAATATACGATGAATGATCGTATTCCATGGACGATTATTTCGATTCCGTCAAAGGATTGGGCGAAAAAAATCTTTCCGGATAAATCCGAAGAAGATGCGGTGGCCAGTCTTTGGGATGCCATTTTGAAAATTGTCCGTGTTGATCAGGATGATCCTGTAGCTGCGTGGGACAAGCATAATGAAACATTAAGAACAGCCAGAGAAGTTCTAAATAAAAAGAGCTATCAGAAGTTAATCTTTAAAGCACCAGGTACAGAACTGGAAATGGAACTGCCGGAAGGACATATTTGGAAAGGCGGGTCAGCCCAAGCGGAAACAGGCGTGACATTTAATCCGAATATGCCGACAGAAGAAGTTTTCTCCATGCCGCATAAATATGGTGTTAACGGAACGGTATCCAGTACGAAACCGTTAAACTATGGAGGCAGCTTAATTGATAACTTCTCTTTAACGTTTAAAGATGGGAAAGTGGTGGATTATCAGGCAGAACAGGGAGAAGAAGTGTTGAAGCATTTACTCGATTCGGACGAAGGGGCACGCCGCTTAGGAGAAGTTGCATTAGTACCAGACGAATCGCCAATTTCACAATCCGGACTGATTTTTTACAACACCCTATTTGATGAAAATGCATCCTGCCATATTGCGTTGGGAAAAGCTTACCCGACTAATTTAAAAGACGGTGCTTCGATGGACTTGGATGAATTGGATAAGCATGGTGTGAATGACAGCTTGGTTCATGTCGATTTTATGATCGGCTCGGACAAAATGGATATTGATGGCATTACCAAAGACGGCAAATCAGAGCCTGTATTCCGTAACGGAACTTGGGCGCTGGATATAAAGTAAGCAATTAAATAATCCATTAAAACACGGCAACAAGGTCATCGGTGCCTTCTTGCCGTGTTTTTAAATCTTTAGGAGCTTTCTTTCACCATGAATTTATCATTCTTAACCAGTACTGCTTTAATTTTTCGATAAGTATAGTCTTCGGGTAATGCCTCTTTCAGCTCTTTTAATCCAGTGGCATCTATTTCTTCATGCTTGGATAAAATGGTATCTTCTTCCTCGTTATTAAAGAATAAACTCCAATTAAGCGTATATCCTTTTTGGGAGGCCTGAAAAATATGTGCTTCTATTGTTCGCTCCTTTAAATCGCGTATAGAAGCAATTTCCCGAATGGTTTTTCCTTTTTGCAGGAGTTCATAGGATATCTGATAAGATGGGCGGTCATCCGCATCTTTTGGTTTCGTTGCTTTTTGATAATGAATCGCAGTAGGCGCCTTGTAATCGGGATTTTTTTCTTTCCAATCAGCGACAGCTTTCAGAAAGGCTTCTCCGTATAGTTCATATTTCTTTTGACCTACCCCTTTTAACCGCAAGAATTCATCTTTATCTTCTGGAAGGTAGCGGGCTATTTCTTTTAAGGTCATATCTGAAAACAGAACATAAGGAGGCAAGTTGAGTTCCTGAGACATCGTTCTTCTTAATTGACGCAGTGCTTCGAACAGGTCTGCGCTATAATCTGTTTCACTAACGCGAGGCACATCCTGGATAAACATCGTTACTTTTTCTTTCCCGGTCAGGATATCCATCGATTTCTGGTTTAGTTTTAAAGTGGGAAATTGTCCCTCTTCTGCTGATAAATATTCTTCCGCAAGCAAGAAGTGGATTCTCTCTGTAATTTCCTTCTCTGTATACTTGGATAAAATACCGTAAGTAGATAATTTTGATAAACCGAATTGAATCAGCTTTTTATCTTTGGAACCTTTTAAGACTTTGGCTGTCATAGCTGTACCAAAACGTTCCCGCATTCGTTTGACGCAGGATAAAATCATTTGTGCTTCTTCCGTAATATCCTCCAAGTCTCCTTGTTTCAAACAATTGCTGCAGCGTCCGCAGGAAACAGAAGCAGAACCAGATTCCATTTGGAAGTAATTCAAAATATAACTGTATAAACAGCTCTGCGTGCGGCAGTAATTCACCATTTTATTTAATTTATGATATTCACGCTGCATACCTGCCTCATCCAAATCGGATTTCTCAATCAGAAATTTTTGGGTATGAATATCTTGCGGAGAAAATAGCAGCACACAATTACTGGGCTCTCCATCACGTCCTGCTCTTCCAGCCTCCTGATAATACGACTCCATATTCATCGGAATAGCATAGTGGATAATGAAACGGACATTGGATTTATCAATCCCCATTCCAAATGCAGTGGTAGCAACCATCAATTCAGCCTGGTCAAAAATAAATGCCGTTTGAGCAGCCTGCCTTTCTTTTTCGGATAAACCGCCATGATACTTAGAAACAGCATAACCTTTCTCGTTTAGGACATCATAGACATGTTCCACCTGTTTTCGTGTGGCTGCATAAATAATCCCGACTTCTCCTTGATGTTTTTTCAAATAGGAAAGAATATAATCGATTTTGTTAACCCCTTTTTCGATAAAAAAGGAAAGATTTTTTCTTTCAAAGCCGGTATGCACGGTATTTACTGGGTGGATATGCAGAAGGGTCTGAATATCTTCAATGACCTCAGGTGTAGCTGTGGCTGTAAGCCCCATAATAACCGGATTGCCGCTAACTTCTTGAAGAATAGGTACGACAGAACGATAGCTTGGCCGGAAATCATGCCCCCATTGGGAAATGCAATGCGCTTCATCAAAAGCAATCAATGATAGCTGTGTTTGCTGTAATGCATAGATAAAAGCATCAGATTCAAACCGCTCCGGTGCCACATAAACAAACTGATACCGGTTTTGTCGCATGTCCTTCAGCCGCTGATGCTGTTCAGCTGTGGAAATAGAGCTGTTAATGTATGTTGCGGCCACACCCAGTGCATGTAATCCGTCCACTTGATCCTTCATCAGTGAAATAAGCGGTGAAATAATAATTGCCGTTCCATTCATTGCAATACCAGGTACTTGATAACAAAGTGATTTACCGCCACCTGTAGGCATCACAGCAAGCGTATTTTTATGTTGGTCAATATGATCAATAACCTCGGCCTGTCCGGGGCGGAAACTGGAATAACCAAAGTAATTTTGTAAAATATTTAAATGTTTTTCCATAGGTAAATCTCCCTTTTAACAGTTAATTGAGACGGTGACTATTCATCCCATCGGAAAAAATAAGTGTTTTATATCCTTTAATTTAATATAAAAAAGTAATACGCGCTTCATCAAACTCTACCTATTATCCTAGAATGTTTTATCTGGAAAGTAAAGCAAGAAAAAATGATAAATAACCGTGAAAACACTGCCAAAAAAGCAGTTATTCCAGGGGCATTATATTTTTTTCTCTATATTACTTCATATGAATTTACATTTTCGCATTTCATCTATAAAATGTGCTATATCTTTTTGAAAAGGAGGAGGATATATGGTTCCCTCTTTACTATTTGAATTCATGTTAATTGGTTTATTAGGAATCGCCTCCCAATGGTTTGCATGGCGATTTCGTATGCCAGCTATCGTTGTGATGGCAGTTACAGGGCTATTGATTGGACCTGTTTTCGGATTAATTAACCCAGAACAGGATTTCGGAAATGTGTACAGTCCGCTTATTTCTGTTGCTGTAGCAATAATATTATTTGAAGGAAGCTTAAATTTAAGTTTTCAGGAATTACGTGGAATCGGAAGACCGGTTTTCCGGATCTCTACGGTAGGTGCATTTATTGCATGGATTTTAGGCTCGCTCACAGCACATTATGTTGCTGGTCTATCCTGGGCGGTTGCCTTTGTTATTGGCGGTTTATTTGTCGTAACCGGACCAACCGTCATTATGCCGCTGTTACGACAGGCTAAGTTAAAAGCGCGCCCGGCAAAAATTTTAAAATGGGAAGGGATTATTGTTGATCCTATCGGCGCATTACTAGCTGTTTTTGCCTTTGAAATTATCACGTTTATGACAGCAGCTGATCCCGATGTATCTCAAATCCTATTATTCTTTGCAGGTTCCATTTTTGCTATCTTTTTAGGATGGATATTAGGACGCGGGCTTGGCTGGATGTTTGAAATGGGGCATGTCCCTGAATTTTTAAAATCACCGACCGTCGTCGTCGTTGTCTTATTCTGTTTTACCATTGCAGATGTGGTGATGCATGAGACAGGACTTTTATCTGTAACAGCGATGGGAATTACTTTAGCAAATATGGGAATTAGTTCTGTTTCCGATATGCGTCATTTTAAGGAAAATATTTCTGTTTTGCTGACTTCGACCATTTTTATCATGTTGACCGCCTCATTGGAAGTAGAGACGATTATGCAGATTTTTAATCCGCACATTATCGGTTATGTTTTATTGATGATGTTTGCTGTTCGTCCATTATCTATTTTCTTATCGACCATTGGCACCAAACTCAGTTTCAATGAAAAGCTATTGGTTGGCTGGATTGCACCGCGTGGAATTGTGGCATTAACTGTTTCTGGATATTTTGCAGGTGTTTTGACAGAAGCAGGTTATGAAGATGCTTCGATTTTAACGGCGCTGACCTTTGCACTTGTTATTTTCACGGTTATTGCACACGGCTTTTCTATCGGTTGGCTATCTAAAAAGTTAAACCTGTCGAATAAAGGAAATCCTGGAGCACTGATTGTGGGAAGCAATCCATTTACCGTGCAATTAGCTAAGTCATTAAAAGAAGCAAATTATCCATCCATTATTGTGGACGCTTCATGGGAAAATCTTGCCTTGGCAAGACAAGAAGGTTTGGAATTTTATCATGGAAGTATGTTATCCGAACAGACGGAGCATCATTTGGATACCATTCCATACGAATATTTATTAACGTTAACGCATGATAAAGCCTATAATTCACTGCTTTGTACAACGTTTATTCCTGAATATGGAAGGACGAATGTATTTAAAGTCAGTCCATTTACAACTTTTGAAGATAATGGATATTCAACAGGTATGGTATCGCAAGTCGGCGGACGAATTCTATTTAATAAAAAATTCTCTCTGGAGGATTTAATTGATAAAGCAGAAAATGGATTTACGGTCAGACAGACAATGCTGACTAATAAATTTACATTTGAAAACTACAAACAGTCTAAAGATCCGGAAACAGTGTATTTATTCTTAATAAAGCCCTCTGGACAATTGAAATTTTTCTCTGAAGAAATGCGTACAGTACCCGCATCCGGAGATAAAATTGTCAGCTTAACCAGAGAAAAAGAAACAGATCGAAATGCTGTTGAAGCATAGAATAATAAAAAAACCCGCATTTTGCGGGTTTTTTTATTGTCTAGGAAATTATAAAATTCTCTAGCTGTGGATAACTTTTATGTTAAACTTTTATTAACTCACTGGAGGGGTAGAGATATGAGAAAGGGAAGCGGAGTTATTAAAGAAATCTTAAAAGACCATTTTGCTGGATTTTGGGAGTTCCATGCTGATCGTTTTCCGAAAACTTATCGTGAACATATAAAAGAAACGGTAGAAAAAACAATTCGTTGCGGGACACGTGATTTAGGATATGCTCGCTATGAGTGTTTAGGATGTGAAGGGGATCCTTCTCCTAAATTCGTGTGTTTTACTTGTAAAAGCAGACTATGCCACCGTTGTGGGAAAAAGTATACGGATGACTGGTCAGACAAACAACAGGAAATGATATTTAATGTTACGCATCGCCATATGGTCTTTACACTTCCACGAGAGTTAAGAAACATATTTTACAATGACCGAAAAAAATTAAATGAATTAAGTAAACAGGTAGCCGAAGTATTTCAGTACCATAATAAAAAGAAAGGTAAGAAAAGAGGCTTCCGTTCAGGGATTATTACGGTTATTCATACGTTTGGAAGAGATTTAAAGTTTAATCCTCACATACATGCATTGGTGACAGAAGGTGCGTTAGATAATCAAAATGAATGGGTTAATAATGGATATGTTCCTTATGATTTTTTAAGAAAGTCCTGGCAAAAAGTTGTCTTAGATTTGTTGAAGAAGTGGTTTCCTGCAACACCGAAAATCATAGAACTTATTAATGAGTTATATCAAAGGTATCCGAAAGGCTTTTATGTCAATGCAGAGAAGAAAATGAACAATGCCAAGCGTGTAGCCAAGTATATCGGCAGATATTTAGCTCGACCAGCTATCGCCGAATATCGTATTGAATCTTATGATGGGGAAACAGTTCATTACTGGTATGAGGATCATAAAACAGGAAAACGTGTAGATAAAAAGGTTCCAGTGTACAGGTTCTTATTTGAAATATTACAACACATTCCACCAAAGCATTTTCGAATGGTTGGGAGATATGGGCTGTATAGTAGAAGGGCTCATCGTAAAGCGCAACAAATATTGAGTTTATATGCGTTCATGAGAACGAAGCAGATTTCGTTTCTTTTGGAAGCAAAACGTAAGAAAAAAACATACCGTCAACGTATGATAGAATCATTTGAACAGGACCCTTTGGAATGTCCGTGTTGCCGTAAACAGATGGAGCTCATTGGAATATGGCATGCTGACTATGGGTGGATTTATCATTACATGGAGGATGTAGAGAAAGAAAGAAGGAGGAGATACGGAATTGACAAACCCAAAAGAGCCGGATAAATCAGATGAATTTTTTCCAGACTGGCTGGACGAAGAGGATCCTTTTGGCTTAAAAGAAGAAATGAAGATCATATTATTTCAATGTTTAGATTGCCATGGAACCGATGAAGTCCCGGAGTATATCATTGGTGAATTTAGTGTGGATAAAAATAATAGAGATGAAGTAGAACTTCATTGTCCGCATTGTAATGGCACTATGATTGAAGCGAAAAACGTCCCAAGTGATTAGCATCTACTTGGGACGTGATTTAGTCGCGTTAGCGATTTTGTTCTT
>NZ_LT800497.1:1372302-1568168 GCF_900166635.1 Oceanobacillus timonensis
CCCTCTCCTGATACGAACTTAAGTTTGTATATTAATTTATAGGAATATACGTTCTGTTGGTTAAGCTGATGAATGTACATGGTATTTCCCTAAAACAAAAAAAAACTAAATTAATTCGTTTAGAATTATTTAGTGTTTAATAAATTATAATTAGTATTAAATTTTTATTGGTCCTGTTCATCAAATACAAGGTATTCTAAGCGAATAATATCGTCCATGATACTTTCCTGTTCATAATTTAATAATCTTATTAATCTTATTAGTTCTGAAAAGGCATCCTCTTTTGCGTATAGTTTGTCTGACATCAAGTTATAGGTAAGATTAAGCAGTATTTCTTCCATTTCCGTAAGATACAATTTTCGGCTTAATTGGTCTATCAATAGCTCCTCCGGTGGTTTTTCCGGTATCATTTCACCCCTCCTTTAATAAAAGTCAAAGATGGAAAGAAAATAATCATAAAAAGTATATATAATTTTCAACTATTTTTCCTCTAACTTTTCGTCATTTACTGTGTCAATAATAGTTTGCTTTCTTTTTCTTATTTGCTTTTTAGCTTTGTCAAAAGTTACATCATCTATAATTTTACTATCATCTTCATAAACATTTTCAGATACTTTTTTTAAAGGGATTAATCTAGTAAAATCATTGTCATTTTTAATCCTCATGTTGATACGTTTCTTAGAATGGCGTTCATTCATACTCATGTACTCACTCCTTTCTATAAAGAATAGTTAGTACTATTCATGTTATAATTAGTGATAAGTGAATAAATATTAAGATATGAAATAAAGTGATAATTTTAATGCCAAAAAAGCTTGCTTGTTATCACAATAATTAACCCTGTGATATTAATATAATTGAATATTTTTGGTGAAAAATGAACATATTAATACTTAAAGGATTAATATTAGCTTGTGAAGCGATTATAATCCTTGTGAGTTTAATTGTCAACTGAATATCTTATATTTTTTATATTAAATGATACCCAAGGAATTAATTACGAATTGAGGTGTATTGAGGTGGACTTAAAATCCATAGGTAATAACATTAGAATAATAAGAAAACTAAAGGGTTTTACCCAGCAAGAATTAGGAGACAAAGTAGGGATCACTTTGCAAAGTTTATCTAAAATTGAAAGAGGTATTAATTATCCAACGTTCCAAAATTTGGAAAAAATAATTCAAATATTAGATGTAACACCAAACGAATTGTTCGCAAAAGAATTTAAAATGCGTGGAAGTGTGGAAAATGAAATTATTAAATTTATGGAAAAAGAAAGAACATGGAATCTTGAATTGAAACAAGAAAAATATGAAAGTAATTTATCAAAAGAATCATGGAATAATCATGAATTAAATGAGTTAAGAAAATACATAAAAGAATATATTGATTCAGACGAGCGAAAGCCAGAACAGCTTCATTCAATTAAAAGTGCTGTTTATGGGTTAAAATTATCTGATCTGATAAAAAAATATGATGATTATTTGAGTTTTGATTTATTTGGTGAAAAATATAGAAATAAGGATAAAAGTGTGAACCCCTATGTAACAAAAGATTCCGATACATTTAATACTAATAATGAATCTGATATAAATGAATAGACGTGTTTCTTTTTTAACTGTTGACTAATCCTAACTCATTTTGTAACAATTAAAACAAGATGAAATATACTTATAAGTATAAAATGCGAACAAAATTGATTGTTGTTAACTCCTCGACCAGTTTTTGTTCGCTTTTTATAATGGACCCAAGAATCTAGACACGAAAAAAGGAGATGTTAAGGTAGGTATATGAAACGAAAAAGATATACATCCGCATTCAAATCACAAATCGTGTTAGAAATCTTAAAGGAAGAAAAGTCCATGAGTCAGATAGCATCGGAACATGGAATCCATGTGAATCAGCTTCATAAATGGAAAACACAGTTTCTGCAAGAGATGCCTCAAATCTTTGAAAAGCAAAACAAAGACTTAGAAAAAATGAGAGCCGAACATGAAGAACAAGTAGAAAACTTGTATGCAGAAGTCGGAAAATTAACCACGCAATTGTCGTGGCTCAAAAAAAAAATCTGGCATCTACCATGACTAAAAAAGAACGCATGGAATTGGTGGAGTGGCAAGATTCGGATCTGTCTATCTCAGAACAGGCTAAATTGCTTGGAATCAATCGCTCCAGTCTTTATTATAAGCCTGTATTGCCATCTGCCGAGGAAGTTGCCATAAAACATCGTATTGATGAGATTTATACCAAATTTCTGTTCTTCGGTTCACGCAGAATTACCCAGTTATTGAATCAAGAAGGGGTGAATATTAATCGGAAAAGGGTACAGCGTCATATGCGTGAAATGGGCATTCAAGCCATCTATCCAGGTCCGAATTTGAGTAGACGGAACCTGCAGCATCGTATTTATCCTTATTTATTGAAAGGAGTGAATATTACCCGCCCGAATCAAGTTTGGAGTATTGATATAACTTATGTTCGCCTGCATCATAGCTGGATGTATTTAACAGCGATTATTGATTGGTACTCCCGCTATATTATTAGCTGGGAATTGGATCAGACACTGGAAATGAATTTTGTCCTAAATGCTGTCCAACGTGCATTCACGGTGGGTACACCTGACATATTTAATAGTGATCAAGGCAGCCATTTCACAAGCTCAAAATATATTCATCTTTTAAAGGAACAACCATCCATACAAATCAGTATGGACGCCAAGGGACGGGCATTGGACAATATCATGATTGAACGCTTTTGGAGAAGCCTGAAATATGAAGAAGTCTACTTAAAAGACTTATGAGATGCCAAGAGAAGTCAGAAGCAATATAAGCCATTACATGGATTTTTATAATCATGAACGTCCGCATCAATCATTGGATTATCAAACACCGGCTTCGATTTATTTTCATTAGATAATCATTATCCCATCTTGAGCGATTATCTTTCCTGTGCCAGAGACTGTCAAGGGAAAGACCGCCCTTGACAGTCTCTGGCACAGGAAAACCTGGTCATTAAGATGGGATAAAGATGAAATAATGGTTTCACCTTATTTTTATAAAATTGGTGTCTTGACAATGGGGGTCCACTTTATTATTTGCAATAGACTTATCATAAAAGATACTTTTGATAAGCATTTTACCATTTTCATTGATATCTTCGTGTGTAATAATATTTTCCAAGTTACCTAAAGATGAGAAAAATGGGGTGGAAGCACCTGCCCCAAGCAAAAATGTAATATTTTTTTCTAGAAGAACTGTTGTTAATAACTCAGTTATTTTTCTATTCATAATATATCTCCTTCCATCATTTTCATGTATATTATCTAACAAACATAATTAATATACAACATAAGAAGAGGAAGGAGCAAAATGGGAAAATGAATTTATTTCGAATAGGCAAAATTGTTAACCTAACTAATTAATAAAAATTGAATATTGGAGTTAAGAAACAAATAATTAGAAAACAAATCTAATTAGGTACAATTGCACTTTTATTGCACTTTTTATTTTTTTTAATACATTTTATAAGCTTTGATAGTATCCCAAACGCCTTGATATTACAGCATTTTCGTTTATATGCTATACTCTTAAAACAGAGTGGGAATAGTTATAGTGAGCCGAAACTACTTTGATGGCAAGGCTTTCGGCTCTTTACTTTATTTTCATTGACTCGAATCTATTTGCAATTTAGGCATATAAAACAAGCGTATTATCATGTATATGCTATTTTGTTTGGAAAGAATATGTTACAAATTGTGTTTGGGCAATCATTATTGATACTCGAACAAGTACAATTATTGATACTTTTCCATTCGAAGGTCTATTTTAATTATGAAAACTACCCAAAATCATAAAATCCACAACAATCCCACTCATTGGATTTTCCGAACCCAATACACTTATGCCTAGAACGGTTACACCACTAATATTTGTAACATTGGCCGAAACATATTTTCCAGTAATGTTCTTCTCACGCATTTGCACTCTTGGTCTTGCATTTATCGTAGCATTTGTTGAATATACGCTGGATACCGCATAATCAATCGTATTTAATAATGGATTTCCATCTGCTAATCCATTGTCAGTGAAATAAAGTGTAGCTATCCCATTTGCATTTGACGTAGCCTGTCCATAAACCATTCGTTTTGCTTTTTGCGGGTTTTGCTCTCCTGCCTTAAATAGTTGAATAGCTGTCGGACCCAATGTAAAGAATTCAATACTCATAACTCTCCCCCTTGTTATTCTTAAAAAGAAATGAAAAGTATCACAGTATCATGTTATTCAAACTTCCAAAAACGTGTGGTCATTAAATAGATTTTTTCTTATATGAGGCGTTTATGGTGACAATAGATGCCCTGCCAGTATCTGGCGGGCACAAAGGGAGTACTTATATTCTAGGTGTCAAATATCCCTGAGGATGTTGCTGTGAAATTAACAACTTGCAGGATAACGGTTTGGTTTGCTGGAATAGATCCTCCGCCAGCGGGAACAGCAATGTCTAATGAACCAGTCCCTGCAGCACCTGGTGTATATGTTGATAAGCCTTGCATTTGCTCAACACCGTTAATTTCCACAGTGAAATAACTATTATCTTCTGCAAGTTCTGGAAGTGTCGTTACCTCTTCACCATCATCCCCCAGGAAACTTGCAGCATCAATAGATAATGTGCTTCCTGCTGCCGTATCTTCTGTTGTAATGTAAAAGAATTTTGCAGACTCAGGATTAACATCTGTGTCAATGGTGCCGCTAATAGCGATTTTCATTAACTGAAGTGCCATGTGCATTTTCACCTCCATTTTCTATCAACCACATTGTATTCTATGAAGGGGAGTTGGAAATGCTTGGTCAGACGAATTAGTTCGTATTGGAAGTTAACAAAATGTCCCATTAAAAAGGCATATTTACCAAATAGAAAAGTAATATTATCCTTTAACCGTGACAAACAGAAGAATAATGGGGGCATCCTTTGGAGGAAGGTCACTGGATTCTAAGTGAAGAATACCTTCTTCGACATTGTAAATGGATGGGGGCTGCAACAAGCCATTGACAAATAAATGAAGCGTTGAAACATTGTCCGGATCAAGGATATCACTGCTTCCATATTGCTTTAATGCATCCTTGTTCGTATAAACCTTTTTCCCTTCTTCGGCAAGGGTAAGGTATTGGACAGTCTCCACTCCTATGGGGGTTGGTGTATATTCAGGGGATATATTGACTGTAATAGATGGATTAAATATAGGATGAAATGTATTTGTATTGGATGTGCGATTTTCATTTCCCTCATGAATCCTTTTGCGTTCTTTATTGCAATGATGGCACTGGCAATTTGGATAGGGGTCCTTGCCACGCAGCTTTTTACTATAATAATAGCTTTCATTCAACGGTATTTCCCCTCCCTCCTAAATGAAATTTTGATGTGCTTTTCTATATCTTATTTAAAAGGAAGGTGATTTGACTGTGCAGCTGGCTGTATTTGGCAAGTGAAAAATGAATGTCACTTGCCGTCCCGAGTTATTGCTGTATGAATGATTCCTTATAATGGTAACTTTCGCCGTTAAAATGGAGAAGAATGAAAGGAATTAATGGAAACGGATAAAGAGATAGAAATAGGGTGAGGAAGCCGAAATCATTTATCGCAGTGTAATTGGCTGGGACTGCGATTACTCGTCCCATCGAAGGGCTTTTGTAAAACTCCCACTTCAAGAATAGCGGAAACTCGAAAATTCTAAGTGGGAGATCGAACAGCCAGTAACGGCCCGATTCGTTCAACTACCATTCAGTGGAGGATGAAGAAAAACCCCCACTGAATGAAGTTTCACTTTATGAAATTGACGACATTGAAGTGTATGGCGATTTCTATGATGGAGAACGAGGGGTTAATTATAATATTTTATTGAATGAAGGAGTGGATTGGGAAGATATTATTAACTGGGGACGGTTGTCATTCCAGAAACATAGTCATATATTAGTGATGAACCAATTAGAAAATATGAAGACATGGGCTATCGGAATATGCCACTTGATTATAATTATATCATGGGATATTAACCTATTGGATTTGAAGATGAATTGGAGTTATGATCATTAGAAAACGTGTATTTGTGGTATAATAGTACTGAAATGAATATTAACGGAAAGAGGTGGTTCCTATGAAATATATCACTAAATTGCATGCATTAAATCTTAAGTGTAATCTAAATACAAGTGGTGACTGGCACTGGGGAGATATTCAATGGGAATCACCTGTTATGAAAGACACGAATAATAGTTTCTTTGGTGATTATGGCATTGAATATAATAAAAAGATCCCTTATCATAAAGAAACTTTTACTGCGGCAAATCATATAAGAGCTTTATTAGATATGTTAGAAGAAAATGATTTCAACTTAGCTGAAGGCATGAGAAATGAATATATTGACAATGAAGAATTGACTAAGGAAGTTTTTCATAAAGTATATTCTATGCATGTCCTTGCAAATTGGAATGGAATTTATAATTTTATGTTGAACGAATATAAATTAGATTGGTATTTCTTTGTAAAGGAGAAGATGAAACGTGAGCAACGAATGGGTACAAAGTGAACAAGATGATCACTTAAAAGTTATAGAAGATTAAACTATAACGAAAAAAATTTAACAAATGAGTATATATTACATTTATGATTATGTTACTTAAAAGAATGCATTATATTGAACAAGAAAACCGTCTTTCAAATATATATATAGAAGGGTATCTTTTTTGAATGGCATGTGTTATACTACAAATAACTTAATTGTTCGTGCTAGCAATACAGGATTTATGTCATAACTTCACAATGTATATCATCGTCTTGAATTATTATCAGAACAACCAAAGTAATAAATGTGTGCACTATGCACAATGGAGGAATTTCATATGAACACAGGTTCAGTAAAATGGTTTAACGCAGACAAAGGATTTGGATTTATCGAAGTTGAAGGCGGAGACGATGTATTCGTACACTTCTCAGCAATTCAAGGCGAAGGATTCAAAACTTTAGAAGAAGGTCAAGCAGTTACTTTCGACATCGAAGAAGGTAGTCGTGGACCACAAGCAGCTAACGTTGTTAAATAATTATTTATAATGGATAAAAAGTCTTTCTGTCACAGAAAGGCTTTTTATTTTTGTCGTATAAATAGAAGATAATTCGAATTTTCTTAGTATATTAGGTGTAAGCATTGAAGAAAAGATAGCTCAGCAGTTGTTTCTTTAATGTACTAGCTATAACGGGCAGGCTGTTTTAATCAGCTAAACGGCTAGGCTTAAATGAACTTGTAAGTAGGGTTTTATAGTCTTTTTAACAGTAAGTGTTCTAGAGGAAATCATTGACTTTGAACGTAAGGTTTTTTCATTAATGTCTTAATGAGGAATTCATACTATCAATGTGGAAACCGAATGGAGTATATTATTTGAGGACAAATGGTGGAAAGATGAGTCAAATATATAATCTCACACATAAATTGTACCGCCATCTTCATTTGTAGATAGCGGTACGATTATCATGAAAAATGTTCCATTTGCTCTAACTTTGCTCGTCATTTTGAAAAAGAACAAATCTTACTTAGCAGGCAATCCAAGCGCTCTAGCGATTCCATCCGCATGCCCTTGTGCGATTTCTTCTAAATCGGCATCGTTTTTCAACTTGTCCGCATCTGTTGTGTTATCGATAAACCCATTTTCTGTTAAGATAGCTGGCGCACTCGATTCGCGTAAGACATGTAAATTAGATTGCTTTTTCCCACGATCGGTGAATCCTGTTTGGTCCACCGTTTCATTGTGGATGGTGTTTCTTATGGCATTGGTTCTTTCTTTATTATCATAGTTTCCATTCCATGTATAAGATTCATAGCCTGTAGCCCCACCGGAATTGATATGTATGGAAACAAAAAAGTTAGCTCCCCAATTATTTGCCTCATTCGTTCTCGTATCTAATGATTTGGTAACATCGGACGTCCGAGAAAGTTTAATGGTGTGCCCGCTATATTGTTCATTTAAAATATCTCTGGTTTTCAATGCGATATCCAACGTTACATCCTTTTCTTGTAATCCGTTCGCTGATGCTCCTGGGTCAGATCCACCATGCCCTGGATCGATATAAATGCGCGTGTTTGCTGCTTCTACTGCATTATTGGGAATAGTCATACCTGTTAGGGCGATTCCCAAAATGATAGAAACAAACAGAAACTTTTTTACGTTTTGTTTTCCTTGTTTTGAAAAGATAATGCTATTCCTCCCTCTATATAATTATTTAACCATTTTAGTTTCTTTAAAAAAATTTGTCGATAGGTCGATATGTTGATAGATTGATAAAATATATTTCCATATGTTTAAAAATTTGTAAAGCGATAGAATAGGTCATTACATACGCAGCTTCTTAAAAGATTACCTGATCTCGCTATAAATAATATGTCGTCGGGTTATTCAATTCCATTTGATTTTTCAAGGATACGCAGATTTTGAGTATGCGTTCATCCGTCGCTTCATGAATAATTATCTGATAGATACTGTGATAGAAAACAGCTCTTCTTCAAACAAATAACGTGGTTCTATCAACAAAAAGCCATTACGGGTGAAGCAATCGTTGATTCAACAAAATCTATTTATAGAAGCGATAGGCTGAAACCGGATGGGATCCACATCGTGGTGCTTTGCGATTTTAAAAAAGCAATCTTTTTCTGTGATTTAGAAAAATCATTAAAAATCAAAAAAGATGCCATTTTATAATCCAAAAACATAAAATATCGGCGCGAAATTTCTTTTATGCATCCATTTTTCAACGTGGAAAATCCAATTTTACGATTTTGCTTTCCTTGCACAAAACAAGTAGGATGAAAACAAATTTATTATTACTTGGAGATGTGGTAAACTAATGCTAAATACAGTCAAAGAAAGTACAAATAGTTATCGCGTAAACCAACCTGATTATGATGGACTTTGGAAGAATTTGATTGAAGAGTTGTTTCAAGAATTCATGGCCTTTTTTGCACCGGATTTGTATCCGGAAATTGATTTTGAACGAGGAGTACATTTTGAAAATCTGGAGCTTTTTCAATTTTTAATGAAAACCAAAAAAAGAACCAAATATTCAGATAAAATCGTCAAAGTACATCTAAAGAATGGAGAGGAAAAATACGTCTTCATCCACATCGAAGTGCAGGCGGTTGGAAAAAAAGAATTTGCAGAACGCATGTTTAAATATTTTTACCGGATTTATGACAGAACCAGCCATTCGATCTACTCCATCGCCTTGTTGACAGATGCCAGCCAGAAAGAGCATGAAGACACATTCGGCTATTCTTTTTACGGCACCGAATTAACCTATACCTATAACACTTATCGATTTCATGGAAAAGATAAAGAAGAACTGAAAAAATCGGATAATCCATTTGCTTTAGCGGTGCTTGCCGGCATGTATACCAGTGAAAACACTGACAAAACCGACAAAGATGACAAAAAAAGATACCGGTTGAAACAGCAGCTTCTCCGCCTGGCATTTGAAAAATATTCGCACCGCACCAATTACCTCGCCGCATTAGTGTATTTCATAGATTATATGATGCTGATTCCCTCAGATTTGCAGGAACAACTGTATGAAACGTTACCCATCGCACAAAACAAAAAAGAGGAGGAAAAAATCATGGGTTTGGAAAAGTTAAGAGACACCCCGACGTTTGGAAAAGTGTATAGAGAAATCGAGGAAGAAGGAATCAGAAAAGGTATGGAACAAGGCAGGACAGAAGCGGAACGGGGTTTTGCCAAAAAGCTGTTGAGCAGGAATTATTCGGATGAAGAAATAGCTGAATTAACTAGTCTTGAAGTGAAAGAAGTAAGGATACTCCGGGAATCATTTGAAGATTAATGCTAGAAACAAGCGATTTGCTTGGCTTTGTACTCTTGGCAGATAAGCAGATGATTTAACGTAGATATAATTATCTTTAGAAAAAAGTGTGTCGAAAATCAAACTGCTTCCGAAAATGAGTGTTAAAGCCCGGATAACCGCTAAAAAATTCTCAGCTAAACAGCATGGAATGACTTTTAGTATACACTTAACCCTCTTTACCGAATGCTTATTCTATATTTTCTATCATGAAAAAACCGCCTCCATCCATGATCGATGGAGACGGTTTTATATTTGTCTAGGAAATTATAAAATTCTCTAGCTGTGGATAACTTTTATGTTACACTTTTATTAACTCACTGGAGGGGTAGAGATATGAGAAAGGGAAGCGGAGTTATTAAAGAAATCTTAAAAGACCATTTTGCTGGATTTTGGGAGTTCCATGCTGATCGTTTTCCGAAAACGTATCGTGAACATATAAAAGAAACGGTAGAAAAAACAATTCGTTGCGGGACACGTGATTTAGGATATGCTCGCTATGAGTGTTTAGGATGTGAAGGGGATCCTTCTCTTAAATTCGTGTGTTTTACTTGTAAAAGCAGACTATGCCACCGTTGTGGGAAAAAGTATACGGATGACTGGTCAGACAAACAACAGGAAATGATATTTAATGTTACGCATCGCCATATGGTCTTTACACTTCCACGAGAGTTAAGAAACATATTTTATAATGACCGAAAAAAATTAAATGAATTAAGTAAACAGGTAGCCGAAGTATTTCAGTACCATAATAAAAAGAAAGGTAAGAAAAGAGGCTTCCGTTCAGGGATTATTACGGTTATTCATACGTTTGGAAGAGATTTAAAGTTTAATCCTCACATACATGCATTGGTGACAGAAGGTGCGTTAGATAATCAAAATGAATGGGTTAATAATGGATATGTTCCTTATGATTTTTTAAGAAAGTCCTGGCAAAAAGTTGTCTTAGATTTGTTGAAGAAGTGGTTTCCTGCAACACCGAAAATCATAGAACTTATTAATGAGTTATATCAAAGGTATCCGAAAGGCTTTTATGTCAATGCAGAGAAGAAAATGAACAATGCCAAGCGTGTAGCCAAGTATATCGGCAGATATTTAGCTCGACCAGCTATCGCCGAATATCGTATTGAATCTTATGATGGGGAAACAGTTCATTACTGGTATGAGGATCATAAAACAGGAAAACGTGTAGATAAAAAGGTTCCAGTGTACAGGTTCTTATTTGAAATATTACAACACATTCCACCAAAGCATTTTCGAATGGTTGGGAGATATGGGCTGTATAGTAGAAGGGCTCATCGTAAAGCGCAACAAATATTGAGTTTATATGCGTTCATGAGAACGAAGCAGATTTCGTTTCTTTTGGAAGCAAAACGTAAGAAAAAAACATACCGTCAACGTATGATAGAATCATTTGAACAGGACCCTTTGGAATGTCCGTGTTGCCGTAAACAGATGGAGCTCATTGGAATATGGCATGCTGACTATGGGTGGATTTATCATTACATGGAGGATGTAGAGAAAGAAAGAAGGAGGAGATACGGAATTGACAAACCCAAAAGAGCCGGATAAATCAGATGAATTTTTTCCAGATTGGCTGGATGAAGAGGATCCTTTTGGCTTAAAAGAAGAAATGGAGATCATATTATTTCAATGTTTAGATTGCCATGGAACCGATGAAGTCCCGGAGTATATCATTGGTGAATTTAGTGTGGATAAAAATAATAGGGATGAAGTAGAACTTCATTGTCCGCATTGTAATGGCACTATGATTGAAGCGAAAAACGTCCCAAGTGATTAGCATCTACTTGGGACGTGATTTAGTCGCGTTAGCGATTTTGTTCCATTCTATGACGCATTACGCGGTACTATTTTTACTGTTGCACTGACAGGTCCTTCTCCGAGCATCGGAGGAAGATACATGCTGGAACCATATTTTTCTCGATAGGCTTCATTTATTTTTTCTGTTAATGCAGCATCATTATCCATCGGTTCAAACGTTACATCAAATTCTTGACCAGCTAATTTTATCTTTCCTGCTTTTTGCTCAACGGCTGATTGATACCATCTGGAGCGTTGGCCATTATAAGCACGTACATATAAATGGTTATCTGCTACGACAGACCAAATCCAAGTTGGTGTTCCTGGTGTTTCCCCATCACTGTAAAAAGGGGAGATATACATATCATCCGCTGTTGAGAAAGTTTCCAGTTGTTCTTGTGTCCAATTTGATTGCATTATTTCTACCTCCTTATCATTGTACGTACCATTCTAATACTTCAAGTTAACTTTAGGTCAAGAAAAAGGACTCATGAAAATCGTTTATTACAATTCCTCTACCTTTTCAGAAAGAATAGGTGTACGTTGGAGCATCGTCTGTGCCAGCGTTGAATCAGAAACAGACTTTTGTAAGGAAACAATTGGAACAAAAGCAACTAGATTTAAAAATAGAAAAAGAATGAGATATACTTTTACAAAACCAAATGCGCCGCCGAGCCAGCTGTTTACAATATTTATCAAAGGTAAATTCGCCAATACATTTAAGACGGAACCCAAAATGTTCCATAAAATTTGTGTGCCAATAAGCAAGAGCAGGAAGGCAATTGTTTGATAAAAAATAGGTTCAAACGAACTATCTGCACCAGGGGAAGGAATCCAGCTTAAATGCGGAGCGATATCATTAAAAAATAGATAAGCAGCAGCAATGGAAACAATAAAACCTGTTATATTCACAAATTGCAAGACTAATCCTTGCCTTAAACCAATGAAAAAGCCGCCAATTAAAATAAGGGAAATGATCAATGTCAGTATCATTATATCTGCTTCCTTTCGCATACTTTATTTCTTTGGGGTTATATTACAAAGATTAGCTTACAAAAGCTCTAATCGTGTAACATTAACTAAATAATATCATTTAAAGTTGGCTTTAGGTCAACACTGAAAGCGAACCATATTTTGGATGTTATAAAAGATTTTCTATTTTTCAGAACATTTCTATTAAAAAATGAATGAAGAAAGATATTCGCTTCCAATTCATGTAATAAAAAAACAATATCATTGACTTAAAGTTCGCTTTAAAGGGTATAGTGTGTACATGAAATGAAAGGAGATGTTTCAGAATGGAATATGTGAAACTTGGAAATACCGGGTTGGATGTCTCTCGACTGTGCTTAGGCGGTATGAGTTTTGGTGATCCAGAAAAATGGATTCATCCATGGGTGCTTGATGAGGAGCAAAGTCGTCCTATTATAAAAAGAGCGCTTGAACTTGGCATTAATTTTTTTGATACGGCCAATGTTTACTCCANAAAAATAATAGGGATGAAGTAGAACTTCATTGTCCGCATTGTAATGGCACTATGATTGAAGCGAAAAACGTCCCAAGTGATTAGCATCTACTTGGGACGTGATTTAGTCGCGTTAGCGATTTTGTTCCATTCTATGACGCATTACGCGGTACTATTTTTACTGTTGCACTGACAGGTCCTTCTCCGAGCATCGGAGGAAGATACATGCTGGAACCATATTTTTCTCGATAGGCTTCATTTATTTTTTCTGTTAATGCAGCATCATTATCCATCGGTTCAAACGTTACATCAAATTCTTGACCAGCTAATTTTATCTTTCCTGCTTTTTGCTCAACGGCTGATTGATACCATCTGGAGCGTTGGCCATTATAAGCACGTACATATAAATGGTTATCTGCTACGACAGACCAAATCCAAGTTGGTGTTCCTGGTGTTTCCCCATCACTGTAAAAAGGGGAGATATACATATCATCCGCTGTTGAGAAAGTTTCCAGTTGTTCTTGTGTCCAATTTGATTGCATTATTTCTACCTCCTTATCATTGTACGTACCATTCTAATACTTCAAGTTAACTTTAGGTCAAGAAAAAGGACTCATGAAAATCGTTTATTACAATTCCTCTACCTTTTCAGAAAGAATAGGTGTACGTTGGAGCATCGTCTGTGCCAGCGTTGAATCAGAAACAGACTTTTGTAAGGAAACAATTGGAACAAAAGCAACTAGATTTAAAAATAGAAAAAGAATGAGATATACTTTTACAAAACCAAATGCGCCGCCGAGCCAGCTGTTTACAATATTTATCAAAGGTAAATTCGCCAATACATTTAAGACGGAACCCAAAATGTTCCATAAAATTTGTGTGCCAATAAGCAAGAGCAGGAAGGCAATTGTTTGATAAAAAATAGGTTCAAACGAACTATCTGCACCAGGGGAAGGAATCCAGCTTAAATGCGGAGCGATATCATTAAAAAATAGATAAGCAGCAGCAATGGAAACAATAAAACCTGTTATATTCACAAATTGCAAGACTAATCCTTGCCTTAAACCAATGAAAAAGCCGCCAATTAAAATAAGGGAAATGATCAATGTCAGTATCATTATATCTGCTTCCTTTCGCATACTTTATTTCTTTGGGGTTATATTACAAAGATTAGCTTACAAAAGCTCTAATCGTGTAACATTAACTAAATAATATCATTTAAAGTTGGCTTTAGGTCAACACTGAAAGCGAACCATATTTTGGATGTTATAAAAGATTTTCTATTTTTCAGAACATTTCTATTAAAAAATGAATGAAGAAAGATATTCGCTTCCAATTCATGTAATAAAAAAACAATATCATTGACTTAAAGTTCGCTTTAAAGGGTATAGTGTGTACATGAAATGAAAGGAGATGTTTCAGAATGGAATATGTGAAACTTGGAAATACCGGGTTGGATGTCTCTCGACTGTGCTTAGGCGGTATGAGTTTTGGTGATCCAGAAAAATGGATTCATCCATGGGTGCTTGATGAGGAGCAAAGTCGTCCTATTATAAAAAGAGCGCTTGAACTTGGCATTAATTTTTTTGATACGGCCAATGTTTACTCCAATGGAATAAGTGAAGAAATTATGGGACGAGCTCTCAAAGACTATGCTAATCGGGACGAGATTGCCATTGCAACAAAGCTCTATTTTCCAACACATGAAGGACCGAATGCAGTCGGGCTTTCTAGAAAAGCCATTATGAGTGAAATTGATAAAAGTCTGGAGCGTCTCGGAACCGACTATGTGGACCTTTACATCATTCACCGCTGGGATTATAACACACCGATTGAAGAGACAATGGAAGCATTGCATGATGTGGTGAAGGCAGGAAAAGCAAGATATATCGGAGCCTCTGCTATGTATGCTTGGCAGTTCTTAAAAGCAAATCATGTGGCAGAGAAAAATGGTTGGACCAAATTTGTTTCCATGCAAAACCATTTAAATCTTTTATATCGTGAAGAGGAACGAGAAATGCTTCTGCTTTGTAAAGCAGAAAAAATTGGGGTAACGCCATATAGCCCGCTTGCTTCAGGCAGATTGACACGTGATTGGTCCGAGACAACGAAACGTTCTGAAACAGACAAATCTCAGAAGTCAAAATATGGTGCGACAGAGGATACAGATCGACTGGTAGTAGAGCGCGTTGCAGAAATTGCAGAAAGGCATGGTGTACCACGTGTTCAAATCGCGCTTGCCTGGTTACTTCAGAAAGAGCCTGTAACAGCGCCAATTATTGGTGCCACAAAATTGTCTCATATTGAAGATCCAGTAGCTGCACTTTCCATTACATTAACATCAGAGGAAGTCGCATTTTTAGAAGAGCCTTATGTACCTCACCCGGTAGTTGGTCCGCTGTAATGATATAGCATCAAAAGAAGTCCTGGAACTTTTGGTAACAAAAAGATCCAGGACTTCTTCAAACTTATGCAGTTATTTCTTTGGAGATTTATTTTTTCGATTGACGCAATAAATACTCGGAACCATCAGAGAATAGGAGTTTATTATCACGAATAAACACTTTCGCACGTTCCGGGAGCTGGTTCATAAAAACAATGGTCCATAAATTGACCGGAAAAAGGCTGATCATACCAGGTAGGAGGGCAGGGAGCGTAAGGATTAAAGTACCAGAGTGCATACTTTGCCGGGTGATCTCTCCAACTCTCCAAGTTCTGTCTTGCTAGTCTTCTTTCAAATGGTCTTGCTCTTTGGTAAAACATATTTCCTTTTTGAACGGCCTCAAAAGAGTAATTGCCTCCTTGAACCTGAAAAATAACTTCTTCGATGGTTCTCAAGTCCGCAAAATCACTACAATCTACTACAGCACGGTTAACAATGACATTTCCAACATACAGCATTCCTTGTTTTCCTTCGCCTTCTGCTTCCGCCCTCATCATCCTTGCCATTAAGTCAATGTCTGCTTCTCGGTAAGCTACTCTTCCCATTATCTCACCTCTAAAATAGGGTATGAAGGAAAGTGTATATTCATGCCTTTGTCGGCTGTATTTTTTAAATAAATGAGTGAATGGTTTATCGTTAGGCTTATCATAAAAGGATATTTATTTTTCGTGTTGAACTAAGAAAAGAATAAGAGCTACAATGATAACAACAAGAAATTAGAAATAATATGTAAAGTGAGGAAAAATCTAAAAAGAAAAGAGGGATTCCTTATGGATGCTATTGAAAAGAAGTTTCTAAAACTTGGTGCGGAATATGCACCGGGGCAGGAAGTCAGGCAGCATACCGATGAAATGGAATGGAAGTATGAAAAAATTCCTGGAACGCCGGTTGATTTTTCACATGGGGATGTGGATGCTTTTGAACCCATTCCCGGTTCTTTGGATGCTTTTGTGGACGGTGTTCATACCGGAGGAAAACAAGCTTATACGGAATATCGCGGTAGTAAAGATATCCGGGAGCGTCTAGCCCAAAAAGTTTCTGCGTTTACCGGTGCCGCAATTGATGCGGAACGGAATTTTATCATTACTCCAGGAACACAAGGAGCTTTGTTTCTGGCGATGGGTTCAACTGTTGCCAGAGGAGATAAAGTGGCAATCGTAGAATCGGATTACTTTGCGAATAGAAAATTGGTTGAATTTTTTGATGGGGAAGTGGTTCCGATTCAAATGGATTATTTGGGAACAGATACTTCGGCGGGGTTAGATTTAACCCAATTGGAGGAAGCTTTCCAAGCAGGAGTGAAACTCTTTTTATTTTCCAATCCGAATAATCCTACAGGAGTGATTTATTCACAGGGGGAAATTCACCGCATTGCAGCGCTCGCTCAAGAATATGGCGCATCCGTTATTGTTGATGAATTATACGCGCGCTTAATTTTTGAGGAAGGGGCTTATACCCATTTATGTGCGCAAAATATCGTTGATCCTGAAAATGTTATTACCATTATGGGACCGTCGAAAACAGAATCTCTCAGCGGATACAGGTTAGGTGTTGCATTTGGATCAGCTAAAATAATCGACCGCATGGAAAAACTGCAGGCTATTGTATCGCTTCGTGCAGGAGGATATAGTCAAGCTGTTTTGAAAACATGGTTTTCTGAACCAAATGGCTGGATGAATAAACGAATTGCGCAGCACCAGGCCATACGTGATGATATAGTTGCGAAACTGCAATCCGCTGAAGGGTTCACGGTTAGAGCCACAGAGGCGGGAAGTTATCTGTTTCCAAGCATTCCCGAACTGGATATTTCGATAAATGAATTTGTCAAAGTGCTTCGGCTTCAAGCAGCAGTGACCGTAACACCTGGTACAGAATTCGGTCCGCAGTTTCAGCATAGCTTCCGTATCAATTTCTCACAAAATCATCAAGCGGCTGTTGAGGCAATCGATCGTGTTATTCAAGTCGTGGAGGCGCACCGCAAATAAGCAGCTCCTGGGAAATAAGTCTCTGTTCTGCAAAGATGATATATCCTTGCAGAACAGAGACTTAAAATAAATGTTTACGTATACATTTTAATAAACAAACTATAATTAGTGGAAATCAATGAAAAATCAATTATACTATATTATAGTATGCTTTTTATTGGACAGTAGAAAAGATATACCCTTTAATATTTGATTTCTGGGAGGATTGAAATGAATCAGGAAAACGATGAAAGCAAAGAAGTCGTTATGCAAATAGGCTCAGTACTGAGAAAACTGCGTAAAGAAAAGCAATTAAGTTTGGAGGATTTATCTGAACTATCCGGTGTGAGTAAATTAACACTTGGTAATATTGAGCGAGGCGAAACTAATCCAACGATTGCTGTGTTATGGAAAATATCGAAAAGTTTGTCTATCCCCCTGATGTCCATCTTTTCAAAAGATACCAATGTTACTCTTTCCAGAACTGGGGAAGGATTTAAAATAACTGGCGATGATAATAATTGGAGTATAGAACCTATATTTCAGGATGCGAATGCTGGAATAGAGACTTATCGAGCTTATTTACAGCCAAACAGTACATATATTCCGGAAACACATCCTTCTAATACAACAGAAACCGTGACTGTGATGACTGGGAATATCACGCTGCAAATTGATGAAAGTTATTATCATTTAAAGGAATATGATTCTATTCATTTTACTGCGGATACCTCCCATTCCTATATAAATCATTCGGAAGAAAAAGTAGTGCTTCATATGATGTTGAGATATGGAATCTAATGATCGATCCCTTTTTCGGCTGAGAAAGGGGTTTTATTTTGCCTTCTCATGTTTTACAAATGAAGAATCACATGTAAAACGGTAGACAATTATAATTTAGTATATTATAGTATATTTTGTTGTCATTTTGATACATTTCAATTTACTAAAATGGATGTATGAGACAAAAAATATAATGTTGTCTAAAAATGAGGAGGGGAGACAATGGAACATCAGGATATAAAAACGCATCCTAACGCAGGAAAATTTGCAGTTGGGTTAATGATTGCAGGCATCATCTTTGTCGCAACGAACTTACGGGCTCCCTTAACTTCGGTGGGACCTTTAGTTAGTATGATTAAGGATAACTTGCATATTTCCAATACATTAGCAGGTATTATTACGACATTGCCTTTATTAGCTTTTGCGCTATTTTCTCCAATCGTACCTAAACTGGGGCGGAAATTTGGCGTGGAGATGGTTATTTTCATATCGCTTATATTTCTTACGATCGGGATTGTTTTGCGCTCTTGGTCTGGAATGGCGACCTTATATATTGGTACTGCGCTTCTTGGATTAGCGATTTCCGTTTCGAACGTATTATTGCCCAGCTTGATTAAGCAGGAATTTCCGAAACAGATTGGATTAATGACGGGCGTATATTCCATTTCCATGAATTTAATTGGAGCAATGGCCTCAGGCTTAAGTATTCCGTTAGCAGTCCATTTTGGAGCAGGATGGCAAGGAGGATTGGGTATTTGGGGGATTCTCAGTTTTGTTTCTATTTTATTCTGGCTGCCTCAAATAATAAATCGCCATAAGCAAGCTGCTGTTGTTTCTGATGGGAGCACAGGTAAGCAGGATAATGTCAATTTATGGGGATCGTTATTAGCATGGCAAGTTACTTTGTTTATGGGATTACAATCTATGATATTTTATGTGCTTATTGCATGGTTGCCGGAAATTTTAATGCAATATGGCATCCATTCAGATGAATCCGGCTGGTTACTTTCTGTTATGCAGTTAGCGTTACTTCCATTTACCTTTATTGTGCCTATTATTGCAGGGCGGATGGTTAACCAGCGTTTGTTAGTTACGATAACAGCAGTATTGTTTTTTGTCGGAACGCTGGGATTAATTAGCGGAAACGCCAGTCTGGTTATTTTATGGATCATCTTGTTAGGAATTGGAGCAGGTTTTGCTTTCAGTCTCTCCATGTTATTTTTTGGTTTGCGGACTGAAAATGCACAACAAGCTGCGGAATTATCTGGTATGGCTCAATCGATCGGTTACTTGCTGGCAGCTGCTGGTCCAACGCTTTTTGGGTATTTACATGATGCAACAGATAGCTGGACAGTTCCGCTTCTCATCTTGCTTGGAGCTTCTATTCTGCTCTTGATATCTGGTTTAGGGGCAGCAAGAAACCGTGTGGTTGGTACTTCAAAAAATAATTAGAAGGAAAGGATAATGCTAATGTTTAACAATATTCTTGTCGCTATTGATGAATCAGAAGTAAGTAACAAGGTTTTGGAAGCTGCACGAAGTATGGTTGATATAAACCGTTCGAATGTCACGATTGTATTAGTAAATGTCAGCAAGGAAAATGTAACACCAGGGTTAACGTATGTTCCGAAAGACTATTTAGAGGATGTCTTACTTGAATTGGAAAATGAAAGTAAAGACATATTGGAAAAGGCGAAAAACAAGTTAATGACCTTGGAAGGAGCAACTGTAAACACCGTTTCTCTTAAAGGAGACCCTGCGCATCAAATTTTAGAATATGCAAAAGAGCATGCACAGGACATGATTATCATCGGAAGCCGTGGAATTAGCGGAGTAAAAGGAGTTATGTTAGGCAGCGTGAGTCATAAAGTCTCTCAGCTGTCTGAATGTCCAGTCTTGATTGTACATTGATTGTAAAAAAGATAATGGAGATCGTATTTGTCTTTTTCTTCATTCCTGCCAATTATTTTTTGGCAGGAATTATTTTAGTGTGCTAAGCAAGTGCACACTCTATAGGGTTAAATTCCCGAGCCAAGAAGTCAGTAATAGAGGCTGGCTCAAGACAAGGGTGTCTGGGGTGACACAGAATCTGAAAAAGTTGGCAACAAATCTCCACTCTTAGGGACACATACTTCATAGAAGGCTAGATGTACTTGGGTGAGGCTGCCTAATACCCCAAATCCCAGACTGCCAAAGGATACATAGAGCCAATGAAGCAGGGAGATGGAGAGGAAGAGTGGGAAAAAGAAATATAAGGAATCTCGTCAGGTACAGAATCAAGAAAGGGAAAGCATGGGAATGCGCAAACACACGAAAGAGCTATTAGCCAGCCGCAAATAGCTCTTTCGTGCATAAAGTATTTGGTGACCAATACTGGTCAGACCAAGGCTTAAAGAGACTAGCTAATAGCTATCTAACGAAGCGTTGCAATAAATGAAACCGCCGTATACTATGGTGTGAAAGGTCGGAGGTTAGTCACCTTCTCCTGCTCGGTTCCAGTCATTTTCCATCTGCTAAATAACGTTACTCTTGACTTGTATCGTTTTCTTCGTCTTTCGTCTGTTCTTTGTATTCCTTCATTCTTTTTTTGTTAGGCGTCAGTGCATATCCTAAATACTTTCTTTCCTTGTCGGCATCTTTGAAGAAGGCTATCGCCATTAATATGACGACCAGACTAAAAGGAAGTGCGGAGATAATGGCGGCAGATTGTAAGGCTTCCAAGCCGGTTTCTCCGCCCGATAAAAGTAATACAAATGCAATGGTGGATAACGAGATTCCCCATATGATTTTGACATAGTTCTTGGGATGGAGCGTTCCAAAAGCAGTCTGCATGCCTAATACAAATGTGGCAGCATCAGCTGAAGTAACAAAGAAAGATAATATCAACACTAAGGCAATAATAGAAAAAACAATACCCCAAGGCATTTCATTGAAAATGCCAAACAGCTGTGTTTCAGGCGGCATGTCAAATATTTGCGGTACACTTTGTCCTGTATCAATCCCTGTTAACCCAAAAGAACTAAACCAAATAAAACTCACAACGGTCGGAACGAATAATACGGCCAGAATAAATTCTCGGATGGTTCTGCCACGGGAAACCCTTGCGATAAAAATACCTACAAAAGGACTCCAGCTCATCCACCAGCCCCAATAATATATCGTCCACTCCTGCATCCATTCATGCTTTTGTTCGTTTAATGGTGCTGGATCCAAACTGTTAAATATTAAAGTGTTAAAGTAATCCCCGGCTGCACTCGGAATCATATTAAGTATCAGTAAGGTAGGGCCCAGAATTAACACAGCAAGACATAATAAGGCAGCTAATATCATATTCAAATTACTTAAATATTGCATCCCTTTGCTTAATCCAATCCAAGCGCTGATTAAGAACAACACAGTCGCAACAGCAATAATCACTCCCTGCATCCATATATTATTGGGCATATCAAAGAGGTAGTTTAAACCTCCATTAATTTGTATCGCGCCGACACCTAAGGATACGGCTACCCCGATAATGGTTGCAAATACGGCTAATACATCAACAATATCTCCAATAAGGCCATCTACTTTATCTCCTAAAATAGGGCGCAGTGTTTTCGAAATTAAACCAAGCTCCCCTTTTCTAAACTGCTAGTAGGCCAATGTCAGTGCGATAATACCGTATACGGCCCAAGGGTGGAGTCCATAATGCAGGAAAGAAGAGCGCATTGCTTCTGCTAAGGCAGCTTGCGTTTCTGGAGCGGCATTCGGCGGAGCTAAATAATGAGAAATAGGTTCTGATGATCCATAAAACACCAAACCAATCCCCATACCAGCACTGAATAGCATCGTTAGCCAAGATATTGTATTGAACTCCGGTTTATCATTTGGTTTACCCAATTTGAGTTTGCCAATTGGACTGAGACCAAGGAAAATACTGAAAAACAGTATAAAAGTAAACGTGGTCATATAATACCAGCCAAATGTTTCTGTAACCCATGTCCCTATCGCACCAGAAATGTCACCGAATTGGTCAGGGAATACAGCACCCAATATCACCAGTATTCCGACAATAATCGATGCGTATATGAATACATTGGAAAAACTTCTTTTGTTTTTACTCATGGAAAAGAGCCTCCTCTTGGCTTCTACTTGAAAATGTTCTTTCCTATTAACATAACCTTTTGATGAAAGGATTATGTGAAGCGGCTATATTTTCTGTTTTATCGAAGTTCTGGAAAAATTACGAACTTATTATTGCGATGATGTTGCATCCGTGTATTGTTTTAAAAATAAACAAAAGATATATATTGGAATTTTTAATTGAATTACAAGTTAAGTTGTTGACCTGAGGCTGACTTTTGGTAATTTAATATAATGGCTTCTATAAATGCTGTGAAATATAGTTAATACACTTTAAACGATAAGTTATTTAAATGATTTCAAACAAAAATTTTCACTTGGCTAATGGAGTTGATATTCCTAAATGAAGACTGGGAACATGGTTTATTGACAATGACGAGCTGGACAAGCTGTGAAAGATACGGTGAAAATCGGTGATTGTCACAGTGATACAGCACAAGAAAACGGGAATCAAAGCGGTGTTGGCAAAGAAATTGAAAATTGTGGTGTGAACAGAGAAGGTTTATTTAACACAACCCAACTTGCCGCAGAAATGAAATCGTAAGAATAAGTTGTTTCATCCATTGAACAATCCCTGGAGACATTAGAGCTTGATTATATTGATATGATGATAATTTACAGTCCACACCCATGGCAGAGTCTATGGGAGAAAGCCGATTCTTGGAAGGAAATCGAGAGGCTTGACAGGCTCTTGAAGAAGCTTATTAGGTAGGAAAACTTTGTACGATTGGTGTATCTCACTTTGACAAAGAGGACTTGGACAACATTTTAGATTATTGGAACGTCAAATCAGTGGTCAATCCGATTTTAGCTCATATTACCAATATCCCATTTGATTTGATTCCATATATGCAAGAACAAGGCATTCTTGTCGAGGCTTATTCACCAATTGCTCATGGTGAACTATATAAAATAAGGAAGTAGAAGCTATTGCAGAAAAATACGGTGCAGCGAACGATATGCCTGTATTTGGCTGGAAGCTAAAGTAACAAAATAAAATACTTTTAGAAAAAAGATTTCATTCCTCTGGGAGTTTTATTCTCTATGGAAGGCCTGAAGTTTTACATATGCTCCACTGTTGCACAATCTAAGCGGGTCAAAACCATCCTTTACTTTCCCCCTTTAAAGTGAGGTAGCCGAAGCAGTATCCTCCCTCCAAATTGGAGAAGGATGGACAGGATATTTTCTGCGAAGGGGAATCGGAAAGGTCTGCAAGCAAAGCCCAGCCTGGAACATTATATGAACGAGAGGTGGCGGATGGTTCCGTAGTAATGAGGAAATTCGAGCCGATGAAAGCTGACGACAGATTGGAAGAGAAAACTTGGGTGAGGAGATGCAGGAAGTCATCTAACCTGTACGATGATCAAAAGTGACGGCAGGGAGACAAGGGGCTGGAAGGAGCGAACCTTCTCCCTGCCCTACAAAACAAACATGCAACATAGATTGATATATCAACCTTTCTTCAAGATTCACTGAACAGCTCGTAATGATACCCCATTCCATTTTAAAGGAATACATCTAAAATATAATAAATAACTCCACCAAGCGCAGCAGTTATCGGTAACGTAATAATCCAAGTAATCACCATCCGTTTGGCTACACCCCAGTTTACTCCTTTTGGCCGATGTGAGGCTCCCACCCCGAGGATACCGGATGAAATAACATGGGTCGTACTTACAGGTAAATGAATGAGTGTTGCACCAAAAATAACCGTAGCTCCTGTAAGGTCAGCTGCGACACCATTTACCGGGCGGATTTTCATAATTTTACCGCCAACGGTTTTAATAATGCGCCATCCGCCGATGGAAGTTCCGAGCGCCATCGCTGTTGCACAGGAAGCCTGTACCCAAAAAGGAATATCCGTTGTTGTATGCATGCCTCCGACAATCAGTGCCATCGTAATAATCCCCATTGATTTTTGCGCATCGTTCGTACCATGAGCAAAGGATTGTACCGAGGCTGTTACGATTTGTACAAGCCGGAATCGTTTGTTTGTCTTGGCTAAATTACTGTTTTTAAAGATAACTTTAATGATGCTGTATATGATAAATCCGATGATAAAAGCAATAACAGGAGAGGAGAACAGGCCCTCAAGAATCGAGATAAAACCCTGAAAATGAATCGCAGGAAACCCTGCCGACACAATGACTGCTCCAGTAATCGCCCCAATAATTGCATGGGAGGAACTGCTTGGAATCCCTGCATACCAAGTAACTAAATTCCAGATAATCGCTGCAATCAGAGCAGCTAAAATAACTGCCAGCCCATTATCTAATTCAAAAGGATTTGTAATTCCGCTCGTAATTGTTTGCGCAACACCCGTAAAGGTTAACGCTCCGGCAAAATTCATAATAGCTGCTAAGATGATTGCTCTTCTGGGTGTCAGGGCCTTGGTTGATACAGATGTGGCAATGGCATTTGCTGTATCGTGAAACCCGTTAATAAAGTCGAAGAGAAGAGCAAAAATTACAATCAATACGATAATTATAGTAAGATAATCCATTTTTTAACCACTCTTTTACGCGTTTTTCATGATGATACTTTGAAGTGTACTTGCTACATTTTGACAATAGTCTGCTATCTCTTCCAGAATTTCATAAATTTCTTTATACTGGATCACTTTAATAGCGTCCTTTTCTGTTTGGAATAAATGCCTTAAGGACTCTCGATATAACTCATCACAGTTGCTTTCGTATTCTTTAATCCGAATGGCGTGCGCTTCCACATCTTTTAATTGGTAGTTTGCGATTAATTCCATAGATGCCAAAATTTCCTCGGCGCATTTCAATATATAATCTGTAAATTGATCAATGTAATCATCGGAAGATAAAATATGATAAATATCCATCCTGGAAGAAAACTCTTCAATTCCATCCATAATATCATCCAGATTATTGACAAGCTGGAGAATGTCTTCCCGCTCAATCGGCGTGATAAAGGCCTGGTTTAACTCTTTAATGATTTGATGAACCTTATCATCAGCCATGGATTCATATTTTTTTACGGTATCGGAAAATTGTTTCAGTGTCTCCGAATCTTTTACCTTAAAATGAACAAAATAATCTGCTGTTTCATGTAAATGTTTTGCAAAATCAACGAGATAAAGGGAAAATTTATCTGGTTTTTTCTTGAACATATGTCTTAACCTCCATTAAACAAAAAGAAACTTCGTATCCAAACTCATTATCTATTTTACCAGTGAATGATACGAAATAAAAAACTGTGGAATTTTGACGATTTTCGTCACGAAATTCATTATACACGTTTAATTGATATTTTGTCGCTTTCAGATAAAGAATATCCAAATGTTTTTCATACGTTATTACTTCACCTTCTTTATCTTTTTCTGTGATAAAGAAGGGTGACAAGCATGCATTTTTATTTTGGAAATGAGAACGAAGAAAATTTAACAGTAACATTTTGCCTGATGACAATCTCAGCGGTTGACCTGGAGTCGACTTTAGGTCTTATAATAAAATACCAAGCGGATATACTGCAAAATAGAGTTGATTCACTTTATACGAGGAGATGTTCAAATGATTTTAAACGAAAATTATCAGCTGGCTAATGGCGTTGATATTCCTAAATTAGGATTGGGAACATGGTTTATCGACAATGACGATGCTGCACAAGCTGTAGAAGATGCTGTGAAAATCGGTTATCGTCACATTGACACAGCACAAGCATACGGGAATGAACAGGGGATTGGCCAAGGAATTAAAAATAGTGGCGTGAACAGAGAAGATTTATTTATCACTACCAAACTTGCCGCAGAAGTGAAATCGTATGAGGAAGCTGTTTCGGCCATTGATCAATCCTTGGAGGCATTAGGGCTTGAGTATATTGATATGATGATTATTCACAGTCCACAACCATGGGCGGATTTTACGGGAGAAGACCGTTTCTTTGAAGGAAATCGGGAAGCTTGGCAGGCTCTTGAAGAAGCTTATCAGGCAGGAAAACTTCGTGCAATTGGTGTCTCTAACTTTGAAAAAGAGGATTTGGATAATATTCTTGATCATTGCAAGGTCAAACCGATGGTCAATCAAGTTTTAGCTCATATCAGCAATACACCATTTGATTTGATTGCATATACGCAAGAGCAAGGCATTCTTGTTGAGGCTTATTCACCAATTGCTCATGGTGAATTGTTTAAAAATAAAGAAGTGGAAGCTATCGCAGAAAAATACGGTGTTTCCATCCCACAATTAAGTATTCGCTATACGTTGCAGTTGGACTTGCTTCCATTGCCTAAAACAGCAAATCCGGACCATATGGAAAATAATGCTGGAGTGGACTTTACCATTTCAGAGGAGGATATGGAAGTATTGAAAAAGGCAGAGCGTATTGAAGATTATGGGGAAGCGAATGATATGCCTGTATTTGGCTGGAAGCTGAAGAAATAAGATAAAATATTTTTAAAAAGAACTGCATTTCCAAGAGGTTTTGAATATCTCCTGGGGAATGCAGTTTTTTACTTTATCATCTTATGACATTGTCCTCTTCCTTTGCTTGTTATACACCAAATAACGCAGATAGCTCTCCAATGGACCATTGATTTGCTGACGTTCCATCAAGTACGCAATCGATAAAGTAAACATCCACATCAAGATACCGACCAATACGGAAGTGGTGACAGTTAAGTGTGCTCCTAAATGAAAAGCCATAGGAGACAAGAGGATAACTGTCAAAATCTCATGGATTACGAAAAATGTTAAGGAACGTTTTCCCATTGCTGCGATTGCATGTATAATCAACCCACGCTTCGTAATAGCAATTCCCAACAGTCCAAATAGTGCTGCATAGCCTACGCCGCCAGCAAAACCAGTAAGGATATGAACACCGTACGCAAATCCAGCGGTGAAAAGGTCAGGAAACCAGACATCATTAATCAACACCAACGGTATAGCACCTGCAAGGGAAATGGTTAAACCGCCAATGGTTAACCGTTTTAACAGTTTGATATGTTTTTCTGGTTGAATGAGTATATTTAAATTCCCCAGCCAAATCCCCATTAAGATAGAAGGAATAACCGGAAAGGTAAGATGCGTGAATAATGGAATAATCGGGATAGAGACTAACCGTTCAAGTATTGTACCTGAATATGTTTCCTGTCCGGTTAATTCTACCGGTAACCCGTACGCCTGATTTTCGACAAGGACGCCACCCCAAAAAAGCGGGATATATAGGATACATATCACCGTAGAAAGAAGCACATATTTCTTTATCTTTTTATTATCTTTTTTTAAGCTGAAGGCGAAAAAGAGCCCAGCAATACCATAAGTCATCAAGATATCCTGTCCACCAGCGACACCGGCGAGTATTGCACCGAATAATATCAGATACCAGCAGCGTCTTTTTATTATACGCATTGCTTCTGCTGCATCATTTCTTTCGCATTGCTTCCGATAAATCATAACGAGACCATAACCAAACAAAACGGCAAATAATGGACGCGCCCGGTTGTCTACAAGGATTTCCATTAAAAAATTGAAGAAATGATCTAAGAATGTACTGCCGGCAACTTTGGTGATGACCCCTGGCTCTATCGTGTATAAAAACAATGGGATATGCGAGAGGATAATTAAAAAGAGCATAGATCCGCGTGCAAGGTCTAAAGAAAGCGCACGTTTCGTCTGATTTACTTTCGTAGTTTCTAAGTGATGCATAAACAAATCTCCTTATCTTTTACCCCTTGTTCTTTCGCAGCTTATTTATCATCCACAGCACTACGACAACGAAAAGCACCGATAAAATAACAACGTCAAATTTGCTCGGATAATTTTCAATAAACATTTGAACCGGCTCCGGAAGACTTCCTTGAAAGAGAGAGCCAATAACCGTCCTTAAAATCGTCATCAGAAATATAATCAATTGCAATAGAAGCAAGATAGGAAGCAATCCTAAAGCTCCAATGAGCCATTTCCAGGACAATGCTGCATTAAAAATATAAAAAATGGCGGAAAGAATCATCGTCACACCTATAATGACAAAAATAATGAAACGAACCCATTGCACAAATGCTAGTGATTCCAGGTTGTATAGATAAATAACATAGGAAAATGCAAGTATAGCTAAAATCATACTTATAAATGGGACGATACGTTGAAACCAACGCGGGAGATGATGAAATTCATCTGCTTGATGATCCATGATGAGAAACTCCTTTTTGATTAAATAAAATATAATTTGATTAATCGATAATATTTTTGATTAACTATTCAAAATTTATCATGCAGGGGTTCTTTTGTCAAGACGTCCATTAATCTATAAAGAGAAGCGTTGACTTACGTTTAAAAGAAAAATAGAAAAGAAAAAACTGATATAAAGCGATAAATGGAATAATTGAAGTACTAATGAATAGAAACCATGCGCACTTATAGAATGTTAACGAAGAACATTAGAAATGTGGTATTTGTTCGTAAAAAAAGGAAACCTTGTGATCAAACTTATCAAAAGGTTTCCTTGTACATGATAAATTGTTTTTCGTTAGACTTTGGCACCTCCGCTTTTATCATTCCTCCAATATGAAAAAAGCGGACCGTTCTTCCCAAACAACGGATCGGTATCTGGTAAGGGAACATTTTTGATATTCGTTACATTTGCAGGGCGCTCTTCCGCCTTTCCATAACAAAAATCATAACGTTTTCCATTTGGATAGGCGCCGATTACAGCAAAATCGGTACTTCCGTCTAGCAGTTTATGGCCGACTCCTGCGGGGAGTATGACTGTATCTCCTTGTTCTGCTTGCACTTGATTTCCCTGTTCTCCGCCAAGATGGAGTTGAGCTGATCCACTAACTACAATAAGCACTTCATGGGAATTACTGTGGTAATGGTGAAAAGGAGCAACACTTCCGCGCCACGCACCCAGCCAGTTGTTTTCGGTTAGAACAGCTTTAGCATCGTCTCCTGAAGTAATCACGTCTTTATATAGAAGGAGCGGATAAGACGGATTATTTGGGATAGCACCATCATCTTTGAAATGTAAGAATTTAATTTGGATATCTTCCGGTTGTTTCATGATTATCTCCCTTCACTAAAAGCTTTTGTTGCTTTGTTCCCTGCACTGGAGAAATAAAACATTGGAAATGATGTGAATGTGAAATAATTTCTTCTATAATATATAGTAATATGGTAGGGAAGAGAGATAAGCGTGACACATTAAAATAGTGAAATGGCTGCAAGAAAGGGGAAAAAATGATGCATTTTCGAAAGGCGCAGAAAGAAGATGTTCCTGCAATTGTTCGTTTATTAGCTGACGATGAATTAGGTTTCAGGCGCGAACGATATGAGGATCCATTGCCAGAGGAATACTACCAAGCTTTTGAGGCCATAGAAGTGCAGGTTGGTAACCAGATTATCTTAGCTCTGCATGAAGAAGATATCATCGGTTGTATTCAATTGACCATTATACCTGGATTGGCAAGATTAGGAATGAAGCGTGCGCAGATTGAAGGAGTCCGGGTTGATAAAAATTATCGTGGGAAAAAGATAGGAGAAGCTTTGTTTCAAGAAGCTATTGCTATCGTGAAAGCTGAAAAATGCGGTCTCGTGCAATTGACAACCGACAAACAGCGTCATGATGCTCATCGCTTTTACGAAAGGTTAGGATTTTCTGCAAGTCATGAAGGGATGAAATTGATTTTTAAAACGGAAACGTAACGATGTTGTAAAAAACAAACGTTATTCTGTAATCATAAGGATTGTTATATATCCGAGTGTTGACATTGTGTCAACACTCGGATATATTATGTAATAGATTATTATTAACCTGCTTGGTTGATAGTATTTTATATGATGCAGCCAATGGTCTTAGCAATGGAAGCTTTCTTTGATAACAACCTTGGTTCAAAGGGGCAATCATCAAATATCTTGATAAATGAGAGGATAATACATATGTCCACGAATCATTTAGGTAACAGGTTGAAAGCGTTATTACATGCTCGTGCTATTTCGATAAGAAAATGCAGTGAGCAGACGGGGATTGATAAGGCAACTATTTCACGAATTATCAATGGGAAGCGAGAAGCGAATATTCAACACTTAAAGAAATTTGCTTCTTGTTTGGATATACCGCTCGCAGAACTGATGCATGCAGCTGGTCATTCTGTTCACTCCGAAGCATCTCAGGACCTTTCGGATATTCATACATCCATGAAAGAGATTCAGCAAACACTAAAAGCAGCCGATCTTTATCAAGATAATTTAAGTATGGATGCTGTTCAACAGCAATTGGACAGGTATGAACAACAAGCCCAAACAGAAGAAGGAAACCAAACGATTCACAATCAATTTAAGAAAAAAGTAGATGAGGTAGGGAGCAAGGGGCCTTTTATTAGTCAACTAAAGGATTTTTATACACAATTTGCACAATATAAGAGAGAGCCCTTTACTTTAGCTGTCATGGGAGGTACATTATTGTACTTTATTACACCGGTAGATGTGATCCCGGATTATATTTTCCCTATTGGATATATGGATGACGCTATTGCCGTACAAATTGCTTTGAAAAAACTTTCCAATTAGAGGAACATGTAAGGAGCATTCAATATGAAAAGACGTGAAAGAAGAAAAACTGCAAAGCGAAGATGGATCCCCCGTGTTCTGTTATTTATTATCGTATGCATCATCGCAGCAGGTGTTTATGCGGTGACGCAATATTATCAGGGTTTATCAGAAGCTGAAGAAGGACAATACAAGGATGATGGTACAACCTTTATTCCATTTGAAGGTTCAGAACCACAGTTTGGAGAAATCAATGTTTTAATGATTGGCAGTGATACGCGAGGGGATGAAAACGGCCTGTCGGATACGATTATGATTGCGCATTATAATCAGGATACCCATGATATAAAACTTGCTTCCATTATGCGTGATACATATGTAGAGATTCCCGGACACGGCATGCAAAAGATAAATGCTGCTTTTGCATTTGATGGTCCGGAGCTGCTTAGACAAACACTAAAGCAAAATTTTGATATCGACTTACATTATTACGCGGTAGTTGATTTCGAAGGTTTTTCAAAAATTACAGACATTGTTGCTCCCAACGGGATTGAAGTAGATATACCACATCAAATGTCTGAAGATATTGGCGTGACACTTGAACCAGGGAAACAAGTATTAAATGGGGAAGAGCTGCTTGGGTATGTGCGATTCCGGAAAGATGAGGATGGCGACCACGGAAGAGTACAGCGGCAGCAAGAAGCAATCGCCAAATTAAAAGATGAAGCAGTGAGTATTCATAGTCTTATGAAATTGCCGAAATTATTGGGTATTGCGGATCCATACATCGATACAAATATAGATAATAAAACCATTCTATCTATTGGCAAAGGACTAATTGCTGGCAGTGAGCATCCTATAGAAACATTAAGCATTCCAGTAGATAATTCCTTTCAAAATGTCCGGACAGAAGCTGGTGCTGTGTTGGAAATTGATTTAGAACAAAATAAACAAGTACTGCAAGACTTTTTATCATCTGATTCCGAATAAATAGGCTGGATCACAGTTTGTGCATTTTCATTTGCCATTTTTGTTTGCAAACAGAAAAAAAGGGGAAGATATACTATATATCAAAATAATAGCTTACAATCAGTATGTATCTGAGTAAGAAAACGACTCTATGCAAAGGAGCGAATCAAAATGGCAAACAATACCATTAAATTAAAGAAAAAAGAACTTGTAGCAAATGATACAATGGCTTTTCATTGGGAAATGCCAGAAGGATTTGAATTTAGAGCAGGCCAGCTTACGCATATTAAATTGATTGATCCAGAAGAGACAGATGAGGAAGGAACCCGAAGAGCATTATCACTGGTTTATGCGCCGAGTGAAAATGAACTGGTTACAGCGACTCGACTGAGAGATTCCGCATTTAAACGGGAGCTGAAAAACTTACCAGAAGGCAGCGAGGTTGAATTTGATGGGGCGAACGGAAGCTTTACCCTGCATAAAACGGAATCAACGCCAGCTGTATTTCTGATTGGCGGTATCGGTATTACGCCAATTCGAAGCATGATTGCGGAGGCTACAAATCAGCAAACGGATCATGACCTTACATTGCTGTATTCCAATAAGACACCGGATGACGCACCGTTTTTATCTGATCTGGAAGATATGGAAAAAAGAAACCCTCATTTTACGTTTGTTCCTGTGATGACAAGAGCAGACGAAAAGGAATGGAGCGGCGAAACCGGTCATATTGATGCAGATATGCTTAAACGGTATGTGTCAGATATTAATAAACCAATCTATTATTTATCAGGTCCCGGCGGTATGGTTAAAGCAATGCAGGAAATGCTTGTAGATGCCGGTGTAAATGAAGATAATATCCGTTCTGAAGAATTTGCAGGATATTAAGCAGCAAGCTGTCTATTGGAATAGGCAGTTATCCCGTCCATTTGTATATATTAGTCTATAAACAATAAATAAAAGGAAAATACGATTATCTGAATTGAAAAAGATACCAGTTCTTAAACGGATTGGTATCTTTTTTTAATGGAAGAAGGCGATAGACACTAGTATTTTGGTCAGAAAAACCTATTGCCAGACAAATCAGAGTCTGTATATGATAATAACAATAATTCCTCTGCACGGAGGTCACAAAAGGAGCAGCTTATGGTTACAGATGAAATCATTTCTACATTATTTGTAGTTGGAGGTATTGTTGGTCTTTTTATAATCATTTATCTTTTTAGTAAAATACCCGGATCTGGTCTTATTTTCCGCATTATCCGCAGGGTTTTCTTGATTCTTTGGCGTATCGTTGTTTTAGCACTTACTTTTTTCATGTTTTTTATGGTTGGTTTCATGGTGATTGTATTCTTCACATTTAACGGCAGTGAAGAAGGTATTTTATATCAAGGAGAACCGATCAATTTCCTGATTGGCGATAATGCGAGGGAAGCGGTGTTTTTCACCATGCTGTACGCTGGATTTTGTCTGGCGGCTGTATATGTTCTTTCGTTCATCTTGGCGATGGGGTGGAAAGTTACGCGCATCAGCCGCAAGTTTCATGCGGAAATGATTTTCATTTTAATGATTGGTCTGGTATTTACTGTCTTTCCAATAGTGGTCGACGCCGTATTGCCTGATTTTGAAGTAGCCCGTTATGGAAGATATGCTCTTGGTGTTATACCGATTGTGATGTATATTCAGGGTCAAATGAGAAGAGTAAGAGAACGGCGAGGGCGTGGACGTTCTCTTTCCCGTAAGGAGCGGTTTTACCGGGATTTAGGTGATAAAGCGTCGAAACGAGCCGGGGAGTAATCGAATAAGTTTGTTAGATTATAAACATATGATTTGAATGAAAAGCCTATTTTATAAAGGTTGGTTGTTGCAATGATAAACATTGTAAAATAGGATTTTTAATATATCGTTGACAGGTATATCGGGAGATGATATATTATTTATATCGTCGAACGATATAACGTCATAAGATATAAAGAGAGGATAATAAGATGCAAAATGAACAAGTTGCGCTAACAGAAGCGGTTTATTATACGTTGCTTTCACTTTACGAGCCATTGCATGGTTACGGCATTATGCAGAAAGTAGAAAAAATGTCAGAAGGAAGAGTAATTCTTGCAGCTGGTACGCTATACGGAGCATTAAATAATCTGTTAAAAAAGCAGTGGATTAAGGAATTACCCAAAAACGTTAACAGCCGTAAAAAAGAATATCTTATTACTCCCCAAGGAAAGCAAATGGTAGAGCTGGAATTATTAAGGCTGCAAGAGCTTATTAACAACGGTAAGAAAATAGTTGAAGTGGGGAGGGAGAAATAATGGAGAAAAAAGTTAGAAAAATTTTCACCGTTTGGAAATTTGCAGAAGAAGAAAAATGGCTAAATGAAATGGCTGCAGATGGCTGGGAGTTAACCAAAGTCAACGTACCCCAATATACTTTTAAGGAAAGCACACCTAATGAATATATATACAGATTAGAATTACTTGATCCGAAATTAGCAAAAAAAGAACGCGAAGAGTATATTGATTTTATTGAGGAAACTGGAGCGGAGAAAATAGGAGAATTTTCTAACTGGATTTATTTTCGAAAAAAATCAGATAAGGGGCCATTTAATCTTTTTTCTGATTTGGATTCAAAGATTGTACATTTAAAGAGGATGTCCCAAAGGCTTTTGACTGGACTCATTTTCATTGCAATTGTTTTATTTTCTTTAATTACCTTCATGATAGTTTATTCTGGTTCGAATAGTGGGCCAACCATCGCAGTTGTCTTATTGGTACTTTTTTCATGCTTGTTCTTATATGGGCTGAACCAAGTAAATAGCAGAAAAAAAGTGCTGGAAGAAGAACGGCAATTCAGAGAATAAGATAAGGTTTAATGTTAATTCCTGTCAGTCACTGTATAGCCATATGATTGACCGTACAACTGATCAACCAATATAAAAAGCGCCTGAGATTGTTTATCTCAGGCGCTTTTTATATTGGATAACTAGATTGCTACTTTACAAATAGCAATACAATAATCATACCTATGATAAGGAGAAGAATTAAAATACCCGTACCTTTCCAACCTAAACCGCCGACTAAATCAGGGAGGCCTCCACCATGCACACTGCTTGATGGATTTTTTAATTCTTCTTGTCTTAGCCTTTCTCTTTTTTCTTCCGGAGTTTCTTTGTCTTTACTCATAACTAACCCGCCTTTCATCATATCTACGGTACATATGAAAAGGAATCTCTTAGCTATGAATATAGCATATTCTGAATACAATTTGTCACCATTTCTACAAACCATCCAAAGAAAAGTATGGTATACTATTTATAATAATTATAAATTGATATTAATTTTAATTAATTGAAAATGAGAATCGATATCAGTACTTATACCGACTTCTAAGGAGGAGAAGAACATGCCGGAAATAGCAGAGAGGACAAAAATAAAGACAAATGGCTATGGTTCTATTTTATCTTACCTCAAAATACATGGAGAAATCATTGCCGCAGCGGTAAGCGGAATACTTATTTTGATTGCCTGGATAGTATCCGGGCATATTAGCCATGCTTTATGGATTACGTTACTAATCGCTGCTTTTTTAATCGGCGGTTTTGCCAAAGCGAAGGAAGGGATTACGGAAACCTATCAAACCAAAAAATTAAATGTAGAGCTGTTGATGATTATTGCTGCTATTGGAGCAGCCTCTATCGGTTACTGGGCGGAAGGAGCTATTTTAATTTTTATCTTTTCCTTATCCGGTGCATTGGAAAGCTACACGGAAAATAAGAACAAGAATGAACTGCAAAGTCTAATGAAACTGCAGCCGGAAACGGCCACTTTGCTAAATGGGGAAGTGGTCAATATTAATCAATTAAAGCCCGGTAATTATATTGCTGTTAAATCAGGAGAGCGAATCCCGGCAGACGGCATTATTTCCAAAGGGGATACGACAGTGGACGAAAGTGCGTTATCTGGGGAGTCTATCCCTATTACGAAGACAGTAAGTGATGATGTTTTTGCCGGAACGGTTAATCTCGGCGGCAGTCTGCAGATTGAAATAAATACGCTGCCGACAGAGACCATGTTCCAAAAAATTATCGGATTGGTTCAAAATGCACATGAAGAGCGTTCGCCTTCGCAGCAGTTTATAGAAAAATTTGAAGGAATGTATGTTAATATCGTTTTGATTACCGTCGCTGTCATGATGTTTTTGCCACATTTTTTGTTTGGATGGACCTGGACAGATACGATTTATCGCGCCATGATTTTATTGGTTGTTGCTTCCCCGTGTGCGTTAGTTGCTTCGATTATGCCGGCCACTTTATCGGCTATTTCCAATGGGGCACGCCAAGGAATACTATTTAAAGGCGGGGTGTATGTAGAAGCTTTGGCGAAATTAGATGCGATTGCTTTTGATAAAACTGGAACGCTGACGAAGGGTGAGCCGGAAGTGATTGATTATTATATTGCCCCCGGCCAAGATATAGAATATGTGGCAAATATCATTTATGCTGTAGAAAGTGAGTCGATTCATCCACTGGCTCTTGCTATGCAGAAATGGGCGGCGCCAAAACGGGGAGAACAATCGAATGTGGCTGTAACGGTAGAGCATCACAATGGGAAGGGACTGTCTGCACAAGCAGATGATATCACCTGGATGATTGGTAATGCAGATATGGCAGGGAAACAGGATGCAGAGCAGCTGCTTGATGCTTTTAATGCACAGGAAAAAGCAACAACAAATATCTTTGTGAAAAAAGATACCAGAGTTATTGCTGCCTTTTTATTGAAGGATACACTGCGGCAGGATGCTGTAGAAGCTATTCGGAACCTTCAAAGCCTGGGGCTGCGAACGGTTATGTTAACAGGAGATAACCAAGCTACAGCTGAAAATATCGCAAAGGAAGCTGGGATAGATGAATTTCACGCGAATTGTCTGCCAGAAGATAAGGTAAATTACTTAAAACGCCTGCGCCAGCAAGACCGGCAGGCAGCAATGATTGGAGACGGTGTTAATGATGCACCAGCTTTGGCAACTGCAAATATTGGTGTGGCGATGGGGGCAGGAAGTGATATTGCTTTAGATACGGCAAATGTTGTACTAATGAAAAATAATTTAGCAAAAATGGTTCATGCCATTCGTGTTTCTAAAAAAATGAATGCTATTGTGAAGCAAAATATTATCTTTTCCCTGGCGGTTATCGGTATTCTGATTGCCAGCAATTTTCTGCAGATTATCAATATGCCACTTGGCGTGGTTGGTCATGAAGGCAGTACGATTCTTGTTATTCTTAATGGGCTTAGGGTGTTGAGAGCGAGTTAAGTGATTTGAGTCTTTTGTGAGAAGGTTACGATTACCAAGAGTCGTAACCTTTGTTTTATATATGATAATTATTTGTTTATGGGAAGCAACTTGACATTTGAAATAATCGAAAAACAAGTCCTATTTTTCTACATTTTTTCGATTATTTCCGGATAATAGATACCTGTTCATATCATTAATCATAAAAATCAATCTATCAATTGTTTTTATATCTTGCTTTTTAACTTGTAAGATGTTTTTATTACTGTTCATTCGTGTAGAATTTAGGTAAGGAAAGCATTTGATATTCCTTTTGATTAAAAGGGATATCTTTTCAAGCGCCGGCGTGGAAGGAGATAAAAAATATTCCTTGCAGAAAAGTGGTTTCAAAAATTGGGGATCTGGCTGGATTTCGCGGCAGTATAGAGATGAAAAGAACGCTTCTTGCAGCGGAAGAAGCGAATAAGAGGGGAGTTTAGGAAAAAGTGAGAACATGGGAAGACAAGAAAAATCATATTGTAATAAAGGCACCTGAAGCATTTGATTTTAAGGTGAACTTGGGTTATTTACAAAGAGAACCAAATGAGTGTATGTATGAAATAGAAGATGATAAAATTACTCGTGTTATTGAAATAAATCACATTCGCACATTAGTACGTATCAGTGCAGCCGATAATGACTTTTTAGATGTTGAATTTTTAGCGAATACAAAACCCGAATTATTAGAATCCAAAGAAGCAATAGTCCATTACATTTGTGAATGGTTTGACCTTGATAATGATATTATTCCTTTTTACGAAATGGGCTTGCAAGATCCATTGTTAAAACAGCCTATTGAAAAATTTTATGGACTGCGTAATATGGGTTTAAATGATTTATTTGAAGCTTTATGCTGGGGCATCTTGGGTCAACAAATTAACCTGAAATTTGCTTATACATTAAAACGTCAGTTTGTAGAAAAGTTTGGAGAGTCTTTTAATTATGAGGGTAAAAAATATTGGGTTTTCCCTTCATTTGATAAAATTGCGGAATTAAGCACTGCAGATATGGCAGATATAAAAATGACGAGCAAGAAAAAGGAATATATTATCGATGTTGCAAAACGAATGAAAAATGGTCATTTATCGAAAGAACAAATGCTGGATTTTGATGATTTTAAGCAAGCTGAAAAAGAATTAATCCGTATCAGAGGCATTGGTCCTTGGACAGCTAATTATGTATGTATGCGATGCCTTCGATACCCAACTGCTTTTCCAATGGATGATGTGGGGCTGATGAATGCAATGAAGTTAGCGAATGGAATGGAAAGAAAACCGACCAAAGAGGAAATCAGAGAATTAGCTTCTGAATGGGAGAATTGGGAAGCCTATGCTACTTTCTATTTATGGCGTTTACTATACTGATTGAAGTTTTACTTTATAGAGATGGCTTCCCGTTACAATTAGATACAGACCATTTTAAGAAAAGCCGATCTTCTCATTGTTCTTGATGCGAAAATCAGCTTTCTTATTCTTTTACATACGTTAAAAATGTGGGGATAGTATTATCCCTTCATCCGAATTCCAAAAAAAGAAAGGCCCATTTTAATTTTCCTTATCCCCATTAAATATATCAACCAGTACCTTTTCAAAACCAATTTCAGCTATTTCGTTAAACATTTTATCCAGTTCGTCCTCAGGCATATCTTCATTATTCTCACTCCAAAGCAACCAGGTGTGAATCATTCCGGAAATTAAAAATTCAATAATATATTCCAGTTTAATTTGATTTTTTTCATCTAAATCTTTGACTTGATTCAGTATCTTTTCCCGGGCCATTTTTTTATATTCGTATAGAAAATCCGGGTCGCCATTTGGGCCGAGCAGTACCATGATTTTTTCGTTCATGTCTCGATCTTGGGATTTTTCTAATTCGTAACGGGCTTGTTCTCTTTCTGCTTTCAGATTATGCAAGTCATTATCTTGAAAACTCTGTAGAATCGAAGAGAGCAGCTCTTCAGAAGGAACAAGCCCCTGTTTAATTTCATTTAGAATATCGTAGACGTCATTATAATAATTATAGAAGGTACCTCTGTTATATCCTGCTGTATCCGTAATTTCTTTAATAGATATTTTATTAATCGGTTTTTCCTTATAAATAGACCAGAATGCTTCTTTCAAATTTGTTTTTGTCTGTTCTTTGACCCCCATGAAAAGAACCTCCTTTTTTCAACAGATATACTGTAATTGTTCATTGTCTATTTTATATATTCTCCTTATAATAAATAATACAACACGTTGTTCAATTTTTAAATAGCCAATAAAAAGGTCTATACCAAAATTTAAATAGAAGGAGTTTTGTAAGTGAAGAATTTATCGAATTTCTCGATTAAGAGACCAAAATTCACGATCGTTGTGATGTTGGTCCTTTTAATTCTGGGCAGTGTTTCATTAACCAGGCTGCCGATTCAAATGATGCCTGATATTAATCCGCCTGTTGCTGTTGTGGCAACAAGTTATCCGGGCGCGGGGCCGGAAGAAGTGTTGGATAATGTGACAGAACCTCTTGAGGAGGATCTTTCTACAGTTACAGGGTTACAGAATATTTCTTCCCAATCACAGGAAGCTTCTTCGATGGTCTTTTTAGAATTTGATTATGATATGACCATTGATGAAGTAGAAAATGAAATAACCCGTACCATGGATTCTGCCGAGTTACCTGATCAGGCGGAAGATCCGAGTTTTATCGAATTTGATATTTCCATGATGCCAAGTATACAAATGGCAGCTACATCAACCAATGGAGATACAGCGGAATTTGAAAATCAAGTCAATGATTTAGCAAATGAACTGGAGTCGATTCAAGGAGTCGCATCCATTAATGTTAATGGCTTGATGGATAGAGAAGTAGCTGTGGAATTAGATACAGAAGCTTTGAGTGACTACAATCTATCACAGTCAGATATCGCTGGAATGATAGAGGCGAATAATATCTCCATGCCTATCGATACAATTGAAGATACAGAGCAAGGATACAATATTTCGACACGGACAACGAATGAATTAGAAGGCTTGGATGAACTGCGTGATCTGGTATTGCTTGACATGCCTGATGAGGAAGTGACGCTGGATGACGTTGCAGATGTGTCTATCTCGGAAGATAACGGAGGTGTGATTACCCGTTATAATGAGGAAGATGCTGTCCAGCTGGAAATGATGTTGGCAGATGGTGCGAACGCGTCCTCTGTAAACAAAGAATTTAATGAAGAACTGGATGCTTTACTGGAAGACAATGAATATGAACAGCTTTCTGTCAGCACGCTTTATGACGAAGGTGAGTATATAGATATGGCGATTGACAGTATCTATGTTTCCCTTATCAGTGGTGCCGTGTTGGCCATGTTTGTATTGTTTGCGTTTTTAAGAAACTTGAAAGCACCGTTGATTATCGGATTGTCTATTCCGTTTTCCGTTATTACCACTTTTGCTTTGCTGTTCTTCACAAATATCAGTATCAACATGATGACATTAGGTGGTTTAGCACTTGGAATCGGGATGCTCTTAGATAACTCGATTGTTGTTATTGAAAATATCTACAGACATCTATCCATGGGTAAAGATCCTAAACAAGCAGCACGAGAAGGAACAAGGGAAGTATTTACAGCCATACTTGCTTCTACCTTGACGACAGCTTCTGTTTTCTTACCGGTTGTGTTCGTTACCGGCTTAGTGGGACAGTTATTCACCCCATTAGCGATAACAGTCGTGTTCAGTCTGCTGGCTTCCTTGTTTGTAGCGGTAACCGTTGTGCCAATGCTGGCAAGCCGTATTTTGACAGAACCGAAAAATATGGACGAATCGCAACGGAAACAAAAAGGCTACATGAAACGATTAAGAAGAGCCTCCGCATGGACGCTCAGACATAGAGTATCTGTATTGATTACTGCTGTTGTCTTATTTGCTGCCGGAGCTATTGGCTTGTTTGTACAGGGAATGGAATTCATGCCGGAACAAGATGAAGGCTTTCTGACAGTAGAAGTTGAAAAAGAACAAGGAACTCTGCTGGAGGACACACAAGACACCGTAGAAGATATTGAAGCGGAACTGGATAATCATGATGAAGTGGATTCTTATCTAAGTACAACCGGTTCATCTGGTATGATGTCCTTTACAGATGAAAGCAATTCAGCAACGGTGAGCGTACAATTAACAGATGCCAGTGACCGGAATATAACCACTTCTGAGTTTATCAATGAAGTGGAAGATGATATTCAGGATACAGATGCATCTGCAGAAATTGATGTTGTTCCAATGTCCCAGGCAAGTGCCGGAGAACCAAATTCGGTTGTCCTGAATTTGTCGGATGACGATGAAGAACGCTTGGATGAAGCAGAAACAGATGTGATCGATGCATTGGAAGAAGAAGAGGATATTAATAGTGTAACTTCCAGCAATGATGGAACGGTGGAAGAACTACAGGTAGTTGTTGACCGTGCAGAAGCGCTAGATAATGGATTACAGCCGGCACAGGTTGGAGAAGCTTTATATGAAGCAACCAATGGTGTTGAAGCTTCTACGATTGAAGAAACAGACGGCTTTACTACCATTAATGTGAAGTATCCTGCTGATGTCTTGGAAAGTGAAGCAGCGTTTGAAAATATCTCGATTGCGAATGATGAAGGTGAATATGTAGACTTAGGCGATGTTGCCTCTCTGGAAGAAGGGGAATCACCTACGCTTATTAATAGAGATGAGATGGAAGATACAAGAGAATTAACCATTTCCTTCAGCGACAGTCTTTCATTAAATGAAGCGAGTCAGTTGATTGAAAATGAGATTGATGATCTTGACCTGCATGAAGATACCGAGCATTCAATGGGCGGAGATATGGAAATGCTCAATGATGCGATTCCGCAATTAATGTTAGCCATTGCGCTTGGAATTGTATTTATCTACCTTGTCATGGTTGCTCAATTTGAATCATTTAAAGCACCGTTTGCGGTTATCATGACGATTCCATTAGCATTTATTGGTGTTGCTCTATCTCTGTTAATCACCAATAATCCGCTGAGTGTGATAGCCATGGTAGGTCTCATTCTCCTTATCGGGATTGTTGTAAACAATGCGATCTTGATTGTGGATTATATCCAGCAACAGAAAGAAAAAGGAATGTCTGCTTATGAGGCTATTGAAGTCAGTGTGCAAGACAGATTCAGACCAATCCTTATTACAGCTATTACCACGATTCTCGGTATGCTTCCATTAACACTGGAACTTGGAGAAGGCATGGAAGGCATTGCTCCAATGGGGATTGTCGTCATTGGCGGATTGACTGCAAGCACATTCTTAACCTTGTTTGTCATTCCGATTATCTATAGCTTTATTGATCCGGAAACAAGGAAAATGAATAAAAAATATATGACGCCGGATGGAGAAATCATTACGCAGCGTCAAGTGGATGAAAGAAAGAAACAGGAAGCTGCTGCATCTTCTGAGCAAGAAAAAGAGGAAGTGCATGGCGATTCTGAAGAAGACCAATCTGATGAGAACCCGGATCAGAGAGAGTAAAATAGAATAAAAAGGTAAATGAGAAAATCCAAACTTATTCTGGCAACGAATAAGTTTGGATTTTCTTTTTACGATTTTTTTGGTCCCATTAAAACAGCTGCCATGCCGATGATTCCGTAAGTTATAAAGGAAGCTGTATACCCCCATGTCTCCATAAATACACCTGCTAGCGAAGAACCGATGACTTGTCCAACTGCCAAAAGCAGAAAGGGAACACCGATACCTAACGATGCATTCTTAATAAAAACGCGAATGCCCCATACTAGAAGAACACCAGTTAAAAAGATATAAGCACAGCCAAATAATCCGGCAGATACATAAGCGATCAGAAAATTTTCCGGAGCCAAGGCCAGGATGATAGAGGCAGAAGCAATGGCCAAGCTTCCTATTTTATAAGCGAAAGGCAGTCCGCCTTTTTCAATCATTGATCCTGAAAATCCTCCAAGGACACCGAAAATACCAATCATCACCCAAAATCCGGAGAGCTGTGCATTACTATAATCTCCAGCCATTTCGATAAATGACCTGGAAAATGTCCAGAATGCAGCAGTAGAAAAACCTAAAATAAGGGAAGCTATAACCAGATTGGTTGATCCTTTTGCACCTTGCAGTGAAAGATTTCCTTTTTTAAACATTAATGTTGATCCTGAGCCGGTGTCCATTTTCGGAATGACTTTATAGTTCCATATGAGAATAAATAATGCTAAAACCGCATAGATGGCATAGGTGAAGCGCCAATGAGGTGTCAGTAAAATAGCACCTAAGCCGGAAAGCGCAATCCCAAAACCCGTTCCTGAATTAATCCATGTATTTGCTTTTCCCTGCTGCTTTTCTTTTATCCAAAGGGAGACTGCGGCTCCATAAGGAGGGGATACCAGGCCTGTACTACCTCCAGCGAGCAATACGCCTAATCCAAGCAGCCAAACATTCGGTGTAACGGCCATCAATAACAGTCCGAGAAATGCAGACAAACCGGCCAGTATAATCATTCTTCTCGGTCCTTCTCTTGTTGTGATAACAGTAGAGTAAATAATTGTTACACAATAAGCAATGTAAAATAGGGAGGAGATAACGCCGGATGTCGAATCGGTCATCTCCATGGATGTATTGATTGCCGGGAGGAGCAGACCAAAGCTGAACCTTGCCAACCCGTAAGCAGCAGCAATCATTGTCACGCCAGGCAAAACTAATTTTGAAAATTTCATGTTGCTCATCCTAACTTTTGAAAATATATAGAACGACCTTTCTAATTTATAGTAAAAAAATTAAGATGAATGTTGGACAAGTGTCCTCGCCATCTTAATAGAATATTTTGTTGCTTGCTCTGCTCCAATTAATGTTGTCATCGAAGTTGTTCCTTCCAAGAGCAACGTCAATTGGTTCGCTAAATCTTGTTCGTTATCTTTTCCCTTTTTGTTCGCCAATTTTTGAAAATACTGCAGCAATTTTGCTTTATGACTTCTTGCAATGTTTTCAATTTCATTATCCGTTCCTGCATAATCTTCTATTGCTCGTAAAAACAAATCTCCTTGATAAGATTGTTCTTTTAACCAGAGACCATGTGCTTCCACTGCAAGAATAAAAGGGGATTCTGCATCTGTTTCTACATAGGAATCCAAGTAAGACCAGTAACGTGCTTCACGTTGTTTCAGGACTTCTTCAACCAGATTATCTTTAGAAGAAAAATGGTTATAAAGCGTCATGGTAGCTACATTGGCTTCTTTTATAATTTGTTTTAAACCTACTCCGCGAAATCCATATTCATAAAACAATGCTTCCGCAACATCAAGTAATGCTTCTTTTTTTGTCGAACGGCTCATTTTTCATTTCTCCTTTATGTAGAACGACCTTTCTAGTGTAGTCTACCAATTATGGAACCAACACGTCAACCTGCTTTTTGTATATAAGGCATAGCTATTTGATATTTGAAAAACACTATCTTATGATATGATGAAGATGGTTTCAAAGGTTAGATTCGGATAGAAAGAAGGGCTATGAAATGGAATTGAAGGAGCTTTTATCAAAAATGGAAGCAGACGGAGTCATCATTGGCGGCTCTGAAGTTAATCAGGCAATGGTAGCCGTATCCACGGAAGCGAGACGCTTATGCGCTCATTTAAATACCGGAGTTTATACAGATGAGCAGATAAAAGAACAAATGTCTCAAATTACCGGTCAAGAATTAGATGAGGGTTTTTCTTTATTTCTCCCATTTACAACGGATTTCGGGAAAAACATTCAAATAGGAAAAAATGTATTTATTAATTCCGGATGCCGATTTCAGGATCAAGGGCAAATCCTTATCGGGAATCAATGCCTGATCGGTCATAATGTTGTTCTGGCAACCATTAACCACGATTATAATCCGGAAAACAGAGGGACAATGTACCTGAAGCCAGTGATATTGAAAGATAGAACATGGATTGGTTCCAATGCGACGATACTTCCTGGCGTTACAGTCGGCGAAAATGCTGTTGTGGCAGCTGGTTCTGTTGTTACCAAAGATGTAGCACCGAATACGATTGTCGGCGGTAATCCGGCGAAGTTACTGTCTACATTAGCAGATAAAATGGAGTGAAAGCAGAAATAAAATAACGATGTACCTGTCAGGTTTCAGCATTTGGATGGAAGGGAAAACAGCAGTATGAGCAAAGGAGGAGTTCAAAGTGGCCATTAAAGACAAAGTCGTGATTGTCACAGGAGCATCATCAGGTATTGGTGAAGCTACTGCTAAATTGTTGGCAAGCCAAGGAGCGAAATTGGTGTTAGGTGCCCGCCGCGAAGAAAAACTGCAAGAATTAACGGAAGTCATTACCAATGATGGTGGACAGGCAGTTTATCAGATAGCGGATGTCACAAAAGTAGAAGATAATCAGAAGTTAGTAGATTTAGCCAAGACGGAATTTGGTAAAGTCGATGTTATCTTCTTAAATGCCGGCTTAATGCCAAACTCTCCATTATCTGCACTGAAGAGTGGTGAATGGAATCGAATGGTGGATGTGAACTTAAAAGGTGTTTTAAATGGTATAGAAGCTATTCTGCCGGAATTTAAACAACAAAAATCCGGACATGTGATTACAACTTCTTCGGTTGCAGGCCTCAAAGCTTATCCTGGTGGTGCTGTCTATGGCGCAACCAAGTGGGCAGTACGTGATTTAATGGAAGTTCTGCGTATGGAATCTGCTCAGGAAGGAACAAATATCCGTACGGCAACGATTTATCCGGCAGCTGTCCGGTCAGAACTGCTTGAAACCATCACAGATGAAGAAACTGCAAAAGGTACCAATGAAATGTATAATCAATATGAAATCGGACCAGATCGTGTTGCGAATGTTGTTGCGTTTGCTATCGATCAGCCGGAAGATACCAATGTAAATGAATTTACGATTGGACCGACTACACAGCCTTGGTAAGAGGAAAAATATCATTTTATTTTCAGATAAAGTGAACTTGCATCTGCATGTCACATTATCATCTAAAAACCCTTGTATCCATCTGATACAAGGGTTTTTAGATGATAAAATTATTTGCATGTACTATATATTTGTTGAACCATTCGGTTCATTATTTTTCTTGCTCTTCTTCTGCTTCTGTTTTCTTTATATATTCTTGCATTCTTCGTTTATTTGGTGTAATGGTCAAACCTAAATATTTTCTTTCTCGGTTTGCATCTTTGTAGAAGGCGATACCCATTAATATGACGACGATACTAAACGGCAATGCCGATATAATAGCGGCCGATTGTAATGCATCTAATCCGGTTTCTCCACCTGATAATAGTAATACAAATGCAATCGCTGATAATGATACGCCCCATACCACTTTGATAAAGTTTTTAGGGTGCAAGGTTCCAAAGGCTGTCTGCATACCTAATACAAATGTCGCGGAATCTGCTGAAGTAACAAAGAAAGATGAAATCAGCACCAGAGCAATAACAGATAGGATGATACTTAAAGGTAGTTCATTGAAAATACCGAATAATTGCGTCTCAGGCGGCAGATTAAATATTTGCGGTGCTCCTTGACCCGTTTCGATTCCTGTCATACCGAAAGCGCTGAACCAGAATATACTTACAAGGGTTGGAACACATAAAACAGCTAAGACAAATTCTCGGATAGATCTCCCGCGGGAAACCCTTGCAATGAATATGCCGACAAATGGACTCCAGCTCATCCACCAGCCCCAATAATATAATGTCCAGGTTTGCATCCACTCATGTTTCTGGTCATTTAATGGCGCTGCATCCAAACTGCTAAATAAAAGTGACGTTAAGTAATCCCCTGTTGAACTTGTTACCATATTGAGAATAAGTAAAGTCGGTCCTAAAATCAACACAAACAGGAATAACAGACCTGCTAAAATCATATTTAAATTACTTAAATACTGAATTCCTTTGCTTAATCCGCTCCAAGCACTGATTAAGAACAACACGGTAACAATAGCGATAATAATCCCTTGGGTAATGATGTTATTCGGAACACCAAAGAGGTAGTTTAACCCTCCGTTAATTTGCATGGCTCCTACACCTAAGGAAACAGCTACACCGATAATCGTTGCAAACACAGCTAATATGTCAACGATATTTCCAAGCGGTCCATCAACACGATCTCCGAATAGAGGTCGTAATGTTTTTGATAAAAGACCAACTTCCCCTTTTCTGAACTGGGAATAAGCAAGTGCTAATGCAACTATACCGTACACAGCCCAAGGGTGGAATCCATAATGCAGGAAAGTAGATCGCATTGATTCCGCTAAGGCAGCTTTGGTTTCCGGGTCAGCGGTAGGTGGTGCAAGATAATGGGAAATTGGCTCTGATGAACCATAAAACACTAACCCGATTCCCATACCGGCGCTAAATAACATCGTTAACCAGGAGATGGTGTTAAATTCCGGTTTCTCCGTTGGTTTCCCCAATTTCAGTTTACCAATAGGACTGATACCTAAAAAGATACAGAAAAATAAGACGACAGTGAATACTGCCATATAATACCAGCCGAAAGTTTCGGTCACCCAATCGCCGATTGCTCCTGAATAATGTCCAAATTGATCAGGAAAAACAGCACCCAGCACAACTAATATACCAACGATAATCGACGCATATGTAAATACGCTGGAAAAGTTCTTATTCGATTTTTTACTCATAACAAGTTTTTCTCCTCCTATATCTAAGAAAGCTGTGTTTTATTGTAACATAACCACAAATGGAAGCAAGTAAACCTGTTATTTATTGCGAACGCTGTTTTTGGCAGTTAAATGAACTATTTCTGGATGCATCTTCTATAAAAAAGTTGCTTGAAGGCGAATCGAAAATATTTTCTGCTGTTCTTTTTTAGTCTAACAGGATAAAAAAGAATCATTTTAACGAGGAGAGCAAAGAAGCTGAATCGTATGTTGAAGTTTTAGAAATGTGGTAAGTAGTAAATATCATCATACCCTATTTTTCATTCATCTGCTGTCCTTGCAGAATGACATATTTAAATATGCTTTTAAAGCATATTCCTTAATCTAAAAGGTATTAGACGATACATGAATACAGCTGTAATATGGAATTGTGAGGGAGTTGAGAGCAGCTGCCGCTTCTCGAAGGAATAAATCTCTTATGAATATAACGTTTCTGGAAATAAAAATGTTTGAAATCGTGGGATGAAAAAACATGTAGTGGGGAAAACTGGATTTCCGACAAGCAATCGGATTAAATGTAAAGTCAGTCCATATTGTTTTAAAGCTCGGAAAACAGTTTTGTTAGGCAGCATAAAGCATTCATTTAAAAACTTTTTTCAGGTTTCATCATGATGCTGCGTGAATCCGTGGCAAGTCTTACAGTTATAAATCAGCGCAATCAAAAACGATAAAATAAGGAGGAAGAAAAAATGGCGAAAAATGAAGACGTAAAAAATGGCGTGATATTTCCGGCAGGCGAAAAGAATGATGCTTTTTCGCAATACTTTGTCGGGCAAAGCTATCTGCAAAGTTTAGTTGCCGATCCGGAAGTCAGCGTAGGTGTTGGTAATGTGACATTCGAGCCTGGCTGCCGTAATAATTGGCATATCCATCATGACGGTTATCAATTATTGCTGGTAACTGGCGGAGAAGGATGGTATCAGGAAGAAGGGAAACCGGCCCAATTTTTAAAACCCGGTGATGTAGTTGTAACGCACGACGGAGTCAAACATTGGCATGGTGCGACAAAGGACAGCTGGTTTGAGCATATTGCTATAACAGCTGGCACCCCGGAATGGCTGGAACCTGTTTCGGATGATATTTATTCCAAATTAGAAGAAAAATAATAGAAAGAGGGGATAAACCATGGCAAAGAAACAAACAGCAGGCCGTGACAATTTGGGAGAATTTGCTCCCCAATTTGCGGCTCTAAACGATGATGTATTATTTGGTGAAGTATGGTCCAGAGAGTCCGAATTATCTCCGCGCGACCGTAGTATGATTACCTGTGCCAATCTAATGACACAAGGCGTACCGCAATTAGAGGCGCATTTAAACATGGCAAAACAAAACGGTGTGACCAAAGAAGAAGTAGTCGAATTGATAACGCATCTGGCTTTCTACACAGGATGGCCTAAAGCCTGGAGTGCTTTGAATACAGCGAAAGAAATTTTTGATGAAGCGTAAATGGTATTAAATCATAGATGTATAGAATCCAAACAAGTAAGAACGAATAACGCTCTCTTTATCGGGATGGGAAATAATAAAATGATCCATTCCGATAAAGAAAGCGTTTTTTCATGTTGAAAAGAAGGAGGGGATGTAAAATGACATCAAAATCGGCAACGCATAGGGACGGCGTAGTATATTTCGTATCATCTACATTATCCCCTTCCTGTCATCATTTAAAAATATCTAACGAAGATAACGTATTTTTCAAGTTGATATCATCCCAAGGTAAAATTCTGCTACGGTCAGGCCAACCACATCCTTATTCACTCTGCCAATTTGTCCTGTATTTAAAGTAGAAGGAATTTTATTCTTGCTGTCATTTATTGACGCATTATTTTGTTCTTTTTGTCTCACTTTGTAATATTTTATGTAGATTCTACTTCCGGTTCTTGAAAATCAACGGGTTCAAAAATGCAAATGTAGGAGGAATATCCATGAATAGTCTCAGGCATTTGTCAGATGCGCTTTTAAAAGAGACGCTGAGAAATGCAATCTATTTAAAATTAGAGAAGAATTTTTGTGCAACTTTAAAAAATGAAATCCAAAAAAGAAGAGAGAGGAGTGAGTACAGGCACGATGAAGACAATAGCATGACGGATATTTTTGAAAGGTGATAGCGGCCGGATATGTATAGTTTTATCACCTGGTAATCAATAATATGCTGTAATCGGAAGTAGAATCTGCAAGCCTTACATTTAGGGCTGAAAGAGGCAGTGTTCGTACTTGTAGTATACGAAACGCTGCCTTCTTTTTGTTTTATAAAAATTGATTTCATTCTTAAATGGCATGATGAAAACGGCCGGTAATTTCCTGGGAAATAAGAAGGCTGTTATTTCTTTATTTTCAACTGGAAAAGGAATCTGATGGGAATAAACCGTAACGTGATAGATTCAAACAAAGGTGGATCTAGTAATGTGCAAGTAATGTATCCCTTTACAATAATCATTTTTACTATTAGAATGAACGTAACATTGAATAGAAAACCACTAGGGGTGCCACTTGGCTGAGATAAGATTATCATCTTAATCCCTTTGAACCTGATCTAGCTCGTACTAGCGTAGGAAAGTGGAGATGGCAGACATACGGTGAATTTGTATCATTAACGTAAATGTAACCACTCCATTTTGGGGTGGTTTTTTATTTGATGTAAAAAGGTATTCTGGAAACTTCCAATTCGAGTCTATGACAGGAGGAGTTGTTTGAGTATGGATTACATCGGGAAAATAAAAGAAAAAAGACCGCTTATTTATAATGTCATCAATGAAGTAGCCACGAACTTTGCTGCGAATGGATTGATTGCCATTGGTGCTTCTCCGGCTATGTCGCATACGCCGAAAGAAGCGGTGGAGAATGCGCAAAATGCCCAAGCGGTTGTGTTGAATCTCGGAACACTGACGGAAGAACGTGCAGAAGCTATGCTAATTGCCGGGAAAACAGCGAATGAGGAAGGCGTTCCGGTTATTTTGGATCCAATTGCTGTGGGAGGAACAACATTTCGAACAGAAGTCATTGATGAACTGTTGGAAAAGGTTCAATTTACCGCTATTCGGGCCAATGCAGGAGAAATTGCTGTACTAGGAAATGTGTTTGATTCCATGAAAAGTCCTGACTCCACCATTGCAGAAATTGATCCGGAAATTGCAAAGGCTGTAGCAAATAAATATCATACGGTCGTCATTGCAACCGGAAAAACAGATGTGATTACCGATGGCATGCGTACGACACTTTGCGGAAATGGGGACGCGATGCTGCAGAATATTACAACCAGCGGCTGTTTACTTACCTCGCTCGTCGGGCCATATGTCAGTGTTGGAGAAGATGTGTATGAAGCAAGCGTTGAGGTAACCGCAGCCTATGGAATTGCAGCGGAGTTGGCGATGAAAAAAGCAGAAGGGCCCGGTTTCTTTATTCCGGCACTGTTGGACACATTATATTTTCTGGATCAACAAATGGTAGATAAGTACAAGCGGTTGGAAGAATGGTAGTATGTATTATTTGGGAGAAATAGAATGGGCAACCATTTTTAGTTCGAAGCTATAAATAAACAAAAAGGAGAGTAAAAAAACATGGAACAAATGCTATTTATCCAGACAGGTACAGGTGTAGATTTACATGGACAAGATATTAACGAAGCTTCCAAACGTGCTGTTATCGATGCGATTCACTCTAATTCGATGCCAGGAGTTCAAAACGCGCTGCCTGACCAAGATTTAAACAATATGAAAGTAAATGTAAAATTAGGCATTCCGAGAGATGGGAATCACCTGGATGAAGAAAAAATAAAAAAATTAATACCGTACGGCGATGTGTCAGTGGAAAAGTTAGATGGCGGATTGGTTACAACCAGCGGTATCTATCTAAGTGACCAAGAGGATAAAAATGATTTAATGTATATTGTCAATGCAGTGGTCGAAGTGGGATATTAGGAAGAACGGGAAGAAAAATGAAGGAAAAACGCTTAACAGAGTTAGTATCCAATGTTTTGAGCGCAAGAAAAATTCATTCAAAATGAAAGTATGAAGCATAAATATTTATATAAGGGGAATAGTATAATAGAACCTTTATGACATTCAAACACTGGAAGTATCACTTTATTGACAGGATTTCCAGATTGAATTAAAATAAAGGTGTAAAATGGAAGACGTTTCTTTCGCGTTCCACTGGAGCGAAGAAAAGAAGCCGGGTGGTTCCCGGCTCTTTTTTTAAACCACCCTTGCAAAAGGGTGGAAAAAATGTCACAAGAACCAGTCACGAATCATAGAAATAACTTTAACAAGGTTGGTGAGGCCTCTGGTTAAATCTATTCTATTTCGGAAAGTTTCTTGCTTTTTTATTTTTCTTCGTTTCTTTCGTGTCTCCACTGCAGCGCTTCCTTTCAATTAGCAAAGTGCTAACATGGAGGTTGGAATTACATACAAAACATACAAAAGTGATTTGTCTGCCGTATGTTCCTTTATTTTAGCATGAAATAACAAAAAAATCGCAAAATTATTATTTTGCGATTTTTTGTTGAAATTGCGCCGAGGAAGGATTGCGTTGCGCAGTATCAATCCTTCCTCGGCGCAATCCCTTTAATAAGCATCTCTGTCCATTCTTCGGTATAAGGGGCAATTTTCTCGTAAATCTGCGGTTTGGATATACCTTCTACAATTGCCTGGAAATACAGCAGCAGAAATTCATCCGAATATTTCAGATCCACTTTCCCCTCTTTACGACCCCGATGGAATAAATCCAATAACATATCGTAATTTACTTCATTAAATTTCTGCATCATCAAAGACAAGCCTTCGTCATCTTTTTTCGTAAAAAAATCCATCATACGCATGTAAAATTGATGGTTGATTTTATCTAAATAGCCAATTTTATTTTGGCTTAATGCAATCAACGTTTCTTCAAATGATTTATCTTCAGCTATGATTTCTCTGGCACCGGTAATCAATTGATTAATAAAGTCCTGGAAAACTTCATGAATCAGGTTATCCTTGCTGCCAAAATATTTAAAAAGGGTCGCTTTGCCGACATTCGCATGCTTCGCGATTTCCTCCATGGTTACATTTCCAGCGTCTGCATCACCGTTCATCAGCTCAAAAGCTGCTTCTAAAATCTGTTTTTTCTTTTCTTCTGTCCGTTTTTCAAAACCATTCACATGTATGACCTGCTTTCTATAGCGCATTTCTTTAAAAATTTTTTGAAATGAACGTTTCTCTTCCTATTTATTATATCTATCTAATTATGAACTGGCAAATAAAAAATAGTATATATTATATTGACTTCAATCATAAAAAGGAATAATATTGAACCATAATATAGATATATAGTTTAAAACTATTTATTTATTTTATATTTTTGAACTGTGAAATGTATTTTGGTTTTATTTTGTCTGCAGCATGGTTTAAAGGGCAGAACTGGATACACCGTGTATGAAAATAAGGAGAGAAGGAGTGTTAGCCTTATGACAAAAATTGTGAAATTACAAGGCTTGCAAAAAAAGTTTGGTAAGTTTCAAGCATTAAAGGATGTGACCTTTACTGTAGAAGCGGGAGAAGTCGTCGGATTTATTGGTCCGAATGGTGCTGGAAAGTCAACCACGATTCGCGCTTTATTGGGAATTATCAAACGGGATGCCGGGCAGGCAGAAATTTTTGGGAAGGACGTTTGGAAAGAAAGTCTGGAAATTCATAAACGTATTTCCTATGTGCCGGGTGATGTTGCGCTCTGGGGAAGCTTGACTGGCGGAGAAATTATTGACTTATTTATGAAGCTGCATGGCGGTGGAGATAAGCACAAACGAGATTATTTAATCAAACGTTTTGAACTGGATCCGAAGAAAAAAGCCAAAGGGTATTCTAAAGGGAACCGGCAAAAGGTTGGTTTGATTGCAGCTTTATCCGTGGATTCCGATTTATATATATTTGATGAGCCGACTTCCGGTCTTGATCCGTTGATGGAAGCCGTTTTTCAGGAAGAAGTAGAAAAAATCAAAGAAGCAGGGAAATCCATTTTGCTGTCTTCTCATATTTTGAGTGAGGTAGAGCGTTTAGCTGACAGGGTCGTGATTATTCGGCAGGGAGAGATTGTAGAGTCTGGAACCTTGGATGAATTACGGCATTTGACCCGTTCTGCTGTTACCTTATCGACAGAGGGGGATGTTTCACAAATGGAATTTGTAGAAGGTGTCCATGATTTTGCGCAAAAAGACAATCAAGCTACTTTTTCGGCTGACAATAAATACATCAATGCTATTTTAACGGAAGCAACGAAATTGGGTGTGAAGAAGTTTGAAGCGGTTCCGCCAACATTGGAAGACTTATTCATGCGGCATTATGAAGGGTAAGCACGGATAGGGAGGTGAAAGGACAATGAAGGAAAAATTTGCACGTTGGGATATATTGTTTTTGCAGTATCTAAAGCGCGATTGGAAAAAAATTATTTTTTGGATTTTAGGAGTCGGATTATTTTCCGGTGGCTTTGTTCCTGCATTTGAAGAAATAGCAAAAGGGGAAGGGCTGGCTGGAATGTATGAAACATTGCAAAACCCGGCGATGATCTCCATGGTTGGTCCGACACCCATTGAAACAGCCGCGGAATATACATTAGGAGCCATGTATGCGCATGAAATGTTATTATTCTGCGGATTGTTTGCGATGATTATGTCTGTTCTGCATGTTGTAGGGCATACACGGAAGGAAGAAGACCTCGGGCTGACAGAACTGGTGCGTTCTTTTCAAATCGGACGGCAGGCAAACTCACTTGCAGCAATGGTAGAAGTGGTTGTTATTAATGTGCTATTGGCGCTTGTTATCAGTAGTCTGTTAATGATTTTCGGTGCAGATACGATTTCTGTCCAAGGTTCCTTTTTATTTGGAAGTTCAGTTGGGATAGCCGGTGTGATTGGAGCAGGAATCGGTCTGGTGCTGGCACAAATTATGCCAGCTTCATCCAGTGCAACAGGTTCGGCTTTAGGTCTCGTTGGATTGCTTTATATTATTCGTGCCGGAACCGATGTATCAAATGTGGATTTATCTATGTTCAATCCGCTTGGCTGGACATATTTGACGTATCCATTTACCGATAATAACTGGCTGCCGATTCTTTTTGCCTTGATTTTCAGTGCGGCGATGGTCATGATTGCTTTTGCACTGGAAGGCGGGCGTGATATGGGCGCAGGTTATTTGCCTGAAAGAGAAGGAAGAGACCATGCAAAACAATCTCTATTATCTGTGCGGGGGTTGTTTACCAAATTGAATAAAGGGGTCATCATTGGCTGGTTGATTGCTTTTGTTGTGATGGGGGCAGCATACGGTTCCATTTACGGAGATATGCAGACGTTCCTTGAAAGTAATGAAATGATGGCGCAAATGTTTGCGCAATCAGGCGTTTCTATTGAAGAATCTTTTACAGCTACCATTATGATGGTCATGATCGTGCTGGTTTCTATTCTGCCGATTGTCATTGTGAATAAGCTTTTCGCTGAGGAGAGCCGTCTGCATTTAAGTCAGCTCCACGCCACCAAAGTTACCCGCGGTCAATTTTACTGGACGACAATGGCTTTAGCTATTGCTGCCGGTTTAATCGGGACTTTACTGGCTGCCGGCGGCCTTGGTGGTACAGCTAAGTTGGTTATGGGAGATAGTGCCTCCATGGATTTCGTTGATTTTCTTGCGGCTGGATATAACTTCTTACCGTCCGTGCTATTCTTCACAGGACTTGCAGCTTTAGCGCTTGGCTGGGCACCGAAGTTAGGGAAAATAGTCTATGCGTATCTTGGCTATTCCTTTATCCTAAATTATTTTGATGGTATTTTGGATTTGCCGGAAGGATTTTTAAAAACAGCTGTGCAAAGCTGGATTCCGCAAATGCCAATGGACCAATTTGATGGACCAATTTTTATTGTTATAACGGTGATTAGTATTGCTTTGATGATTATTGGCTACCTTGGTTATCGTAAGCGAGATATGATAGAAGGGGCTTAATCGCAAAGAAGAAAAGAATTCATTTACATTGTATAAACCAATCTACTCCATTTATGCATGGAATAGATTGGTTTATTTATTATCCTGTCTCTTAAAAGATAAAAAACATGTTACACTGAAATGGAATATATGTCATAACTTTTCCCTTAAATTTTTAATAGCTGAAATGTTTGAAGTATACATTTTTTCTTACTATTTCATTTTGCTGATTTTTCCGTTTCCATAAGGAATAAAGGAAAGGGATGATGAACGAACTGTAGTAATTAAGGAGGAATATAATAATGGCAACACAAGTAAAGCGTTTTGAAAACAAAGTAGCATTGGTGACAGGCGGGCGCTCTGGGATTGGTCGGGCGATTGCTTGCCGGCTGCGTGATGAAGGAGCGACTGTCATCACTGCACAACGTGGGAAAGATGAAGAATTTGACTGGGTGCAGGCAGATTTCTCCAATCCGCATACTCCGGATCAGGTGATAGAGGAGGTTATCAATCGGGCTGGAAAGCTTGATGTACTCATTAACAATGCTGGGATGATGCAAGAGTCTTCCATTGAAGAATTAAGTGTGGAGGATTGGGAACGTAATCTTCATGTGAACTTGACTGCTCCTTTTCTTCTGATTCGTGCAGCATTACCTTATCTGCGTAAAACGCAAGGTAATATCGTCAATACTGGTTCGGTAGAAGGATTGGCTGCTAACCCCGGGCATGCTGCGTATAGTGCTTCCAAGACTGGAGTCCATGGATTGACTCGTGCAGTAGCTGTGGATCATGGCCATGAAGGAATTCGCTGTAATGCAGTGGCTCCGGGCTGGATTGATACGGAACTAAACCGTGAATTCATTGAAAATACACCGGATGCAGAGGCGTTCCGAAATAACATCGGCCGCATTCATCCTGTCGCTCGTACAGGTTCTCCGGAAGAAGTAGCTGCACTTGTGGCTTTTCTTGCAGCTGAAGAGGCAGGATTTATTACTGGGCAGATTTATACCGTAGACGGAGGCAGAACGGCTAAGTTGAGTCTCCCTTAAGCAAGGAAGGCTTTTCCGTCTCTGTGTGCTGTTTGACAAATAATGCATCGATTATTTCAGATTAAAAAAGCCATTGCAGCATGACCGCAATGGCTAATCTAATTTACTGCGTATACAATTCATATATCTGATCCAGTTTTTCTTCTAACTGTTCCAAGCGGACGAAGCGGTCTGCCCGGATATATTCTTTGCCTTCAATGATTAAAAGTATAATAGGGACAGTGAAAACGGAGAACTTTTCAGCTACTTCTTCTACCTTTGCAGCATCAATATGTCCTAAATGAATCAGCGGATAATTATCCAGCAAACTGCTTATCTTTGGTAATAGGGCATGACATACACTGCAATCTGGTCTGGATATGAATAAGAAGCTAAGCTCATGATGTTCCAGGAAGTCCTCAGCCATTTGTATGGTAGTCAGTTCATATACTTTTTTCATCGTTCTCCACCTCGTAAAGCTTATTCGTACCACATCATTTCTAATATAAGGGAAACAGCTTGATAAAACAAATATGTTACTTCGTGTATAACAAATAGCCTTTTATATTTCATTTATCCATATACTTGCGAATCAAGTTACCTGTTTCCACCTTATTCTTAGATGTCTATCAGTAAAAAGGGCAGTACGTTTAGTGAGCAATTTGACCGCCATCGATAACATATGTCTGAGCCATCACGTAACTTGCTTTATCAGATGACAGGTAGAGCACCGTTTCTGCAATTTCCTCTGGTTTAGCCGCCCGGTCTGCCGGGACGTTTCCAATCATTTCTTCTCTAATCTCAGGATCTTCCAGTTTTTCCTTAGCCAGCGGTGTTGCAGTAACTCCGGGAGCTACTGCATTAACACGTACCCCTTTATCTGCATACTCAATTCCGGCAGCTTTAGTCAGACCAACAACGCCATGTTTTGCAGCAACATAAGGAGACATATCCGGATCAGCAATCAGCCCAGCCACAGAAGCGGTATTTACAATACTTCCACCGCCTGCTTGAACCATATATTCCAGTTCGTACTTCAAGCAGAGAAAGACGCCTTTTAAGTCAACCGCAATGGTTTTATCAAATTCTTCTACAGTTGTATCAATAAAAGATGCAATTTGAGGTAGTACGCCGGCATTGTTAAATGCACAATCAATTTTTCCGAAATGAGCAGCCGTTTGTTCCACCAGCGCTTTGACTTCCTCCGGATTACTGACGTTTGTTTGAAAGAAAACAGCTTCTCCGCCATGATCTTTAATTTGTTGAACAACCTTGTTACTCTCTTCATTAATATCACCAATCGCAACTTTTGCTCCGCGTTCGGCAAATTTTAATGCAGTTGCTTCGCCGATTCCGGAAGCTGCTCCGGTAATTAATACAACTTTTCCTTTGAAATCTTGTTCTTGTGTCACATTTATCATCCTTCCCAAATTCATTCATCGTTTCTATATTCCCGTTTTAGTTGTAATGTATACATCATTCATACTTTTAATATTTTACTATTAAATAGTTTAGTGCTAAAATAATAATATAAAAGCATTTAACGACATTAGAAAGAGCAGGGAAAACGTATGAAAGAGACGCTGTTTTTTGAACTTATTCATAACACAGAGCTCTTCAGTGATAAAATGATGACTTTGTTTATGAAAAAATTTAATAGAAACATAAGTATTTCTCAGATTGTGTTTTTATGGAAATTAAATGAAAAAGAATCTGAAAAGCTCTCTGTTATGGCGAAAGAAATTGGTTATACTTCCGGGGCAATTACGGGAATAACAAGTAAGCTGGTGGAAAAGGGATATATTAAAAGGAAACCGCAAGAAAATGATCGCCGTGTCATTTTAATTACGATTACGGAAAAGGGAAAAGAATTATTGGACGAGGCGCAGCAGCGGGGGCAGGATGTATTGAATGAAGTATATACTGCTTTAGACGAGGAAGAGATTGTGCAATTACTCCGGATTAAAAAGAAATTAATCCATCAAGTTCAGCAGCTGAATTAAGTAATTCACCTGCTGAGTGAGATTTGGAAACGGTTTAACAATAGGATGTTTAATATGTGCATAAAAGTTGCGATCCTGTAAAAAAAGAAAGGGGAGGAACATGGCTAAATTAGATAATAAAGTAGCTATTGTTACTGGCGGTGCTGGCGGTATTGGTGCAGGTATCGTCCGGGCATATGTAAAAGAAAATGCCAAAGTAGTGATTGTAGATATCGCAGAAGAAAAAGGTAAAGCATTAAGTGATGCATTAAATGAACAGGGATATGAAACAGTATTTATAAAAACCGACTTAACGGATAAAGCATCCTTACAAGCATGCGTAGATGAAGTTATTGCTACATATGGTCAAATCGATATTTTGGTCAACAATGCACATGCTTCCCGAATGCAAGGATTTTTAGACATTACTGAAGAAGAGTTAGAGTTATCCATGAAAACTGGATTTTTTGCAACATTTTATTTATCCCAGATGGTCATTCCTTATTTGAAAGAAACCAAAGGAAATATGATTAACTTTGGTTCTGGTGCAGCAATGAAAGGTGATAAAAATCAAGGCTCTTATGTTGTTGCCAAGGAAGCCATCCGGGGTATGACACGTGTGATTGCCAATGAATTTGGCGAATTTGGTATTCGTGCTAATCTTATTTCCCCCATTGCTTATTCAGAAGGCGTAGAGCAGTGGAAAGAAGCAAATCCTGAATACTATGAAAAAGTATTGGAAGGAATCCCGCTCCGTCGCTTTGGTGATGTGGAGCATGATATTGGACCAGCTGCTGTATTTTTAGCAAGTGAAGATTCAAAATATATCACTGGTCAGACACTGATGGTTGATGGGGGAAGTATTAAGATTTATTAAAAAACAAATGTAGGAGGATTTAAATGAGCAGATTACAAGACAAAGTAGTTATTATTACTGGCGGAGCACAGGGTATGGGAAAATTACATGTAGAAAAAGTGTTGGAAGCAGGAGCGAAAGTAGCATTTACAGATATTAATGAAGAAGGCGGTCGTCAAACAGAGAAAGAACTAAATGGAGACGTTCTTTTCATCAAACATGATGTAGCCAGTGAAGAAGATTGGAAAACAGTAGTAGATACCGTTATGGAAAAATGGGGACGTATTGACGGATTGGTCAATAACGCCGGCATTACATTTAATACCCCACTGGAAGAACTATCATTAGATGACTATATGAAAATCGTAAATATTAATCAGGTTTCTGTATTTTTAGGAATGAAAGCTGTCACACCTATTATGACAAAACAGGAATCGGGATCAATTGTCAACATTTCTTCCATGAATGGATTAGTTGGCGGAGCAGTTGGCTATACGGATACGAAATTTGCTGTCCGTGGTATGACAAAAGCGGCAAGCCGTGAATTATCACCACTCAATATCCGTGTAAATTCGGTTCATCCTGGTGTGATTCAAACACCGATGCTGGATAGAGAAGATGCCAAAGCAGCGATTGAGCAGATAAAACAGGCTATCCCAATGCGCCGTGTCGCCCAACCGGAAGAGGTTTCTAACATGGTTGTATTCTTAGTTTCCGATGAAGCAAGCTACTCTACTGGTTCCGAATTTGTAATTGACGGTGGAATTACAGCATTGTAATTTCAAATGCCATTTGATTGAAACATCTGTATAAAACAGGTCTTCAAAAGCAGAATGCTGCAAATAAGCGGTGTTCTGCTTTTTTTATTTATTGTACAATAGTTCTGTTTTACAAAAATTATCACGGAGTGTTATTATTAAACATAAGTAAATTGATGAGGATTAAGATATAAATAGATGAAGGGGTGCTGTATCGAATGGAAAGAGGGGAATACAGTTATTTGGTTTGCTCTATTCTTTACTCATATAATATGAAATATTACTAATTTTTTGGATTTTTTGACATATATAACGTGACCATTTACTATTAAGAGTACATGTTCAAAAGTTCCAGTTTCGCAGATATCACCATAAGCAAACAGCCAGAAAAATTTATCACCCCAGAAGCGAAGAAGCATACCAACAGGCAGCTTTTGAGCAATTATTCATTAGGTAACAGAGGGATTAAATACATATTTAAAGGGGGATTTGTTTTCTCATCTTATGGAGAGAAATATGTTATGACAGAAACGTGGTATTTTTTAGACACCGGTAAACAAACACCTGCCTATAATATGGCAGTAGATGAATGCTTGCTCCAATGGCATAGCGAAGGCAAAATACCGCCGGTTCTTCGTTTTTATGAGTGGGTACCTGCCGGGCTTTCCGTTGGATATTTTCAAAAAACGAAAAATAGAATTGACTTGCAAGCAGTGGAAAAACATGGATTTCACCTCGTGCGGAGATTAACTGGCGGCCGAGCTGTATTGCATGATAAGGAACTTACGTACAGCGTTATCATTTCCGAACAGCATCCATGGATGCCAAAGTCCGTCAAAGACGTCTATCTTATTTTGTCGAAAGGGTTATTAGAAGGGTATCGCAATCTGGGTATTGCCGCAGATTTTGCTGTACCGGAAGAAAAGCTGGCACCCTCCCAATCTGCCGTTTGTTTTGAAGAACCTTCCTGGTATGAATTAGTAATTGATAATAAGAAGGCAGCAGGGAGCGCGCAAACAAGGAAACAGGGCGTTATATTACAGCATGGATCTATTCCGCTCTCTGTGGATAAGGATACATTATATGACTTGTTTATTTATCGTAATGAAAAAGTCAAACAGCGCGCCCGTGCAGCATTTGATGATAAAGCGATTTCAATCGATGAAGCAGCTGGAAGAGAAGTGTCTTTGGAGGAAACGAAAACAGCGCTAAAAGCCGGTTTTCAAACAGGTTTAGATATCGAATTGAAGACGTTTACCCTTTCTGAAGAACAAGAACAGGAAATTCATGAGCTTATGTACAGTAAATATGTAACAGATGAATGGAACCATTCCAGATAGGAGTCGATCAGATGGCAAAACAAGAAGAATATTTACGGAAACCCGAATGGCTGAAAATTAAGTTGAATACGAACAAGTCTTATAACCATTTGAAACATTTAATGCGTGACAAACGCTTAAACACGGTCTGCGAAGAAGCAAAATGTCCGAATATTTATGAATGCTGGAGTGAACGTCAAACTGCTACGTTTATGATTCTTGGTGATACATGTACAAGAGGCTGTCGTTTTTGTGCAGTAAAAACAGGTCTCCCAAATGAACTGGACTGGAATGAACCCAAACGAGTAGCGGAGTCTGTGGAGATTATGGGATTGAAGCATGTTGTTGTGACTGCTGTCGCCCGGGATGATTTAAAAGATGGCGGTGCAGCTGTTTTTGCAGAAACGGTACGGCAAATTCGTGAAAATGTGCCTGGCTGTACGATTGAAATTTTACCTTCAGACATGAAGGGAGATTATGAAAGCTTGCATACACTTATGGGAAGCGGTCCGGATATTTTCAACCATAATATTGAAACGGTAAGAAGATTAACGAAAAAGGTGCGTGCTATTGCCCGGTATGATCGCTCTTTGGAATTATTGAGAAGGGTAAAAGAAATTGCGCCAGACACCCCTACAAAATCAAGCATTATGGTTGGCCTTGGAGAGACAAAAGAAGAACTTATCGAGGCGATGGATGACCTTCGAGCCAATCATGTGGATATTGTAACGATCGGCCAGTATCTGCAGCCTACGAAAAAACATTTAAACGTCGAACGTTACTATCATCCTGATGAGTTTGATGAATTAAGAGAAATTGCTCTTTCGAAAGGATTTACGCATTGTGAAGCGGGGCCGCTCGTACGTTCTTCTTACCATGCAGATGAACAAGTCAGCGAATCTGCTGCACAACGCCGAATTAAATATATGAAAGGTTATGAAGAAACAAGCGGAAAAGAATTGGATAATATGACATTTTAAAAATATACCTTTTAAATTAAAAAGCAGTGTACCTCTCTGAAATTAGAAGTACACTGCTTTTATTATCTTGCTGTCTACTGTAAAGGGAACATCGCGTTGTTCATACGGATTTTTGTCCATTTCTGTTAAGAGATTTGAATCCTAATCCTCTTCCGAATCTTGAGCTATTCCGTCAAGAATGGTTTGCAAGTTATGTTCAAGGTAATCAACATAAGAATCTGCTTCGCCTAAATCCCCCGAGTACAGCGTTCCAGCAATAGGTACATCCGTTTCTTCTGACACGGTATTCATTGGCCGTTCGTCACCATTGTATTCAGTAAACAATGCGTTCGGTTCATTTTCATTCACAAACTCAATAGCTGATTTAACCTGTTCTGGAGTACCCTCATCGTTTCCGTCAATTTCCCATATAAAGCCTTCTTCTAAGCCATAATCTTCCGCTACATATTGGAAGGCTCTTTCACTTGTAACAAGGATGCGGTCCTCTTCCGGAATTCCGCCAATTTTTTCCTCATATTGCTGGTCCATGTCTTGTAGTTCATTCAAAAAGGCATCTGTATTTTCTTCATAGACCTCTTCATTATCCGGATCCATTTCGATGAGTGCATCACGGGCATTTTCAGCCATCTCTATCCCGGCTTTGGGACTAATAAAAGCATGGGGATTGACTGTTCCTTCATTTTCTTTCAACCCGCCAAGTTCTTTTTGTTCCAATCCGTCTGACAGAGCAAAGACATTGTCATTATCTTTATTTTTATCTGCCGCATTCAATAGCTTGTAAACCCAGTTTTCGTTGTCACCTTCTAAGCCTTCCAAGTTCCATCCAAAGTAGAAGAAAGCATCTGCGTCGGCTGTATTTTTTGTATCATCCGGAGAAGGGTCCCACTCATGAGGTTCCTCGCCGGCAGGAATGATGTTATAAACATCTACCTGGTCACCGCCAACTTGTTCAACGATATCCGATAGTATACTAAAGTCACCAACCACTTGAAGCTTTCCGTCTCCGCTAGAGGAATTATCCTGGTTGTCCTGGCCGCAGGCTGCTAAAAGAAGTAATGCCATGGCACTAAGTATACTGGACAATAGGATATTTTTCATTTTCACTTTTTCCATCTCCTTTATTTTTCTTATTCATTATAGAGCAGCTTTTTTTCGTTTTGATCTGATTGTGCGCCAAAGCAAACCTTGCTTAGGTGAAAAGACAAAAACCAAAGCAAATAATATAAAGGATGTGATTACTATCACTGCTCCTGATTCAAGGTCATATACAAAGCTGAAATATAATCCCACAAGGGAAGCAAGAACCCCAAACAAGGATGATAATACAAGCATAATCGATAACCGGTTGGTTAACAGATAAGCAGTGGATGCCGGTGTAACTAACATTGCTACCACCAGGATGACACCAACTGTTTGCATTGATGCAACAGTCACTAATGTTAACAGAACCATCAGCATATAGTGAATCAAGCGCGTCGGTAAACCATAAGCTGCTGCCATGGTTGGATCAAACGTAGATACAAGCAATTCTTTATAAAATAGAATCACAACAAGCAACACAACGGCTCCGACAATCAACGTCAACCACATATCAGAGGTCTGAACAGCCGTCAAGCTGCCGAACAGAATACTATCTAAGTTGACCCCGCTCTGGGCATGGCGTATTAAAAGGACGCCTAATGCCAAAAAGGCTGTAAAAACAATTCCAATGGATGAGTCGTTCTTAATACGGCTGTGTTGATTCACATAGCCGATACCAAGAGCGGCCAAAATACCAGCAATCACCGACCCGTAAAAGAAATTGATATTAAGCATGAAAGAAACAGCAACGCCTGGAAGCACCGCATGGGAAATGGCATCCCCCATCAGCGCTAATCCTCGCAGGACAATAAAACACCCAAGAATACCGCATATGATGCCGACCATAACTGCTGTAAACAATGCTTTTTGTATAAAACTATATTGCATAATATCCGCAATAAAACTCATCTGTTCCCACCTCCATTCGCTTGTAAAAATGGAACCTGGGTTTGATAGGCTTTCGTAATTGTCTCTGGTTTTAGCACTTTGTGCGTAGAACCATAATCAATTAATTCTGTATTAATTAATAATAGATCATCGAAGTATTCTTCTGCTTTGGAAAGGTCATGGTGAATGACAATAACTGTCTTGCCATTATCACGTAATTCCTTAAGAACGCGAATAATCGTCTCTTCGCTAGTCGCATCAATGCCCACAAAAGGTTCATCAAGAAAGAATAACTGAGCCTCTTGAGCTAATGCACGTGCCAGAAAGACGCGCTGCTGTTGTCCACCTGATAATTCTCCAATTTGGCGTTTTTTATAATCACTTAAACCGACTTGTTCTAAACATTCATAAGCTCGTTTTCGATTTATTTTTTTGGGGCGGTGAAAAACACCCAACTTTGGAAAAGTCCCTAATAATACCGTATCCAAAACATTAATTGGGAAATCCCAGTCGATATTATTACGTTGTGGTACATACGCAATATTTTTACGCATTTTGTTGACGGGTTCTCCAAAAACTTCAATATTTCCTTTATCCTTGGAAATCAAACCAAGTGCTGCTTTCATCAAGGTAGACTTACCTGCGCCATTCGGTCCAATAATACCTGCCAGTTTTCCTTGCTCAATTTGAAAATGGATGTTTTGTAACGCGGTTTGTTCACCATAAGAGACTGTTAGGTTATGAACGGATAATGCCGCACTCTTATGATTCATCTTTATCCCTTCTTTTTTAATTATTTACTCGACTTTCACACCTAAGAAGAAGCATATAAACCTTGCTGTTCCAGGATGGACATGATCTCTATTATCATGCCTACTTTTCGTTAAATCATCCTTCTATTTTTTGAACAGGATAGGCTGTATAGCAACCGCCCCGGGCAAGCCCTACGCTTTCCGACATACAAATGTTTTTCGTTGGGGCGAGTAAGCGCAGCCCCAGCCCCAGTCCCAGCCCCAGGACGTTGCGTTCTTAGTCCGCCACGGGGGGCGACTTCAGTTAACTTGAAAAGAAAACCGCTTTTCAAATGGATCTTCAGCTCGACCAATTCCTATGGAAAGGAAGTTACTTTTTAAAGGGCGAAAGTTGAGTTATTTCATTATAAAATGTCATATGTTGTGAACACACAGTTAAATTGTTTTGATTACATTGTGTAGTATGAACCTCATTTATTTTTATGTCAACAATTAAATTGCCCTTAGGAAACTTTTGCTGAATAGGATATAATTTTTTGTTTATTGGTTGAAAGGACGGTGGCATAAAGGATGAAATGGTATATCGATTATGCATTTGCTGACTCTAGTATGATTTTTAGATCAAAAAGTGATACGATAAATAGATAAAAGAATTATCTGATTATAAAAGAGGATGAAGCTTTTGGGTGAAGGAGGAGCAACAGATGAGTGCATGGGCACTAGCCATCGTTGTGGTTTCAGCTGTTATTCATGCAACATGGAACATTTTGGCGAAAAAATCCTCAGGAGGCGCTGCATTTGTATGGCTATATATGTTAACGAGTGCGGTGATTTATGCCCCTCTTGCTTTTATGGTAATAATATGGAGTGATGTGAAATTTGGATGGGTAGAACTTGCATTCATTTTAGCGAGTGCTCTGTTACATATGCTCTATGCAGTAACCTTGCAAAAGGGATATCGCATAGGTGATTTTTCATTGATTTATCCGATTGCCCGTGGAACGGCTCCGATGCTGATTGCGGTAGCCGCGTTCTTCTTGTTAGAAGAAGAGATCCATTGGCTTGGACAAATCGGGATTTTATGCATTGTTTTCAGTGTATTTATATTTACAGGCGGATTTCGGATTTTACGAGAAAAAAATGTACTCTATCCCATTTTGTATGGTATCTTCATTGGCTGTATGATTGCGAGTTATTCCCTTTTAGATAAATATATTGTGAGTGTGACGGTAATCCACCCAATCTTACTTAGTTATGGAAGCATTCTTGGACAAGTGATTTTACTAATTCCATTTGCTAAAAAACATTGGCAGGAAGTCCGTCAAAACTGGAAGCGGTTAAAGCTGGAGACAATCGGCGTGGGTCTATTAAATCCATTGGCTTATATATTGATATTAATTGCCATGGTAACGACACCAGTAAGTTATGTTTCTCCGGTAAGGGAGCTAAGTATATTAATAGGGGCCATATTTGGAGTCATTTTCTTGAGAGAAGATTTTGGACGACGAAGAATTATTGCTGCAGCGGTGATGGTTATTGGTGTTATTGCAATAGCAATTTCTTAAGCAAGGATAGCGAACGGAATCTCATGAAGGAATTTTGCTGCTGGCGAAAATCAACGGAAGCAGCTGACACTTCATCCCTCAGGTATTTTACGTGCTAGTCAACTTAAAATTTATTTTTCCAATCGTTTTAGTTTGTTTGTGTTTCATATGCTCCAAAAAAGGGAAGAGTTTTATTACTTTAAAAGCAGAAGAATACACATGCCCTAAAATGACTGTTATTTAAAGGATGGAGGAGTTCAATCTTTCATCATAAGGTAAATGAAAAAATATAAACATGTATTCGTTAGAATTTTCACAGGAAAAAGCCATTTAGAATGATATATCCGTTGGGAGCGAGGGGGAACAGATTTCTGAATAAGTCATGATTTAGGGCAGAAAACAATTCCTTATGTACCTAGAATTTATTAATTTTTCTTGAAAAATGTTATGATAATTTTACACCGATTGAACAGGGGGAGGAAACAGCATGATGGAAACAAAGGATAAAAACGCCTCATTGCGAAATGACGTTAATATGCTTGGGAATATATTAGGGGAAGTTTTGAAGCTTTATGGCGGAAAAGAATTATTTGATAAAGTAGAGACCATTCGGGAAATGACTAAAAGTTTTCGCAGTGGGTCTGATAACGACACATATCATACGTTAAAAAAGGAAATCAACAGCTTAAAGCCACCATTGCGTCAACAAGTTATCCGCGCTTTTTCGATTTATTTTCATTTAATTAACATTGCGGAACAAAATCATCGAATCAGACGCAAACGCCAATACTTACAAGATGAGAATGCAAGCCAATCTTTTTCGATAGAAAGAGCGGTTACGAAAGTGAAAGAAAGTGACCTGACAAATGATGGGATTCAAAGTGTGCTGAATGATTTATCTATTGAATTGGTTATGACAGCACATCCAACAGAAGCAACAAAGCGGACAGTATTGGAAATACAAAAACGGATATCGGCACATTTGCGTAAGCTGGACAATCCGCTTACAACACAAAGAGAGAGAAAAGATGTGGAAGAAAGCCTGTTTAATGAAGTCACGGCTTTATGGCACACGAATGAATTAAGACAACGGAAACCAGAAGTATTAGATGAAGTGAAAAATGGACTTTACTATTTTGATCAAACGTTATTTGAAACATTGCCAGATGTCTTTCAAGAATTAGAGGCGCAATTACAAGAACAAATTCCAGTGAAAAAAGACTGGCAGGTGCCAAATTTTATCAATTTCGGTTCTTGGATTGGAGGAGACCGGGATGGAAACCCGAATGTCACGCCTGAAATAACCTGGCAGACACTGGAACTGCAGCGGAACTTGATTTTGAAAAAATATGATGCTTCCATGGTTGAGCTGATGAGACGATTCAGCCAATCCAGTGAACGTATCACGATTAATCAGCAGTTTATTGATAAGGTAGAAGAAGAAGAGTGTACGTATTTGAATGAGCAAGATAAATGGCCTATCCAATCGGAAGTATATCGACGCAAATTTGCAGTTATCTTAAAACGTTTGCGGGAAACAGGGAAAACTTCCCAAGGATATCACGATGCGGAAGAACTGGTTCATGATCTCAAAGAAATCAAGGAAAGTGCAGAGGCGCATTTGCCAGAACCAAGAAGATTAAAAACGATTCGGAAACTGATTCGTCAAGTAGAAATGTTCGGCTTCCATTTAGCGACGCTGGATGTACGAAATCATAGCGGCGAACATGAAACAGCGATTCATGAGATTCTGACAGCCGCGCATATTACAGATGATTATGCTGGAATGACAGAAGAAGATAAACAGAAAGTATTGAGTGAGGTATTGAATGAGCCGAGACCTCTGCTGCTCTTTGATGGCGGCTATTCAAAAGAAACACGGAACATTTTAGAAGTTTTTCGAACGATTAAAAAGGCGCATGAGGAATTCGGAAAACGAGCGATTGAAGTTTATTTAATCAGCATGTCGGAATCACCAAGTGATCTGTTAGAAGTCTTAGTGCTTGCTAAAGAAACCGGCGTTTACCGTTTGTATCCAGATGGTACCGTGGAAAGTGATATTGATGTTGCGCCATTACTGGAAACGATTGACGACTTAATCGCAGGACCGGAAATTATGAAGACATTATTTGAAATGGATGTCTATCGCAAACAGTTAGAAGCACGCGGCGAACATCAGGAAATTATGCTCGGATATTCCGATGGAAGTAAAGACGGGGGTACGTTGAGCGCCAACTGGAATCTGTTTAAAGCGCAGGAAGAAATCCATAATATGGCGAGACAGTATAATATTCGTCTGAAATTCTTCCATGGACGTGGCGGTTCCCTTGGCCGCGGAGGCGGTTCATTAAGTACAAGCATTCTTTCTCAACCGGCAGAGACGTTAGAGGATGGTGTGAAAATTACAGAACAAGGAGAAGTGCTTTCTTCCAGATATCTGCTCGAAGATATTGCTTACCGGAATTTGGAGCAAGCAGCTTCTGCTTTATTTACCAGGTCTGCTAAGACATTAAATACACCTGCCCAAGAGGAATTGCGTCAAAAAGAGTGGGAAAAGGCAATGGAATCGATGTCGGAAAAATCATTGCAGAAATATCAATCACTTGTGTTTGGTGACCCGGATTTTCTAACATTTTTCCACCAGGGAACCCCGTTGACGGAATTAGGCGCTTTAAATATCGGTTCGCGGCCGATGAGCAGAAAGAACAGCCAGCAATTTGAAGACTTGCGGGCGATTCCATGGGTATTTGCATGGACGCAATCCAGATATATGTTGCCTGCCTGGTATGCAGCAGGTACAGGGCTGCAATCCTTCATGGAAGAAGACGACAGCCATCTGGAAATCTTACAAACCATGTATAAAGAATGGTCATTCTTTCAATCGACTATCAACAATTTACAAATGGCATTGATGAAAGCAGATATGAAAACGGCCAAAGAGTATTTGGAGTTAGTGGAAGATCCTCATGTGGCAAAACGAATTTATGAAGACATTGCAGATGAATATGAACGGACCAGAAACGCATTGCTGCAAATTTCCGGCAATGAAGAGCTGCTCAGTCATACACCGACTATCCAGGAATCTGTTTATCTCCGTAATCCATATGTTGATCCGCTCAATTTTCTGCAAGTAGATTTAATGCGGCAATTAAGAGAAACGGCAAATCCTTCTGATGAATTGGTGACAGAGGTATTGCTGACAATCAATGGTGTAGCTGCAGGATTAGTGAATACAGGTTGATAAAAAATAACCATTCTGAATGAAAAAAATGATGTAATGTATATCCTGCTGTCGAATGATTGATGGAATCAGGAGAATATAGGAAACAGAAAAGAAGCAGTTTTCTTGAATAAGGAACTGCTTCTTTTCTGTGTTTGTTAGGCACTCTTTTTACATGCTTTTGCGCATGCAAAGCAAGCATCCGCGCATTTCTGACAATGTTCATGCTGATGTTTTTTGCATTCGTTTCCGCACGCTTCGCAAATTGTAGCACAAACAGAAGCCAAGTCAGCGGCGAAAGGTGTATCTCTGCATAGAGCTTGTGCCAGATAGGAACAGATTTCCGCGCATTCCCGGTCCAGGCGGATGCATTCTGCCATCATCTTTATATCTTCTTCTTTCAGACATGCATCATAACAGTGATTACATGCGACAATGCAATCCTGTAGGGCATTGATAAGCGCTTGATGTTGTTGATGTAACATGAAAAAATCCTTCCATAACGTATTTTATCGTACATGTTGTAATGTCCCCTTGAAATGAAATATTAATCGGTATCCGGGAAATTTTTCGGATGCTTAAACTGCTCTGTCATCTATCAGAGGTTTGGAATTACATATAAAAAAGAAACCAAAATCGTTATGAAAGCATTAGTTATATATAAGACAAACTATTCATATACATACTTATATCATGATATAAAAGAATAAAAGGGAAAGTGTACATTAGAAGGAACGATTGATTTTCTTAAAAATAGCAGCCAACTAGTGAAAACGAAAATCAAAGAGGATTGGAGGCGATGTAGGATGGGATTAGCAAACATAGGGATTCCTGGATTAATTCTTATTATTGTTATAGCATTAATCATTTTTGGACCCAAAAAACTGCCGGAGATTGGGAAAGCAGCTGGGCAAACATTAAGAGAATTTAAAAGCACTGCAAATGATATTATGGAAGATGATACGGAGAAAACGCACCAGAAAGAAAAAAGTTAGCCATACAAAAATAAACTCCAGAATCTTTTGGAGTTTATTTTTTATGAGAGAAGCTACTTTAGAAATTACCTGCCATTCACTTTATTTTCACACCTTGCAGCCGTTTGCGGGCAGAATGATGCTGTGCATCAATAGGGATAGGGTTGCCTGCATTACCCATCCCGAATAATGGCATATTTCGGTAGACAGACTCATAAGTGCCGGCTTGTATTTGGTAGGTTTCATGATAAAAGCCGACTGCATCGTTTTCTCCCACTTTTTTATTGAAATGCTGCCATGCAGTCAAGTGCTTTTTTCCCTTTGCATATGCCAGTAAATCTTCTGTGGAACGCCAGTATTGAACCATCATCGTTGTACGCAGACCAAAGTAGCTTTCCATGGAAAGAAATCCTAATTCTTCCTGATTTTCATAGAGTTCTTTTATCATACGTGGCATTGCCATAAAAACAGGTCCCCATTTACGAACCGCTAGCCTTTTATTGATACGCATTCCAATAATAAAAACAACAACGTCTTGATCATTTTCTGTCGTGTATCTGCCCGTAAATATTTCTTTACCCATGGATGATTCCTCCTTTAAAATGTTAGAGTTCTTTTATCGTTGCATCGCACCATGCAATAGCAGCTTCAGTCACCCGTTTTCCATAATCCAAGGTAAAAAGCCAATATTTTGCATCCCTATGATTGTTGTTATAACGGGAAATGCCTTCTTCAATACCTTCATACGTTTGGTACAGTTTCTCTAACTTTTGTTTATAATCCTCTAAAAGGTAACGACTTTGCTCCTCTGTCTGATGTCTGCCAAAAAATAGCTTTAATAATACCTCATTCCGCTCAACTGGCAACTGCTTTAACGGTTGCTCCAACCAATTTTTTAAAACTTCTTTTCCTTTCTCTGTCAGAAAATATTCCTTACGTTCTGGTTTTCCTTCCTGAGCTGATGTTTGAACGGTAGCTAAACCTTCTTCTTCCAGCCGCTTTAACGTTGGATAAATCTGTCCATAGCTGATTTTCCAAAAATGATTCAAGCTATTATCAATAAACTGTTTTATTTCATAGCCTGAATGGCACCCTGTGGTTAAAATACCGAGTACGGCATACATCGAATCGTTAATTTTTTTCATTTATCTCACCTTATATCTTTTTGATATATATCATTTAGATATATAGTACATGAATGTATGTAGAAAGTAAAGGGGGTAATCCGTTTATGGTATTTCTTTCATTAATGGAGCTCATATATTCCTGCTGATAAAAAAGAACCAGTAATGTAAAATCACTTTAAACAGGATTTTACACTGCTGGTTAATTAGCAAATCGGTTTTATGAACGATAGAATAGGAATAAGTTTACTTTATTTTAATAACAATTTTTCCTTTTGCCCTGCCTGACTCTGAATACGCCATCGCTTTTTGTATATCTTCAAAAGGTATCACACGGTCCATCAATGGTTTGATTTTGTCTGCTTCGATAAGTTCTGTAATCTTGTTTAATTGCTCACCGCTTGGTTTCATAAATAAAAAATTATATTGAACCTGATTTTGTCTTTCTAATTTCGTTATTTTTCTTGATACCAATCGAAAAGCGATTGTTTTCCAAAAAGGGTAATGATTCTCTTTTCCGAAGCGGGCATTTGGAATATCAGAAATAGATACAATTTTTCCGCCGGGTTTCAGGATTTTAAATGAATTGATTAAAGCATCCCCGCCTAAAGTGTCATATACATAATCATAATCAGCTAGTTTTTCCTCAAAGTTCTCTTCACGATAGTTTATCACCTTATCCGCACCTAGCCTTTCTACTAAACCTTTGCCGGCGCTGCTTGCGGTTGTAGCGACGTAAGCACCCATCTCTTTTGCAAGTTGAATCGCAAAGGTTCCGATCCCGCCAGAGCCTGCCTGAATCAAAATTTTGTCTTTCGGCTGAAGGTTTAATATCTCATGAAATGCCTGATAGGTAGTTAAGCCGACTAATGGTACGGACGCTGCTTCTTCAAATGTTACGTTTTCTGGTTTGAATGCAATATCATCTTCATGAATAGCAATATATTCAGCAAACGTTCCGATTCTTGATTTTCTTGGACGACCATAAACAGGGTCTCCAATTTTAAATTTCGTTACATTTTTTCCCGTTTTGATAACCGTTCCGGAAAAATCATTTCCAAGAATCAATGGCATCTTATATTTGATAAGCGGTTTTAATTTTCCATCTCTAATTTTAAAATCAACGGGATTAATACTGGCAGCGTGAATTTCTACTAGTACATCATTATTCGATACTTTAGGCATAGGGACGTTTTTCAATTGAATGTTTTTCTGTCCATATTTATGAATAAGCATTGCTTTCATTCGTTTTTTCATTTGGAAAATCTCCTTCTTATTAGTTTAAACATTTAAACCATTGAACTGATAATAAATAATAAAGATATTCTAAAAAAATGTCAACTCATCGATTTAAAGGCAGTTTTCAAATTATTTTGAAACAGCCGACATAAGACGATGTTGTTGACTCATTTTAAATTTAATGGTTTAATAATTTGAACGATTGAACTAATGAAATGAATCGAGGATGTATATGAAAACAAATAAAATAGAAAACTTAAAATATGAATTGGAGGAAGTAAAGGATCTTCTCATTGCTTTAGGAGATGAAAAACGACAAATTATCATTATTGCTTTACTGAATGATCATGCGTGCAATGGTCTGCGTGTCATCGATTTAACGGAAGAAACAAAACTGTCACGACCGGCGGTATCTCATCATTTAAAAATACTGAAACAAATCGGTATTGTGGCTATACGCAGGGAGGGGACAAAGAATTATTATTATCTTTCCAACACAGTGCCGGAGATGGAGAAATTGAGAGATTTGCTGAATAATGTTTTGGAAGTAATGGATGGAAGGGAGGAGGAAAGGTAAATATGTTTCAAGCGCAATTTGACTGGTACTTGAAACATATTTATTTTTCTTCTACTTGAATCATTATCTTTATGACGTAGTTTGCTTTTACATCCAAGCTGATTCCATCCATTAGATATAAGTACTCTTCAAAGCTGTCGCCACAAATACGGTACCCTTTTTTATCCAGATAAGCTTTTATTTTATCATATGTTTTATACGTACTCAGATAGCTCCCTTTATGGTAGCCAATGATATATTTCCCAGCCTTTGTGTGGTATGTTTCCGTTAAATGAAGCGAGTTTTCACGCAAAAAGAAGTGGGAATAATTTAAGTAATCACCTGTCTCTATTTGTTCCTGGCGAATGAGAGCTCCCCAATTTTCAACATTGATTTCGCCTTGCTTCACGTATTTCATAAAAGCGATTATCATTTTTGTAATATCTTTATGCGAGTAATTTAAAATATTTTCACTTAATACAATCTGTTCCATTTCCATATCCGTAATGGTAAATTGATCAAGGTCTAACTGTAAGGCTCTTTCCGTTTGCTTTTTCTGATTTGAAATCAGCTGTTGTGTTCGCTGTAATTTCTCTATTTTCTTATCTATCAGTTTCTCTTTTTCTGTTAATAAATCAGTAATCTTCTTCGGATTTTTAGATTGTAAAAAGTCTTTAATTTCTGCTAAAGACATTCCAATTTCCTTTAACATGTCAATCAAGCTATAAGCCTCAGCTTGCTGAATGGAATAAAAACGATAACCATTTTCGTTTTTATATTCCGGTTCCAGCAGGCCAATATCATCATAGTGGAAAAGTGTTTGTTTTTTGACATCACATAATGCTGCAAATTCTCCCGTTGTCATCAGTTTGTTGGAAGCGTCCATTTTTTTCACCAACTTTTCACTTGAGTATATGGTAACCATATACTTTATATTCTACTATAGAAAATGGAAAAATGTCATGCGAAATAAGTGAGGGATTGGTTTATGTTAAATTATTTGAGTTTAGCTGCTACAGCGTGGTTTATCGGATTTTTTCCGATGACTGAAATATATATTGCGGTTCCAGTTACGATGGCGATGGGGCTGGATACGGTGTCCTCTATTGTCTGGTCAAGTATAGGGAATTTTTTGCCGGTTCCTTTGATTGCCTTCTTTTATTCATTGCTTGCGAAGTCGAAACGTATTAAGAAATGGATGGATAAATTAGCGGAAAGCAAATATAAAAAACGCATTGAAAAACAAGGTCCGCTTGTTGTCCTGCTTATCACCCCTATTGTCGGCTCATGGGCAATGGCAGTAATTGCTAATGGAGTTGGCATGAATAAAATAAATTTATTCCTGTCTGCAGGAGGGAGTATTTTATTATATGGTATTATACTAGCTGTTTTAACGCATTATGGAATTGATTTTGTGAGTTAAAAAACAGAAAATAAAAGTGTTGGAACATATAGGATTAAAAGGCGCCCATATGCAGCGTCTTTTAATATATGTATTGTTATGTGTTTTAAAATAATACTAGCTTTATTTTTAAATGATTGGTAAAATATAGACAATTCAAAGAAAGGAAGTGTTCTATTGTTTACAGCACCAGTCATTTTAGAAGAAGAAGCAGACTACATGAAGCATGATCGGCTGACGAAAAAGCTGATACAAGAGTTTTTTGAAGAATTTATCGAAGGATTTTTCCCCGACCTTCACCCCTACATTGATTTCTCCAACGTCACATTCTTTGAACAGGAAGTCTACCTGGACTACATCGAAGGCTCCAAAAAGGAAATTGACGTGCTCGCCGAAGTGAAGTTGCATCACGAGGATAAAATTCTCCATATTCACACCGAAGCGCAATCCACCCATGAAGCTGATTTCCCCGAAAGAATGTTTCTCTACTTCAGCTATCTTTACGCCAAACACCGCAAACCAATTCAACCTATCGCCGTTTTGAGTTATAATAGAAGCCAAGAAGAACCGACACAATTCAAAATCGATACACCAACCCAAGAAGTACTTCAATTTAACTTTTTACAATTACAATTAAGAAAGAAAAACTGGAAAGAATATATTCAATCAGATAACCCGGCCGCAGCCGCATTGCTTAGTCAGATGGGCTATGAAGAACACGAGCGTGTCCAGGTAAAGTTGGAATTTCTGCGTATGATTACCCGTTTGAAAATCAATCCGGCGCAAATGGAGTTTCTTAATGGTTATTTCGAGACGTATTTAAAACTAAACAAAAAGGAGGAGGAACAAATGATGGAGAAAATGGAGAACTTGCCAGAAGAGGAAAAAGAAATGGTCATGCAGCTGCCGAATTCTTATTTTGAGAGAGGAAAGCAAGAAGGAATAGAAGAAGGGATAAAAAAGCGGAACCAGGAGTTAGCTTTGAAACTGATAGCAAGAGGTATGTCAACCAGTGATATTGCAGAGATTACAGACTTAAGCGAAGCAGAAATTAAAAAGCTTGCTAGTGAGTAAACAAATAAAATAGGGTATCTGTTTCCATAAACAAACAAAGTGAGCTGGTTTTATTGTAAATTGGCTCACTTTGTTTATATGAAGCCAAACTTATTACGAGACTTATTTAAAACGAAACAAAGAGGAGGAACAAATGATGGAGAAAATGGAAAACTTGCCGGAAGAGGAAAAAGAAATGGTCATGCAGCTGCCGAATTCTTATTTTGAGAGAGGAAAGCAAGAAGGGATAATAAAGCGGAATCAGGAAGTAGCTTTGAAACTGATAGCAAGAGGTATGTCAACCAGTGATATTGCAGAGATTACAGACTTAAGCGAAGTAGAAATTAAAAGGCTTGCTAGTGAATAAACTTCAAGTAACCAAATTCCATGCTCGCTAATTTGAAATCAATTCTGATATTTTACTTGATAAAACAACAAAAATAAGAGGCACTAAATTCCTCGTTTTCTTTCTTGATAAAGCTCCGTGATTGCTTTATAGTAAATGCACTGTTACGAAATGTCATCCTGCAATAAGTAAGAAGGAGGAAATCATTATGTTGTATGATTGCGCAGTTATAGGAGGAGGACCTGCCGGATTAAATGCGTCCCTTATTCTAGGCAGGGGAAGGCAGCAAGTGATTTTATTTGATGACGATACACCCCGCAATGCAGTCACCCAGGAATCGCATAATTTTATTTCCAGAGATGGGGTTCATCCTGCCGAATTTAAAAAAGCATCTTATGAAGATTTAAATAAATATCCAACGATTTCCGTTCAAAGGAACCACGTGGTTGATATTGTTCCGACTGCTTCTTATTTTCAAATTCAAACAGAGAAAGGGCAGCAGTATGAAGCACAAAGGGTTATTTTGGCAACGGGATTAAAAGATATCCTTCCAGAGATAGAAGGTATGCATCAGTTTTACGGAACGAGTCTGTTTGGATGTCCATATTGTGATGGATGGGAGCTGAAAGATCTTCCATTAGTCTATATTGCTGCATATCCGCATGCTTTTAATAGTATTAAAATGGTTTCCAATTGGAGTAAGGACATTGTCGTTTGTACGAATGGGAAAGATAGCATTTCTCCGCAGGAAAAAGCTATTTTATCCCAAAAGAATATCCAGGTGATAGAAGACGAGATTTTGCGTCTGCATGGAGAAGGCGGGCAATTAAAAAGCATTCAATTTAAGAATGGAAAGGAACTCCAGCGCGAAGCCGGATTTATTTCGACTAAATTACAACAAGCAGCTCCTTTTGCCGGACGTCTGGGTTTAGAATCCAATGGCATGGGAGGAATTAAAATAGACCCTTATGGTCGTACAAGCAGAAAGGGTGTATATGCCGCAGGGGATAATGCTGGTGGACTGCCTCAGCAAGTAATTGCTGCCGCAGAAGGAAGTAAAGCCGCCATCAGTGTACTTAGTGACTATGTGGCTGAAACCTTTTAATCCATTTATGTTTATTCATTCTTTTTTTCATCATAAAAGGATGTATTTTTGAGGAGTTTATCATATGGAAGGAAATAAATTATTATCATCATTATGTTACTTTAGTATCTTTTTTGCACCATTCTTATTTCCAATTTTGGTTTGGATTTTTGGGAATGAGGAAACGAAAGCTCATGCGAAAAAGGCTTTATGGACACACCTTATTCCGATTATCGCAATCATCATTGCTGGATCGATTATCGTGTTAATTCGTGTTGGACAAATTGGGCAAGGCAATCCGGATGGAATGTTGCTAATCACCACAATGATAGCGATAGCTGTTTGCTTTATCATCGATATTTATTATTTCATTTGGAATATCGTTAAAGGGATTAAAGTATTAAGCTAAAAAGAAAGTGAAAGACTTGCGCGAGAGTAAAATAATTATGGTAAGACAACCGATTTCAATAGACTAAAAAAGGAGTCGTTTTCCATTAAACCGCTCCTTTTTTAGTGCTTTATTTCCTGTTAGTCACAGAAAAGTGCCTGTAAAACGCCTACTGAAAGAAGTTTCACTTGATATCTTTTCATTAGAAGTATCAAACATTAAGTAAATATTGGAATTTACTGCTAATAATACTATGAGCTGCTTCTTATTCTTTCCCAATATACCGGATGGAATAAATATGTGTTTTCGATAATTGAACGACTTCTTGAATAAATTCTTCTTGACTTACTTTAAAATCGCTATGTACCCAATTTTTAAGCAGTCCACAAAAACCAAAAGCGGTATAATTTGTAAAATAATCCATATTCACTGGAAGGTCGTTAATTGTTTCAAATATAAAATGATTTTTATAGATTCTTTGAATGGTTTGGGGAAAACCTAAATGCAAGCCTGGTAAGGTATCATCTATATTAATCAGTTCAAAAAAATCTCTATGTCTATAAATGTAGGAAATAATATTAAAGTGGGATGCATTCAGATAGGTTGTATACACTTTGCGGCCAGGTTTATAGGCCTTACCAACAGAAGCTTCCAGCCCATCTAACATGGAAGTAAGTAAATCGTCTGCCAGTTTTTCCTTGTCTTGATAGTGGATGTAAAATGTACTGCGATTATATGCAGCTGCATCAACAATGTCCTTGACAGTAACCGAGTGATATCCTTTCTCTTTGATCAGTTTAATGAATGACAGCATAAAATGTTTTTTCGTCCGATTTTTCCGCGCCGATAATATCTGTTGGTTATTGTTCATCAAATCCCTCCATTATTTCGACAGTTTTATTTCATATGTCTAATTAATAGACACTTTACGGTTTTTATATGATTGTAATCCATTTAAATAGAATAGTACAATTAAATTGTAACAAAATAATACAGATTTGAAATATGTCAACGCCAGTTTAGGAAATGGGAAAGCCTTTTCGTGAAGAGGGAGGTAGAAAAATGGGGAAATTACAAAATAAGGTCGCTATCATTACTGGCGGCGTATCTGGTATTGGAGCGGAAACAGCACGTTTATTTGTTTCAGAAGGAGCAAAAGTGGTGCTTGTTGATTTAAATGAAGAAAAAGGGAAAGCACTTGAAAAAGAGTTGAAAGCGCTTCCTTCCGAAGCTTTCTTTATTAAAGCAGATATTACAAGCGAAGGAGAAGTTACGAATATTTTTAAACAAACTGTGGAAACCTTTGGCAAGGTAGATGTTGTTTTTAACAACGCTGGAATTGGGACGATTCAATCTTCGCATGAATTAGATTACGCGGATTGGCGTAAAACCGTCAATGTCGACCTGGATGGTGTCTTCTTAGTGGCTCGTGAATCCATTCGTGAAATGCTAAAAACAGGTGGGGGCGCCATTGTCAATACAGCATCTATGTATGGCTGGGTCGGGTCACCGGGTTCGGCAGCATATAACGCAGCAAAAGGTGGTGTAATCAATTTAACTCGTTCCCTTGCATTGGAATATGCAGAACAAAACATTCGTATCAATGCATTATGTCCAGGTTACATTGATACACCGATTATCCCGGAAGAAAGCAAACAAATTCTAGCAGAAGCAACCCCGTTAAAACGTCTTGGTACATCAGAAGAAATGGCAAAGGCTGTTTTATTCTTAGCTTCGGATGATTCTTCCTTCATGACCGGTAATAGTTTGACCGTTGATGGCGGGTATACGGCGCAATAAAAATATGTATTGAGGTGAAAGATGTAATAGAATTCTTTTTTCAATCCATTAAAAGAGAATAGGAACGTAAAAAACATAGGAGGTCGACTTATATGAGTAATCGTTTTGAGGGCAAAGTTGTCTTAATTACCGGGGCAGGATCTGGTTTAGGTCAGGCATCTGCTTTGCAGGTAGCAAAAGAAGGAGCAAAACTATCTCTTGTTGATTTAAATGCAGCTTCTTTAGAAGAAACAAAAAATAAAGTGTTAGAATTAGCGCCAAAAGCAGAAGTATTGATAATAACAGCAGATGTCTCCGATGAAAAAGCTGTTGAAAACTACGTCAATCAGACCGTTCAGCAGTATGCTACGATTGATGCTTTCTTCAACAATGCAGGAATTGAAGGAAAACAAAACCTGACAGAGGATTATGGTATTGATGAATTTCAAAAGGTCGTCAATATAAACTTAAACGGCGTATTCTATGGCATGAAGCACGTGTTAAAAGTAATGAAAGAACAAGGTACTGGTTCCATTGTGAATACGGCCTCGGTCGGAGGGATTCGTGGTGTCGGAAACCAATCGGGTTATGCCGCCAGTAAGCATGGTGTTACTGGATTAACTAAAAACTCCGGTATTGAATACGGACAGTATGGTATTAGCATTAAAGCAATTGCTCCAGGCGCTATCATGACACCAATGGTAGAAGGATCATTAAAACAAATGGATCCGGATAATTGGGAAGAGGTCGGAAAGGAATTTGTGAAACCAAATCCGATGAAACGTTTTGGGAAACCAGAAGAAGTAGGATATTTAGTGGCATTCTTGCTTTCTGATCAAGCCGATTTTATCAATGCAACCGTTATTTCGATTGATGGCGGGCAGTCGGATAAATACTAAATAAGTATACGATGAAGGAGAATGATTATCATGCAATTTGAAAATAAAGTTGTTTTAATCACTGGCGCAGCTGGCGGTATTGGTATTGCAGCTGCAAAAGCGTTTGCCGAAGAAGGGGCAAAATTAGCTTTGGTTGACCTGAAGCAGGAACCTTTAGAAAAAGCAATGGCATCGGTGGATGCAAAAGACAAGTTATTGTTAACAGCAAACGTTGCTGTAGAAGATGAAGTAAAAGCATATGTTCAAAAAACGAAAGAGCATTATGGAAGAATTGATGTATTTATCAATAATGCTGGAGTCAATGGCGAGTTTAAAAATATCACGGAACAAACAGAAGAAAATTTCAATAATGTATTTGGTGTGAACACGATGGGAGCTTTCTTCGGTTTGAAATACGTATTGGAAATAATGAAAGAGCAAAAAGCGGGTGCCGTTGTGAACACAGCTTCCAATGGTGGCTTGCTGGGAGCGCCGGGAATGAGCGCCTATGTTGCATCTAAACATGCAGTCATTGGTTTAAATAAAACAGCAGCGCTTGAAATGGCGGACTTTGGTGTTCGAGTGAACGCAGTTGCCCCATCAGGTGTTAACACGCAAATGATGCGCAGTATTGAGAAAAACGCCATGGGAGACAATGCAGAAGAAGCAAGAACAGCATTTGAAGCTTCCGTTCCTATGAATCGCTATGCGACTGCGGAAGAAATCGCTGATTTAATCGTATTTTTATCTTCTGAGAAGGCATCTTTTATCAGCGGATCATATTACAGAATAGACGGGGGCCAAGGAGCGACATCCGTTTAAAAATAAATTAAATTTGGAGGGGATTGTATGACATTTCCAGTTTTAGAAGGGAAAGTAGCAATCGTAACCGGTTCTGCAATGGGGATGGGACTTGCTACAGCCAAACTCTTTGCAGAAGCAAAGGCGAAAGTCGTTGTTGCCGATTTCAACGAAGAAAAAGGGCAAGAGGCAGTTGCTGAGATTGAAGCGAATGGCGGTACTGCTCACTTTATAAAAGTAGATATTTCGAAATCCGATCAGGTGCAGGCGATGGTTGCAGAAACGGTTGAAAAATATGGACGTCTGGATGTAGCGGTTAATAATGCTGCCTTAACACCTGATAATGCGCCGGCAGCTGCGTTTGATGAAGCTTATTGGGACAAATTGATTTCGATTGACTTGACTGGAACAGCGTTATGTATGAAATATGAATTACAGCAATTGATTAAACAAGGAGATGGCGGAAGTATTGTCAATATCTCTTCGGTCAGCGGCTATCGTCCACAACCAAATAATATCGCTTATGTTGCTGCAAAACACGGGGTAGTTGGTATGACAAAAGTAGCGGCTCTGGAAAATGGAGACAAAAATATTCGTGTCAATACCGTTGCTCCGGGAGCGATTGATACGCCGATGCTAAGAGGAGCATTAGAGGAAACCGGACAAACAGAAGAAGAATTTGCTCCGCAGCTTAGTCTTTTAGGTCGATTCGGCCAAGCTAGAGAAATTGCTGAAGCAAGCCTCTGGTTAGCATCTGATCAAGCTTCCTACATTACAGGGACAGTGATTCATGCGGATGCTGGATATACCAGTCGTTAAGCAGTTAACAACGTAAAAAATGAAAAAGCGAAATAAACCAGGCTACTGATCATTTAGTTTCATTTCATATGATCAGTAGCCTTTCTAATGTCTTCCTTTATTTCAATCGTTATCACAATTGAAAAAGAATGTCTCAAACGAATTTGGTAAAAAACGCATAGCTTATTTTATCGAAAATTGCTATAATAAAATAGTTGATGCTTTTTGCCTAAAAGTGAATGTGGGGAGGTATTTGGTTGGAGGTATTTTATAGTCTTTTTTTCTTTTTATTTGGAGCTGTATTTGGTTCTTTTTACAATGTAGTTGGTTTACGCTCGCCGAGAGGAGAAACATTTACGACAGACAGGTCTTATTGCCCGTACTGTAAAAAAACATTGCATTGGTATGAGCTCATTCCGATTGTTTCTTATCTTATGCAATTTGGAAAATGCCGGAAGTGTCAGAGCAGCATTTCTCCGCTATATCCGATCATTGAATGTAGCACAGGCGCCTTATTCCTGATTAGTTTTTGGAATTTTGGTTTTGATTGGGAATTATTTACAGCTGTATTGTTCGTATCGATGTTGATGATTATTCTCGTTTCCGATATCCGATATATGATCATTGAAAACAAAATTTTATTCTTTTTCCTGCCATTATTTATTATCATGCGAATCATTTCCCCTTTAACCCCCTGGTGGTCGCCAATTATTGGAGCGGTTCTTGTGAGTGTTTTACTTGCTCTCATTATTATTGTAAGCCGTGGCGGAATGGGAGCAGGAGATATGAAGTTATTCTTTGTTTTAGGCATTGTACTGGGAGCAGATAAGGTAATCCTTGCTTTCTTTTTAGCAGCATTTCTTGGAGCAGTGATTGGCATATTGCTGATTGCGTTCAAATGGATTGAAAGAAAACAGCCGGTGCCTTTTGGTCCTTATATTGTGGTTGGCGCTTTTATTGCATACTTTTATGGTGATGCTATTATCAGTTGGTATATGGGATTATTGTGAAATAATTCAGTGCGAGACCCATAGCAGTTGCTAATATCAAAAATAAATTTAATCTGTCATCCCTCGATTTCGGTGTTGTTGAATCTAAAAAAATAAAAAATTTATCCAAAGATATTTTTAGATAGATTCTTTTTTTATACATATGAAACAATAACATTGATAAACCGTAACGATTACGATATAGTTATTTAACAATATTATTATTGTGTTTTAACTAAAGGAAAGAGGAGGACATTTTATGTTGTATGATTGCGCTGTTATCGGGGGAGGGCCTGCTGGATTAAATGCTTCGCTTGTTTTAGGCAGAGGAAGAAAAGAAGTGATTTTATTAGATGATGGTGCTCCACGCAATGCGGTTACACAGGGCTCCCATAATTTTATAACCAGAGATGGAATAAAGCCAGTTGAATTTAGAAAGGCGGCGCATGCAGATTTAAGGAAGTATCCTGGTATATCGATTCAGAAAGAGCGGGTGTCGGATATTGTACAAAACGACACTGTTTTTCGAATTCAAACAGAGAGAGGTCAAGACTACGAAGCTCAAACCATTATTCTGGCGACAGGACTCAAAGATATATTACCTGAAATCGAAGGAATCCATGATTTTTATGGAACGAGTCTGTTTGCCTGTCCTTTCTGTGATGGATGGGAATTAAAGAATATTCCATTGGTTTATATTGCCGATGGAGCACATTCCTTTCATGGTATAAAAATGATTTCCAATTGGAATAGGGATATGGTTGTTTGCACCAATGGAAAAGAAAGTTTATCTGCGGAAGAAAGAGATATTTTAACACAAAAGCAAATAAAGGTGATAGATGATGAAATTCTGCGATTGCAAGGAGACAATGGACAATTAAAAACGATTCAGTTTAAAAATGGGAAAGAACTGCATAAAGAAGCGGGTTTTGTATCTTCTAACATGGAGCAGGCTTCCCCCTTTGCCAAACGCCTGGGTTTAGAGTTGAATGATATGGGCGGGATTAAAACAGATTCGCAAGGCCGGACAAGTGTGAAAGGAATTTATGCCGGCGGAGATACTGCATCTGGCCCGCCGCAGCTGGTTATTGCAGCCAGTGAAGGGAGTAAAGCGGCGATTGGGGTCATTAGTGATTTTGTGGAAGATACATTTTAAATGATGAATTGGTAAATATAGAATCTGGTATACCTTCATAAAGATACTCCAGATTCTATATTTAACTTATCATTTTAAAGTTCATTCATTATGTGTATACTTTTCCATATTATTTCGAATTTGCTCTAAAAATTTTCTTGCTGCATTGGAGAAAACTTGGTGTTTTTTCCAAATGATATTTAAACCCGCATGTAAATCAGGATTCAAAGGCTTAAAGCAAAGATTACTGTCTCCGGATGTGTTAATCAGCTTATCTAAACATAAAGCATATCCAAGTCCCTCTTCAACCATAAGCGCGGCATTATAAAGCAAGTTATATGTTCCGGTGATAGAAAGATTTTTTACGTCTTGCCCAAACCAGCCAGTTAGTTCATTGTCCACTGTCGTTTGCCGCGAAATTAATAAAGGCTTATCTATTAAATCAGAAGGTTGGATCGATTGTTTATCCGCCAATGGACTATCTTTACGCATTAATACACCCCATACGTCGGTAGCCGGCAGATGCAGGTAATCATATTTTTGTTTATCTGTTGGTTCGATAACAACCCCAAAATCTAATAACCCGTTATCTAATTTTTCCATAATATCGTCCGCATTTCCACTGTATAAATGAAATTGAATAGCTGGATAATGATGGGTGAGGTGTTTTAATGCTTTTGCAATAAACTGCATGGCTTTTGTTTCGCCCCCACCAATGTATATTTCTCCACTAATAAATTCTGTTGGTTGGTTAAAATTCGCTTCGGTCTTATCAACCAATTCTACAATTTCTTTTGCTTTTGTTAATAAAAACATACCTTCTGCGGTTAAGGTAATTTTGCGGTTCCCTCTGATGAATAAAGGAGTGTCTAATTCCGCTTCCAGCTCACTTAGTTGTCTAGATAAGGTGGGTTGGGAAAGATGTAAATGTTTTGCTGCCCCAGAAATACTTTGCTGATTTGCTACGGCAATAAAATACCGTAATAATCGGATTTCCATCATAACTCCTCCTATGCTTATAAGGTATACTAATGTATTTGATATAGGTATTTGCTATTTGAATCATATCATTCTATGATGTTATTGAAAAGAAAATCACACAAAAGGAGATTTTAATCATGTCAATAAAAGATAAAGTAATCGTAATTATGGGTGCTTCAAGCGGAATTGGGGAGGCAACTTCCAAACTGCTTGCTGAAAAAGGTGCGAAGCTGGTTATTGCTGCACGTCGATTAGACCGTCTGGAAGCAATCAAAGAAGCATTTCCTGAGGCAGATATTCATATTCAAGAAGCAGATGTTACCAACTATGAAGATGTACAAAAAGTAGTGGACCTTGCGATGAATACGTATGGAAGAATTGATGTCCTTTATAATAATGCAGGTATTATGCCAACTGCTCCAATCGTAGAAGGGCGCCGTGATGAATGGCAGAAAATGCTTGATATCAATATCATGGGTGTTTTAAATGGAATTGCGGCAGTGGTACCGATTATGGCAGAGCAAAAATCAGGCCATATGATAGCAACGGACTCTGTTGCAGGCCACGTCGTTTATCCTGGTTCCGCTGTGTACTGCGGAACCAAATTTGCAGTCCGTGCAATTATGGAAGGGGTAAGACAGGAACAGCGCGAAAATAATATTAAATCGACCATTATCTCACCAGGAGCAGTTGCAACCGAATTGTATCAAACCATTAGTGATAAAGAGGTTGCGGAAGCTCTTCATCAAGATCAGCTGGAATCTGGATTAACTTCTGAAGATATTGCATCTGCAGTTGTGTTTGCGATTGACACACCGGATCGCATATCCGTTAATGATATGATTGTGCGACCGACTGGTCAACCCGTTTAAGCGGATGAAAAATTTGTACATTATCCTAAAGACGTTGAAGTAATAATCAATACAGAGAGAATAAAAGAGGCATATCTATGGATAAAGTATTTATTTTATAGATGTGCTTCTATATTTTTAAGCGTAATAAATATAGAAAATATTTGTTGCGATGATGGAAGAAGGAAGTGAAACAAACGTTTATGAAAAATTCGAAAGGGTTACTTATATTTATATTAGCAGTTGGCGTATTTGGTATTATCAATACCGAAATGGGGGTTATTGGCATACTCCCGGATTTAGCAGATTATTTTAATGTCAGTGTCTCGACTGCAGGTTTGCTGGTAAGTCTTTTCGCATTAGCGATAGCTATTGCCGGACCAACAATGCCATTAATATTTTCTGGTATGAATCGAAAAAATGTCATGTTAATGGTATTGATTATTTTTATTATCGGAAACATTATTTCTGTTTTTACAACAAACTTTACGGTTGCTTTGATTGCCCGTGTGATACCGGCCTTTTTCCATCCGCTTTATGTCTCCATGGCATTATCAGTTGCTGGCGCTTCTGTCAGTGAAAGAGAAGCACCGAAAGCAATTTCCAAAGTATTTATTGGTGTTTCTGCCGGGATGGTATTAGGCGTTCCGATTGTCAGTTTTATTTCGGATGCGATTTCCGTGCAAGCAGCCATGTCTTTTTTCGCTATCATTAATATTTTTACATTGATTGCGACGATCTTTTTGGTTCCATCCATGCCAATCACAGAAAGGCTTTCCTATGGTTCACAGTTGAAAATATTAACAAAAGGAGTTACGTGGCTTTCGATTTTTGCTGTGCTGCTCATCAATGCAGCTATTTTCGGCGTTTACAGTTATCTGGCTGAATATTTAGGAACCGTAACAAATATGTCATCTAATGTTATCAGTATCATGCTCCTCGTTTATGGTTTGGCTAATATTTTAGGAAATATTATAGCTGGAAGATTGCTTTCTGAAAGCCCTATCCGCACAGTAACCATTTTTCCTATTGCATTAATTGCGCTATATCTGATCTTTTATCCTGTAGCTGAACTGACTGTTCCTACTGCTATTATTATTTCGGCATGGGGGATATTAGGTGGAATTGGTGCAAACATCAACCAGTATTGGATTATGTCTGCGGCTCCGCAAGCTCCGGATTTTGCAAATGGTTTATTCCTGACATCTGTGAATTTGGGTACAACCATTGGAACCTCTATAGCGGGAATGATTATATCGCAAATTGGAACGAGAGAAATTTTGTTTGTCGGTGTTGTTGCGTTAATGATCAGTTTTGTCTTTATCATACTTCGAAATAGATTATATCAAACTGCCGACCAGGAATGATTATTCTGGATTTCAAATAAAGAGTTTGCCGTATTCGAGACAGAAAAATAGCTGTACTTCATATATAACATCATAAAGTGCAGCTAATTTTTCACGAATCGAATACGGTATTTCCTATTTTATTGTCCTTATGCACATTTTCCGTTCCTGCTTCCAGCGCTACTTTGTAATAATGACATTTATGATTGATGAGAGCCATTGTATTTTTTAATTCTTCCATTTGTTTTTCTACAACTGCTTTTTGCTCGATAAATAAATCGTATCTTTGTTGCAAGGTAGCGTCTCCTATAGAACACCATTCAATAAAGGTCTTGATATCTTTGATAGACATACCGCTGGATTTCAGGCATTGAATAACATGCAGTAACTCTATATCAGAATCTTTAAATACACGGGTTCCATTATCGGTGCGTTCGACAAAAGGAATGAGCCCTTCTTTATCATAATAACGTAAGGTGGGGATAGTCAGATCTAATTTTTTAGCTACTTCTCCAATAGAATAAGTCATTTTATCGCCTCTTTTCAAATGTAAACCTGAAGTTAACTTAATAGTTGAAAGAAGCTTACCATAATGATGTGGGGGCGTCAAAGTGCATTATCTAAAAATAGATTCCAATGATTTGACCTAAAGTCAGTAGGTTCATTTGTATTGTTGGAGATAAGGAATCTCATGGTTAAGATACTATTTTAACAAAGGATAGTTTAAAAAATTATAGCCTAATTTATCACGGAGAAGCGTCCGTAAAACTCCCGCCTCAAAATAAATTTATTTAGGCGGGAGATCAGGTGAGCTAACTCCCTGAATCACTTAGGCTATCTCAGCAGGAGAAGAACCAAATCTCCTACTGAATGAAGTTTCGTTCTATGAATTATGGTGTACTTATAATATTGGTAAAGGAATAGAAAAATAAAAATTCAGCCATACCCTAAATAAGATTTCTGAAAAAAAGTTAAAACTGGGTTGTCAAGTTCATATATGTTAATGTGAGTTTCGTAAATAAATATATATAGCAACAAATAGATGTGCTTTTCGTTTTGCTAAAGAACTGTTTACAGAGAACTCGAAGGAAAGATGTTATTTGATAATATACCTGATATAAAATAAGGAGGAGAAAAGTGAAAGACAAAAAGGAGAATAATAAAAAACGTGCCTTGCTTCCAGTTCGTATGAATATCCTCTTCTTTGTCATCTTCCTTTTATTTTCTGCACTCGTACTTCAGTTAGGTGTTGTTCAGATTTTAAATGGAGAGTCTTACCAAGAAGAAATTCAGAGGACAAATTTAGATACGACGAGCGTGCCAGTGCCCCGAGGGAAAATTTTTGATACCAATGGAGAACTTATTGCAGATAATGAAGCGTTGTATTCTATTACGTATACGCCTTCGAATGACGTTCAAGCAGAGGACCGTCTAGAGGTAGCCGAAGCGTTAGCGAAATATATTGATATGAGTGATGATCAATATATTGATCGAATTACAGAAAGAGATAGAAGAGAATATTATTTATTGCTTCATGAGGAAGAAATAGAAGAGCGGTTAGAATCAGTGGATACAGAAGAAATGGAAAATTCCGAAGTATATGATGCTACGCTGGAATTAATTACAGATGAAGAAATTGCCGATTTTACAGATGAAGAGTTAGAACTTATCGCGATAAAAAAAGAGTTGGATAGTGCGTACGCACTTACTCCACAGGTTGTGAAAAATGAAGATGTCACAGCAGAGGAATATGCTGCTGTAGCTGAAAATTTAGATGAATTGCCTGGTATCAATGCCACCACAGAGTGGGATCGTGTTTACCCAAATGGAGATACATTAACTAGTATTTTAGGCAATGTTTCCAGTCAGGAAGAAGGTATTCCTGCTGAAGATATGAGTGCTTACTTGACAAAGGGATACAGCAGGAATGATCGTGTTGGCAGGAGTGGACTGGAAGAGCAATATGAAGACTTTCTGCGTGGACGCAAGGAAGAAATTCAATATACGACACGCCAGAACGGATCGATTATTGATTCGGAGACGATCGTTGATGGAGAACGAGGAAAAGATTTAGTATTAACGACAGATTTAGAGTTTCAGCAAGAGGTTGATGACATTTTATTAGATGAATTTCAATCGATGAAAGCAAGCAATTCTTATGAAAATCGGTTTGCTACAAATGCTTATGCTGTAGTAATGAACCCACAAACCGGAGAATTGTTAGCCGTTTCTGGAGTAGAATATGATGACGAGAATGATGAATATAATGATGCCGGATTAGGGGCCCTGAATAATGCGCATGAACCAGGATCCAGTATTAAAGGGGCGACAATCCTGACAGGCTATGATTCAGGTGCTATATCTCCGGGAGACACATTTAGGGATGCACCGATGAATTTAGCAGGAGCGGAGGCGAAAAGCTCGGTTCAAGATATGGGGACAGTAAATGATTTAACAGCGCTGGAAAGGTCGTCCAATGTTTATATGTTCTATGTTGCCTTGCGCCTGGGCGGTGACAATCGGCATCCGATGCCTCAAAATGCCAATATAGATTTAAATATGGGAGAAACCCTGCAAACCCTGCAAAATTATTTCAATCAATTTGGACTGGGCTCCACAACAGGGGTTGATTATCCAAATGAAAGTACCGGATTAAGAGGACAAACACCAGAAGATCCAGGTACACTCCTTGACTTTGCTATCGGGCAGTATGATACATACACAGCCTTACAGCTGGCTCAATATGTATCAACCATCGCCAATGACGGCTATCGTGTTCAGCCTCATTTCTTAAAGGAAGCCCGTGATCCAGTTGCCTCTATGGAAGAGCTTGGGCCATTGTATTATACAACCAACACAACGACGATGAATCGGATAGAAATGACGAATGATGAAATCAGCCGTGTTCAGGACGGTTTTCGTCTTTCCTACCAAGGATCACAAGGAACCGGAAATGATTATTTCGATGATAAATCATATAACCCGGCCGGAAAAACAGGGACAGCGGAGTCTGCTGAATTTGTTGATGGCGAACGTTTTGACCTTAATAATTTGTCATTAGTTGGCTATGCGCCGTTTGATGATCCAGAAGTTGCTTTTGCTGTTATTGTCCCGCATGTCGGAATTGGGGAAGGGAATGAAGTGAATCTAAAAGTTGGGGAACGTGTTTTAGATTCCTACTTTGACATAAAAGAAGAACAGGATGAAGAGGCAGAGGATTCTGATGGTGATAGTGATAATGAAGAGGAAGAATAATCAACGTTTACTATCTCCTATATTATATGGATGAAGATAAAAAGACCATATTAGAAATGATTTGTAAACCGTGGTGTGCTTCAAACATATCACGGTTTACAAAACTGTTGGGCATGATTCTGTTGAGTAATGAAAAAATACAAGGATTTTCTAAGAGAAAAAACTCTAAGTAAAAATGGTTTTTTGGTCAGTTTGCTAAACTGACTTACAATCTCAATAATGGGAAGGGCTATAGAATGGATTGGAATAATGATCAGTTGGTAGAGTATGAGCGTCGAAAGGCAAAACACAAAATAATTATTGGCAGTATCTATTTTCTGATGATTCTGCTTATCATAGCAGCGATTGTTTGGGTTCCAGTTAAAATTATATACGCTTTCGGTCACCCTGAAGAAACGCAGTTAATGCTCAGTCAGTCTCCCAACCAGGAAAATGAAATAGAAGTGGTTAAAATAGCAGAATTCCCCGACCCGATTCTACAGATAAATTATGATAATCAAACGATAAAGAAAACAAAAATGCCGCATGATATTTCTGTAGAATGGAAAAATGACAGGGAAGCTAGTGTGATTTTAGCCAGAAGTGGAAGAGAACCAGATATTGTTCATGTAGAGTTTGAAGAATAGCAACCTAAATCTACTAATACACCTATCTTTTCTTTTTGAATAGCATCCCAAATTTTAGCAGATATTTCTAATGCTTTTCCATGGTACAAGTGTTGTTCCTTCTTCATTGCTATACCTTTGTTCTTGTAATCTATCTCTAATTTTAATTTGCAATTCTTCTGCGAAATTTTTTGTATTAGAATCAAGTGCAACCATATTATAAAAAAATGGTTGCACTTGATTGATTAATCATGAATTTTCATCGTATTCAACGTTTTAACTGTTTCTATATCATGATGATCAATGATATTGCTTTTTCCTAAACCCAAAGCGGAAATTTTCTCCATATCTTGAGAATCCAATGAAAAATTAAAAATATCTAGATTTTCCCGCATACGTTCTTCCCGAACAGATTTAGGAATAATAATGACACCGCGCTCCAAATGCCATCTTAAAATAACTTGTGCAACAGTTTTTTGATGTTTTTCAGCAATTTCAGTTAATACGTCATTGTCAAAAATATTGTTTCCGCCTTCTGAAAGAGGCCCCCAGGCTTCCATATGAACGCCATATTCTTCCATCACCGCTTTTGCCTCATTTTGTTGTAGAAATGGGTGTACTTCAATTTGGTTCACAGCAGGAACAATTTCGTTATTCAAGATAAGATCAACGAGTCGGGCTGGCTCGAAGTTGGATAATCCAATTGCTTTGATTTTTCCTTCTTTATATAATTCTTCCATGGCACGCCATGAACCATAGTAATCGCCAAATGGCTGATGGATCAGGTATAAATCTAAATAATCCAATCCTAAATTTTCTAAAGAGGTTTCCACCGCTTTTTTTGTGTTTTCATATCCTTGATCTTGAACCCATAGCTTCGTCGTAATAAATAATTCTTCCCGAGGTATACCGCTATTTTTGATTGCTTTACCAACCGCTTCTTCATTGCCATAAGCGGCAGCAGTATCAATGCTGCGGTAACCGACCTTTAACGCATCTGAAACACAACGTTCGGTTTCCTCCGGTGATACTTGAAATACCCCGTATCCTTCCATAGGCATGTCGCTGAAAGCAATCAAGAAATACGTTGACCTTTGCCTGATTGGTCAAGAAGCTATTCCTGAGCGAAAGGAGATTGTTCGTGAACAACAAGAAAATGTAAATAAAGAACTTGAAAAATTACAAAGATGTGCAGCTTACCTTCGTGATAAAATGGATTTTTACGAAAGGCTTCAACAAGGAGAAGAAGCCTATGATAAATCCAATCCTTTAGAATGGAATAAAAAAGAAAATAGCGATTATGATTTTTAGATTGCTTTTTTATTGATTATGGGAATTATCAATAAAATGGATGTGGGCTTGGGGCAAGGGAATTATAAACAATTTCATGTTAGCATTAACGTTTTCATTTAACGAGCTTGTCTGATAGCTTCTCTGTCATTAGCTTCCATTCGCTCAATAGTCCGTTTAAGATTAATTGTTGTCGTCCGTTTGTTAGGATTTCGAGGAGGTTCGTTTTTGTGATGGGAGATATGCTTCGTTTGTTGTTTTTCCATTTTTTTCAAGCTCCTTTGCTCTTTTCTTTATCCTATTATCGTTTATATGTCTTTTATATTCTCTAATACTAAGTGTAATGTCGTCCAAAAGCAGTTCGTCCTTATAATTAATCTTTCGTATTAGCGGAACCTCCTTCATCCAACATCTTGGCGTACTTCAAGAATAATCTGTTTATGAACGGTATGATAGACTACTTCATCTCCTTTTGAATGTAATAACTCTTTCGTTGCTTCTGCATTAGATACAGGTCTTATCACAGCCACATCTTTAATAACTTCTTTGTCCTTTTCAATTTGAGCTGCTAGTATTTTTAGCTTTACAAATTGATTTGGATAAAGATTTCGAACATCAGACCAATCCATCGCTTTATTCACTCCTTCCTAAATTATCATTATTATAGCACTAATTCTTTTATCTACCATAAATTCAGGTGAAAAACATAAAACGTAATAATTACTGTTTACATAATTAATAAAATAGTTTATAATGAATTCTATTCGTAAACGTTACGATTTAAAGTTACTATGAAATACGAAATAAAGAGTAATATCGAAAGGAGAAAGTGTAAAATGGCTAAAAAGTCTAAAATTGCAAAAGAGAAACAACGCCAGCAAATGGTTGCACAATATGCAGAATTAAGAAGAGAGTTAAAAGCAAAAGGGGATTATGAAGCGCTTCGTAAACTGCCTCGGGATTCTTCACCGACGCGTTTGAAAAGCCGTTGTGAGGTAACAGGAAGACCACGCGGTTATATACGTAAATTCGGTATGTCCCGTATTGCTTTGAGAGAATATGCGCATAAAGGGCAAGTGCCGGGCGTGAAAAAAGCCAGCTGGTAATCATGCTGTGAATGTCTAAGCAGTACCATCTCAGCTGGCGCTGTATTTTCAAGTGCTGCTCGATAGAAGAGAAGAAAGAAAACAGCTTTTAGCTGATGATTGGCGGAAAGCTGTTTTTTCTTTCATGAATAAGGAGGAAAAGCATTGTCACAAGAAAGCCCCATTCCAGTAACGATTCTAACTGGTTTCTTAGGTGCCGGCAAAACGACATTGTTAAATAAACTGCTGCATGATATGCCAGATGAGAAAGCGGCTGTGATCATTAATGAATTTGGTGATACATCGATTGATAGTCAGCTGGTGATACGAACAAAAGAAGAAATCGTTGAAATTAACAGCGGCTGTATTTGCTGTAATGTGCGTGGTGATTTGATCAGCTTGTTAACTGATTTAATGAAGCAGGAAGAAAAAGTGGATCGCATTATCATTGAAACAACAGGCATGGCGAATCCAGCCCCAGTTATTCAAACGTTTTTGATGGACGAGCAGATGGCTGATACCTTTGAAATCGACAGTGTAATCACGATGGTTGATGCCAAGCATATCGAGCAGCATCTGCAGGAAGAGGAGCCGGAGCAGCAGATTGCATTTGCCGATATTTTGCTCGTGAACAAGACCGATTTGATTACAGAAGATGAAAGAAAGAAGCTGGAAGAACAGTTAACGCATATGAATCCAAATGCCAAGCAGTTTTATACGACGTATGGAATCGTAGACACGAAAGAATTAATCGGAAAAAAATCGTTTGATTTAAAGTATGCTTTAAACATTGACCCTGAGCTGTTAACAGAAACGCATCACCATCATCATAATCATCACGTGACATCCTTTGTATTTCAAGATGAACGCCCGCTTGATTTGGACAAAGTGAATAAATGGTTTGCTTACTTAGTTCGTATCAAAGGAGAAAGTCTCTACCGTTACAAGGGAGTTCTTTCCATTAAACAAATGAAGCAAAAAGTGGTGTTTCAAGGAGTGCATATGCTCTTTGCAGGTACGGAAGGCGATGTATGGACAAAGGATGAAAAACGCAAAAGCGAGGTTGTTATTATTGGGAAGCATCTTGACCATCAAGAGTTGGAAAAAGGCTTTCAATATTGCCTTGCTTAATTTTTGAATATCAAACCGTAATAATTACGATTTGAGGAGGGTAACCATGAAAAGAATATATGATGTCGTTATTGTAGGGGCAGGTCCTTCAGGTATTGGTGTTGCGGCAATACTCAAGCAGATGAATGCATCCTGTCTGATTTTAGAAAAAGATGATGTTGGTGCTTCTTTTCAAAGCTAGCCGGAGGAAATGCGCTTTATTACGCCATCATTCCCGGCGCAAGGATTTGGTCAAACCGATTTAAACGCCATCGTTCCGAAAACGTCACCAGCTTATACCCTTGATATGGAGCATCCCACAGGACCAGCTTATGCGAAATATTTGGAGGTAGTGGCAAATCATTTTGCCGTTCCAATCAAAAAAGGAGTTCAGGTGAATCACATAGATAAAAAAGACACCATTTTTTCTATAAATACGTCAGACGGACTTTATCAAAGCCGCTACGTTGTCTGGGCTGGGGGAGAATATCAATTCCCTGATGTAACGCCGTTTCCTGGTGCGGATCTGGGAATCCACAACAGTATGATTTCATCCTGGCAGGAGATGAATGGAGATGATTTTCTTATCATCGGCGGCTACGAAAGCGGCATGGATGCTGCCTATCAATTAGGGCAGCTTGGTAAAAAAACGAGAGTGATTGCTAGAACGAATACATGGGAATTGGATAGCAGTGATCCAAGTCTTGCTCTATCAACTTATACCTATAACCGGGTTCGCCCCTTATTCGATGCTGGATTATTAACTGTAACGGGTAATACTACTGTCGCACGAATTGAAGAAAATCCTTCAGGCTATGATGTCTATACGAAGGATGGAAAAGTATATTTTACAAAAGCGAGACCTATTCTGGCAACAGGCTTTACTGGCAGCACGAAGCAAATAAAGAATTTAGTGTCACGCGGGAAGCATAACGAAGTACTTGTGAATGAGCAGGATGAATCAACAGCAGTGAGCGGGCTGTTTTTGGCAGGTCCAGAATTGCGGCATGGCAGCCATATCTTCTGTTATATTTATAAATTCCGCCAGCGGTTTGCGGTAATCGCAGAAACGATTGGAAGACAGCTGGATTTGGATTTATCCATTTTGGAAGAGTATAAAAAAGAAAACTTTTATCTGAATGACCTTTCTATGTGCGGGGAGATGTGCCAATGCTAGAGCAGGCTCAAGCCTCTTCCCTTACACAGGAAGAGGTGGTGCTGATTGGCAGTGAATCCGTTGGGAAGTCGGGTTTGTTTCGTGCGCTGACGGGTGAGAAAAGTGCTATTGCCAGGAATGTAAAAGGGTCGACGATTGCTGCTTTGAAAGCTTCCTGTCAATTACATCCCGATGTCCATCTAACAGATCTTCCCGGGCTGCAATTTGATATGGACAGCCAGAATACACAGCTTACCCTGGACCATTTTCAGGATGAAAAAACGATTTTATTAGTTGTGAAAGCCACTAATTTAAAGGAAGAATTGACCGAGCTGCAAGCAGAACTAAATTTGAAAGGCAAAAGGATTGCAGTTGTTGCAACACATCGGGACAAGTATTTACCACCTCTGTCTGAACAAAATCGGATAAAGGAATTAGTACAGGTTCCGGTTGTTTGGGTAAATACAAGAAAAATGGATGAGCAGAATCAGGAGGCGGTGATTGAGGGCATAAAGCAGGCGCAAGTTTGGGGAGCTTCTAAAAGCATTCTAAGCTTTCTTCCCGATGCGGGTGCTACGGCTAATCAATTAATTCCGGTATTTCGTATGCCGATTGCCGGACCAATCCTGGCTTGCTTCTTTATTTTAGGAATGTTTGCTGTCCCTGTCATGGGTGCTTATTTATTTGTCAGTTGGTTGGAGCCGATAGCTGATCAATATGTTCTTGATCCGATTGCAGGCTGGATCAATCAGGCGCCTTCTTTTTTGGCGGAGGTATTAACAGGTGATTACGGCTTGATTACGCTAGGTTCTTATTCCTTTCTGTGGGCTTTTCCTGTTGTGCTGCTGATCAGTGTGATGACAAGCCTTACTGAGGAGACAGGTATACAGGAGCATGTCACACGTGCACTGGATCCATGGCTTCGTAAAATTGGTTTGACGGGAAGGGACCTGCTTCCGGTTATCACGGGGTTCGGATGTAATGTTGTGGCGGTTTTTCAAAGCCGAGGCTGCAGCAGCTGCACCCGCACGAACTGTGTTTCACTGATTGCATTTGGCTCGGCATGCAGTTATCAAATCGGAGCAACACTGTCTATCTTTAGTGCAGCACATGCCCCGCTGTTATTTATTCCATATCTATTTATCTTATTTATCGTTGGAGCAATCCACACAAGAATTTGGAATCGGAATGAGGCAGATAATCTAACACGTATTGCTCCGCTTCCTTATATTCAAAAAATAAACTGGCAGGCATTTGCATGGAAGGTTGCCAGTTCGATTAAACAATTTTTACTGCAGGCAATGCCGATATTTTTAATAATATGTCTGGCGGCATCTGTGCTCCAGGCTATGAATATATTATCTCTACTCCATTGGCTTGCGATGCCGATAATCTATTTATTTTCCTTACCTGTAGATGCGGCGCCGGGGCTGATATTTTCTTTCATTCGGAAAGATGGCCTGCTTATCTTAAATGAAGGGCAGGGCAGCTTATTAATGGAGATGTCGCTGAGCCAGATTTTTATTCTTGTCTATCTGGCATCGACACTCTCCGCCTGTCTGGTGACATTATTTACAATTGGGAAGGAACTGGGCTGGAGGACTTCCCTGTCTATTGGCGGAAAGCAAATGCTGACCAGTATTGTCAGCGCAGCAATTGTTGCTGGAGGATTACATTTCATATTTTAAAAAGAGGAGGACGAATACATGAAGAAGATTCCTGTTACGGTATTAAGCGGGTATTTAGGTTCTGGAAAAACAACGTTATTAAATCATGTCTTACATAACCGGGAAGGGTTAAAGGTGGCGGTCATCGTCAATGACATGAGTGAAGTCAATATTGATAGTGAGCTGGTCCAATCCCAAGGCGGATTTTCACGGACAGAGGAAAAGCTGGTTGAAATGTCTAATGGCTGCATCTGCTGCACACTGCGGGAGGATTTATTAGTAGAGGTGGAAAAACTGGTGAAGCAAGGAGAGTTTGATCATATATTGATTGAATCTTCCGGGATTAGTGAACCGATTCCGGTAGCCCAAACCTTCTCTTATATTGATGAAACGATGGATATTGATTTAACCCAATATTGCCGATTGGATACCATGGTTACCGTTGTTGATGCGAACCGCTTCTGGCATGATTTCGGTTCAGGCGATTCGCTTCTTGACCGGAAACAGGCGGTCAGTGATGTAGATGAACGAAATATTGCTGATTTATTAATTGATCAAATTGAATTCTGTAATGTGCTTATTCTCAATAAAACAGATTTAGTCAAAGCAGAAGATTTAGATAAGCTGGAGCAGGTGATTCGTACCTTACAACCGGAAGCAAAAATCATCCGTACCCAGCATTGTCAGGTCGATTTACAGGAAATTGTCCATACGAATTTATTTGATTTTGAGAAGGCGAGCGACTCAGCCGGCTGGTTGCAGGAATTAAATGCGGGCGTCGAAAATCATACGCCGGAAACGGAAGAATACGGGATCAGTTCCTTTGTATACCGGTCCAGATTGCCATTTCATACGGAACGGCTGGTAAGCTGGTATCAGGATTTGCCAAGAGAAATTATCCGCATGAAAGGCGTTGTCTGGTGTGCGACACATAATGATCTAGCCTTATTGCTATCGCAGGCAGGGCCTTCTGTTGAGGTGGAGCCTTTAGCCTATTGGGTCGATTCGCTGCCAAAAGCCCAGCAAAGGGAAATATTCGAGAATAATCCAGAAATCAGAGAGCTGTGGGATCCGCAATTCGGAGACCGCCATACGAAGCTGGTATTCATCGGCATGGACTTGGATAAGGAACAGATAACCGAGGATTTAGAACGCTGCCTGTTGAGTGAAACAGAAATGGATGAGGACTGGTCCGCGTTTAGAAATCCATTTCCGTGGCAGCTATCCGGGAGTGCGAAGGCATGATTTTATCCGGACAAACGATAAAACAGCATGTTGATGATAAGCTGTTAATGATTACTCCTTTTCAGGAATTAAGTGTCCAGCCTGCTTCGATTGATTTGCGGTTGGGAAAAGATTTTTTAGTTGTTGATGACTTGTCCACGCCCTATTTATCGGTTGATCAACCAGCAGATTATCGGAAAATCAAGATAGCAGAGCAAGAGACCATCACGATTCCGCCGCAAAGCTTTCTATTGGGAACGACATTGGAGCAAATTGGTCTCCCAGAACAGTTAACTGCCTTTGTGGAAGGAAGAAGCTCGATTGGACGACTCGGTGTTTTTATTCAAAATGCGAGCTGGATCGATCCGGGATTTTCTGGACAAATTACACTGGAATTGTTTAATGCGAATCGCGTGCCTGTTCAGCTGCAGGCCGGAATGCGAGTTTGCCAGCTTGTTATTGCCAAGGTGGATCAGAAAACGGAAGGGTATAGTGGAAAGTACTTGTATCAGCAAGGGACGACACCGAGCCGAGTTTATTTGGACAAGGAAAGAACGTGAATCCTTCATTAGCGGAGAGGAAGCTTCTTTTATATAGACAAAAAATATAGGAATAAAGACGTTTAGTTGGCTGTAATGCTGTCATTTCCAGAATGACGGTTACAGCCAGTTCATCTGTAAGAAAGGCGTGAAATAAAGTGAGCAAGAAAATACCAGTAACGGTGTTAAGCGGATTTCTAGGTGCAGGAAAAACAACCCTGCTGAATCATCTGCTTCAAAATCAGCAAGGATTGAAAATAGCCGTTATCGTGAACGATATGAGTGAGATAAATGTGGATGCTAAATTAGTCAAAGAAGGCGGCTTTATCCGTACGGAAGAAAATATGGTAGAAATGACTAATGGCTGTATTTGCTGCACATTAAGAGAAGACTTGATTGTAGAGCTGGAAAAACTCGCAGAACTCGATATCGATTATGTGTTGATTGAATCAAGCGGTGTGTCGGAACCTATTCCAGTTGCGCAAAGCTTTGTCTATGCGGATGATGAATTGGGAATCGACTTAAATGCCTTTTTCCAGCTTGATACGATGGTAACGGTCATCGATGGACATCAGTTTTGGAAGGATTATCAATCAGAGGACTTATTGATGGACCGCGGGATGGAAGTTGCTGAAGACGATGAAAGAGGAATTGTCGATTTACTGGTAGACCAGATTGAATTTGCCAATGTGATTATTTTAAATAAAACAGATCAGATGACGGAGGAAGAGATTACTTCATTAAAGAGCTTACTTTATAAATTAAACCCAGATGCGAAATTTATCACAGCAGTCTTCGGGAAAGTAGATCCGTTACAGGTGCTTCAAACCGGCCAATTTGACTTTGAAGAAGCAAAGCATGGCGCCGGATGGATCAAGGAATTGAATGAGGAGCATATTCCGGAAACAGAAGAATATGGAATCAGCTCCTTTGTCTATCGAAGCAGAAAACCGTTTCATCCCGAGCGTTTTCAAGGTTGGCTGGAAAATTGGCCGAAGGAAATCCTCCGGGCGAAAGGCTTCTTTTGGTTAGTCACCAGAAATAATGTAGCAGGGTTTTTGTCTCAGGCAGGTTCAATGATGACACTGGAAGGAGCCGGCAGATGGCTGGCAAGCTATTCGGAAGCAGAACAGGAAGCATTAAAAGTGCAGGACCCCTCTTTGTTTGAGGACTGGGATGAACAGGCCGGGGGTCGAATGACAGAACTTGTTTTGATTGGCAGTGAGATGGATAAGGAAGGGATTGCGGCGTCGTTGGATGCTTGTTTAGTGACGGAGGAGGAAGCAGGGCAGGATATTTCTGCTTTTGTGGATGATTTACCTGCTTTTCCTGTGGTTTAAAGAGCACTTTCTTGCAGCGCTTATTTCAACTCTGAAATGAGCGCTGTTTCCTTATAATTCTTCCATTTTGTATGCAAAATAACCCTCGTAATAGAAACTGGCATCGATTCCGTTCATGAACTGTTCTCTATCATTTGTTTTGGGCGTCAAAGCGTTTTTTAAGATTTGTTTTATCTCAATATCTTGTACTGGATTGCGTTCCATAGCTGGTAAGTAATCTTTTTTTCTACTACATTCCAGTCAATTACGCCACGCACTTCCGATTTTAACATCAAATCAAGTCAGATTCTTGCGCTTCTCCTATTCCCGTCTCGAAAGGGGTGCGCAACATTCATTTCAACATATTTCTCAATAATCTCATCAAAGGAGTGCTGAGGCATCTTGTCTATATAATCCAAAGAATCCTTTAGATGCATGACGGGGGCAAACAGGAAATCTTTCTTAGCTATATTTACATCGCGCATCATACCGGCAAATTTATAGATATCTTCAAAAAGATACCTGTGAATTTCGCTTAATCCTTTGAAAGTCCCTATTTCTATAAAGTTCATATCACCAGAGTCAAAGAGTTGTTTTGCTTTTTGCTTCGAAATCTTCTCTTCTATGCGGTTGAGTTCGGTTTGGCTGGTAATTCCAAGTTTGTTAGGAAGGATTGCCATATTATCACGCTTTCTTCGATTAATTATACAGATATCTTGTGGAGCAGGTATTTCTTTAAAATAAAAATGATGCATTTGTTTATAGTATAATATACCGGGTAAATAACTGACATGTACACTTATTATTTGATTTTTTCTGGAAAGATTAAAACCAAAGGAGCTCTGAAATACATTATGAGTAATAAGAGGAAAAATAGAAAGAAAGATTATGGACAGATACTCATGGTTTTAATTGTATTTATTATTGTAGTGTTTGTTTTTGATATACCTAAAGTAAATACTTTTATAGTAATAGGATTTGTAACTGCCATCATTATTCTGCTCTATGAGTTCTTTGGATATAAGAATACAAAAGAGTAGTGCTGTTAGGCAGGACAGTACTATTCTTAATAACTATTATAGGTTGAAAGTCATTGCTGTTACTTGCTTTATTTGCTCTTTAAAGTTTGATTAATCACTTCTGCTAAAAAATTGTAGTTCGACAAAGAAGGTTTAGGTATTTCTAATTTTTGTGATTAAGAATAATTTAGAGGATAAAGGGAATAGATATATAGAACCCTTATTTTATCAAGTATTTCATGACATTTTGTCCGCTGAAATCGAATTGACACAAGTTTATATTTGGATTAAAATAAGGGTGTATTAGAACTAGGTGTTTTTACGTCCCAAGGGTGACGGAAAAAAGTTGGGTGGCTTCCGACTTTTTTTATGCAAAAAACCCGCTCTTTTAAAAGAAAAAGAGCGGTAAAAAAATTATGAGAACCAATTCTTAATGAAAGATATAATTCTCGCAAGGTTGGCTAGACCTCGAATTAAACCTAAACATTTTTGAAGATTTTCTCATTTCTTTTTTCTAGGTTGTTTTTACGAGTCCCCAAAGGTACACCCCCTTTCAGCTAGCGGTATGTCAACTTTGGGGAGATTTTTTGCGTGAAATACATTTTGTCCACTTCATGCTTTTTTTATTTTACCATAAATAGCATTTCTTGTTTGTTCAATTTTTAAAGGTTCAGAATACTCCTATACTAAAAGATGGAGTGAAGTTGTATCGCTTTGACAGGCGATAGCCTGTGGATTAAACTAAAGGTGTAAGAAAGAATGCGGGATTTCACAGATAAAAGAAGTTGGAGTGGTTCCCAACTTCTTTCGTTCTTTTCTACAAGAAAAAACTGCTCTGTGAGAGAGTGACAAAAAAACAACTCCATAAAATAATTTCGCTATAACACTAACAAAGATTGTTAGTGTTATAGCGAAATTATTTTGTTGCTTTTTCTGTTTCTTTCTTTGTATGGGACTTCAGAGGTTTCATCACAAAGCACCAGATTCTTTCTCTAAACCATTCATATGTTATCCTAAAGAAAACAAATTTTTAAATAAATGAGGCGATACGATGACTGATAAACAGAATCAAGGCTGGAATTTAGAAAATACGTACCAGCAATTGCCTGATCTTTTCTATACAAATGTGAAACCAGTAAGAGCAGATGCCCCAGAATTAGTCATATACAATGAAAACCTCGCAGAAGAATTAGGAATGGACAGTTCTGCTTTGAAAAACGAAGCGGATATCTTTGCAGGCAATAAGCTTCCCAATGGAAGTGAACCAATCGCCCAAGCCTATGCAGGGCATCAATTTGGCTCTTTTACCATGCTTGGCGACGGCCGGGCTGTATCATTTGGAGAACAAGTGACTCCGAAGGGAGAGCGCTATGATATTCAATTGAAAGGTTCTGGCAGAACGCCTTATTCCCGCGGCGGAGATGGACGAGCTGTGCTTGGCCCGATGCTGCGAGAATATTTAATCAGTGAGGCAATGCATGGTTTGGGCATTCCGACAAGCCGTAGTTTAGCGGTAGCCACAACAGGTGAAACAGTATTGCGTGAAGCTCCGTTGCCTGGCGCTATATTAACAAGAGTAGCCAAAAGCCATCTTCGGGTTGGAACGTTTCAATATGCAAGGCAATGGGGAAGTAAAGAGGATTTACAAGCATTGGCAGACTATAGTATCAAGCGGCATTATCCAGAAATCGAAGCGGATGAGAACCGTTATTTGAAATTCTTATACAAGGTAGCAGACAAGCAGGCTGCATTAATTGCAGACTGGCAGTTAAAAGGCTTTATCCATGGTGTGATGAATACAGATAATGTTGCTATCAGCGGAGAGACGATTGATTATGGTCCATGTGCTTTTATGGATCAATATGACCGGAAAACCGTTTTTAGTTCGATTGATCAGGAAGGACGCTATGCTTACGGCAATCAACCGGGAATTGGAGCTTGGAATATGGCACGCTTTGCAGAATCCTTGTTAGTTCTGATGGATGAAGATGAAGAACAGGCGATTCCTGAGGCGAAAGAGGCTGTAGAAACCTACGTCAAGTCTGTGGAAGCATATTGGTTAGACGGGATGAGACAAAAGCTTGGTATTGTGGATAAAAAGGATAATGATAAAACATTAATCCAAAATTTACTGGATTTAATGGAGGAATACCGTGCCGATTTTACGAACACTTTTCGTTCCTTAACCCTGCAGCAGTTCGATGCGGATTCTGCGCTTTTTCAATCAACAGCTTTTAAAGAGTGGTATCAAGCATGGCAGGATAAGCTTGAAAGGCAATCGGCATCTTTAGAAATAGCTTATCAAGTAATGAAACGACATAATCCATCGATTATTCCGAGGAATTATCTGGTGGAAGAGGTATTGACCGCAGCAGTGGAAAAAAGAGATTACGAACCTTTCCAAGCCTTGTTGACAGCATTGGAAGATCCTTATGCGTATACAGAGGAGCAGGAGAAATATGCTGTTAATCCACCGGAACAGGATTATCAGACATTTTGTGGTACGTGATGATGAGCAGGATAGCGAAAATGAGCCGAGTCTATAGGAAATAATTATCCAAGTAGAGGAGATACTCTTTAGAAGTTGTATCTCCTTATATGGCTGTTGTAAAATGAATGGGTATCATACAATAGGATAAATTTTAAATCTTTCCAAATAATCACTAAGGGAAGTGGAAAAATGAAAGAAAAATATACCAAAGCTTATGCTGACAAATTAGATGCTGTCGATGTATTGAGAGATTTTCGAAATGAATTTTACCTCAATAATGAATGCGTTTACATGGACGGGAATTCTTTAGGACTGATGAGCAAAAGAGCAGAACAGTCTGTTTATGGTTTACTAGCTTCATGGAAAGAACACGGTATTGACGGATGGACGACTGGAGAGCAGCCCTGGTATTACTTATCGGAATCACTTGGTGACAACATGGCTGGGCTTGTAGGTGCTAAGAATAAAGAAGTCGTCGTAACCGGATCGACAACAGTAAATTTACATCAACTGGTTTCTACATTTTATCAACCGGAAGGAAAGAGAACCAAAATACTGGCAGACACGCTTAATTTTCCAAGCGATATTTACGCTTTAAAGGCACAGTTGGCATTACAAGGGTATGATGACACGCATCTTGTTCAAGTTCCGAGCGAGGATGGTCATATACTTGATGAACAAACAATTATCAACGCAATGACAGAGGAAGTTGCGCTAATCGTATTACCAAGCGTTCTGTATCGGAGCGGCCAAATATTAGATATGGAAAAGTTAACAAAGGCAGCGCATGAACGCGGTATAAAAATCGGTTTTGATTTATGTCATTCGGTTGGAGCTATCCCACATCAGTTACATGATTGGAATGTTGATTTTGCGTTTTGGTGCACGTATAAGCATTTAAACGCCGGTCCCGGAAGTGTAGCGGCACTTTATGTGAATGAAAAACATTTTGGTATTTCGCCAGGACTAGCAGGGTGGTTCAGCTCGGATAAAGAAAAGCAGTTTGACATGGAACATACCTTGATGCCTGCAGAGGATGCGGGAGCTTTTCAAATTGGGACACCACATGTGTTAAGTGCTGCTCCGTTAATTGGTGCGCTGGATTTATTTCAGGAAGCAGGGATAGAAAAGATACGTGAAAAATCCTTACAGCTGACTGCTTATATGATGGACTTAGTGGAATATGAGTTAAAGGAGTTCGGTTTTGTTATTTGTAATCCAAAAAATGAAAAACAGCGTGGGGGACATATTTACCTGGAGCATCCGGAAGCAGCACGGATTTGTAAAGCGTTAAAATGGAAGAATGTCATCCCTGATTTCAGAAAACCATCCGGCATTCGTCTTGCTCCGGTTGCTTTATATAATTCTTTTGCGGATGTTTATGACTGTGTACAAAGACTGAAAAATATAATGGTAGAGAAATGGTATGAGCAATTTTCTAATGAAAGAGAGGTTGTTTCCTAATGTCCAAATGGATTGATATTTCCCAACCGTTGAATAATAAACTGGCGCACTGGCCGGAAGATGAGCCATTTCACTATGAAACTCCCGTCACCAAAGAAACGTCAGGATCTGTGAATATCGGTAAAATCACAACAAGCGCCCATATCGGGACGCATGTGGATGCACCGTTTCACTTTTTAAATGATGGCAAGCGGATACTGGATTTGGATATAGAACGCTATGTTGGTGCTTGTAAGGTTATTGATCTTAGTGATTTTGATGAAATTAATGCCGAAGCATTGAAAACAAAGGGGATTAAACACGCAGAACGTTTATTGATCAAAACGGCACTTCCGAACAAGCCCGACCGATTTCCGAAAGAGGTTGCCGCAATTACAGCGGATGGTGCTGCTTATATGGAAACACTCGGCGTTAAACTGGCGGGAGTGGACACCCCCTCTGTGGACAGAATTTCAAGTAAAGACTTGAGCGGACATCATGCATTATACAAACACGATATTTATATTCTGGAAAATGTGATGCTGGACCAAGTAGAAGAAGGTGATTATGAACTGATTGCATTGCCACTGGCGCTGGAAGAAGGTGATGGAAGCCCAGTTCGTGCTGTTATCAAACCAATAGAGGAGCGGTAAAATGAAATCAGTTAATCGGCACCAAGCTTTTGAAAATGAAAAGAGTATCCAAACTGATTTTAAAGAGAAAATGACGTATAGCGATTATTTAAGCCTGGACACGTTATTATCGAGCCAGCACCGTTTAAGCAGTCATCATGATGAAATGTTATTTATTGTTGTCCATCATGTCAGTGAGCTATGGATGAAGCAGATCTTGCATGAGATTTACTCTGCTATTGAGGATATACAGGAAGACAATCTAAGGTCCTCCTTTAAAAAACTTGCCCGGGTAACTCAAATACAAGAGCAGTTGAAAAGTGTATGGGACGTCTTGTCTACATTGACACCAAGCGAGTATATTGAGTTTAGAGATAAATTGGGAAATGCTTCCGGATTTCAATCTTATCAGAATAGATTAATCGAATTTGCCTTGGGATATAAAACAGAATATGTTCTCAAAATATATGAAAAAGATATGGAGCTTCATCAAATTTTACAAGAAGCGCACGATGCACCAAGCCTTTACGATGTTTCAATCCAAGCACTTGCCAGAGCCGGTTTTCTCATCGATAAAGAAGTCCTGAACAGAGATGTTAGTATAACGCATAAAACGAATGAAAGTGTAAAAAAAGCTTGGATGCTGATCTATAAAAATGTAGATCAGTATTGGGAGTTGTATGAACTTGCTGAAAAGCTGGTGGATATTGAGGGTTTATTTCAGCAGTGGCGTTTCAGACATATGAAAACGGTGGAGCGGATTATTGGTTTTAAAAAAGGAACAGGAGGTTCTGGCGGCGTAAGCTACCTGAAGAAAGTAATGGAACAATATTTTTTTCCGGAATTGTGGGAGCTGAGAACAGAGCTTTAAATGACGGACGGATACGTTGAATTTTTGCCAGCATGATCGATCTGCTTAGCCAGCTTGTTTAAACTGTGAAATGTATCATAAAAGGCGTCTCCTTTCTGGCTAAAATCTTTTGTTCCAATGAAGAAAGAACAATTCTCAAATTACATTCAAAATACATGTTCAGTTTAAAGGGAGCTGTATGTCGAGTGACGACATACAGCTCCCTTCTTTTTGTTTAGAAATGATATCTACCCTATTCCATTCCCTCCATTACTTAGAAAAATAACGTTTTTACTACCTTCGCCGTTAAAAAGCCTATCATTTTACTCCAAAAAAATGTATTGATTTATAAGAAAATTGAATTATAATGAATTTAATTGATAACGATTATCATTATCAATAATAAAATAGACGAAAAGGATGGGATACGAATTGTTTAAAAATAAAGAAGAAATATATGACATTACCATTATTGGAGGAGGGCCAGCAGGGTTGTTCACTGCCTTTTATGCCGGTTTGCGGGAAATGAAAACAAAAATCATTGAAGCTGATAATAAGCTTGGCGGCAAAGTGCATGTGTACCCGCAAAAAATGGTCTGGGATGTGGGAGGAGTTCCTCCAATAACAGGAAGAGAGCTAATCGATCAATCGATTAAACAAGGGCTGGCATTTGATCCGGCTGTTGTATTGGGGCAGATTGTAACGGACATAGAAAAAATAGAAGACGGTACCTTTATGCTGACAACCAGTACAGAGGAAATACATTATTCAAAAACAATCGTTATTGCTACCGGGATGGGCGGTGTGATCAGTCCATTTAAATTGGAAGTGCCGCGGGCGGCTGAATTTGAAAGCAAGAATCTTTATTATAAAGTTCTTGATGTTAATGAATTTCGAGGAAAGTCGCTGCTTATCTCAGGAGGAGGCCCATCCTCGATAGATTGGGGCAATGATTTATCCCCAATAGCCAAGGAGATCACGTTGATTTACCGGGGAGAAGATTTAAAGGGGTTAGAATCAACCAAAACAAAGCTCATAAATAATGGAGTGAATATCCTGTTTAATACAGAAATTGACAAGCTGACAGGTGAAGACGAGGTTTCAGAGGTGGTCCTGTACAACAACAAAACAGATGAAAAATTTACGATGTCAATTGATGCATTGCTGGTAAATCACGGGTACAACAAGGACAATTATCTTTTTAATAACGAAGAAAATAAAACAGGGTTGGAATTAGGGGATTATTTACAGATAAAAAGCGATGCGTTTGGTAATACCAACCTGCCTGGAATTTACGGGGCCGGGGATTGTGTCTATTATGAAGGGAAATTAAAATTGATTGCCGGAGCTTATCAGGATGCTGCTAATGCAGTAAACAGTGCCAAATTATATATGGAACCAGATGCACATAAAACGGCTGTCGTTTCATCCCATAATGATATTTTGGATGAAAAAAATAAAGTATATTTATACGGATGAATACCTAAATCAAATAGAGAGCAGCGGTATAATGTCAAGCACTGATTTTTAAAAACCTACTTCATTCGTGCCAATACAGCTAAAAAAGGCAATAGGAAACTAAACCCACCCTAATTTGTTTACATTTTATACCATATAAACAAATTAATAGGTGAAAGAAAAAGGGCGATAAAAATCTATTTATGATTTTGTGGCATCCCTCCTTCTGGATGATAAATTTGGTTGTTCTTCAGCAGATAAAAGATCAACCGCACAAGTTTTCGAGCTGTAAGCGCAAGGGCACGTTTGTTGGCAAATTCTTTTGGTTCTTCCCGCTTTTTCGCATAGTACTGGGCAAAAACAGGGTCATGCACCCGAACACTGTTTGCGGCCTCAAAGAGGTAGTACTTGAGATAGCGGTTCCCCGATTGAATCAGCCGGGTTCGATTGGCAGTAAAATCACCGGATTGCGACTGGTTCCAGGCAATTCCGCCGAATTTAGCCAGCTGCTGCTGTTTTTGGAATTGATGAATGTCTACTTCGGCCAGGATACCAGAAGCGAAAATCGGACCAATTCCCGGGACTGTATCCAGCGTTTGTGGGATGGTTTCTAAATGATCCATAATGGCTTTTTTCAAGACCTTTAATTCCTGCTGAATAGCGCGAATAACCCGGATACTGGATGCCATCGCTAAGTTGACCGAATCTGCCATGGAGTCAGATAGCCGATAAGAAGACCGTGCTGCCTTTTTTAAGGAACGGGCAACGGCTTCGGGATCATCGAATCGATTTTTTCCATGGTGCACCAAAAAGGTAATGAGCTCGTCCAATGAGATATCAACGAGTTCTTCAACGGAAGTAAACTCTTCCATGACGGCCATGGACGTTACGCCGAGCGTGTTTTGTTTAAACGGTCCAGCGATGGTATAGTCGCTGAACTTTAAATACAGGTTTGTCAGGAGAAAGTTGCTCTCCCGTGTTAAATCCTGCATCAAATGATATCGTGCACGTGTCAGTCGCTGTAGAGCCATTTGTGGCTCGCTCCACGTATAAGGATGCGGTAAATTACCTGCACGAAGTTTTGCGGCAATATACCAGGCATCCACCCGGTCGTTTTTGGGAGCATCGAGAAAATTCGCTTTTTTGAATTCTTTGATAAGGCTAGGATTCAATGCGTAAACCAATTTATCTGATACGCCAAAGTCCAGGTGCTGCTGCAAATAGATAGCCGTGTGCGTCGAATAGCTTCCGGTGTGTTCCAGACCGAATAAAACCTGTTCAAACCCATGTTTTTTGACGAGTTTGGAAATACGGTCTTTCAATTCTTGAATGCCGGGACGATTGTTGGTAATGGTAAATCGGCTCAGAGGCCGTTTCACTTCGTCCCGGGTTAAGCAACAGACGACGTTATGCTTACTGCTTACGTCAATTCCGACGAACAAGGGAGAAGTCATAGGAATCACCTCCTTTGGTTTATGATGATGTAGCGCCTACGATGCTGAGATGTCCCTGGGAAACCTATGAACGACAGCCTTGCGAGCTATTGGAATACACCGGGAGTCAGCAGTGCATGAGCCTCCTTCTGCTTTGCGGGAGGGCTAACTGACCGGGAAACAGTCAACGTGTAGGTCTATAACACAGGGCCAGGGCAACACTCTCTAATTGGAAGACACCCAAGTGTTAGCTTGGGGCAACAGGAGAAATCGGAACAATCCCTTGGTAGGAACGCTACCTATGGCTATTTTCCCAAAGACAGCTCAGCATCGTAAACACTTTTGTTTGAGGGCTACCGCACTGTCGCTTGCTTCTTTCTAATTCGCGGTATGCTTGCCAAGGCAAGCATACGCTCATTACGAAGCTGCGCCCTCCAACAATAAATAAAATGACTAACTATTATTATTTAATTTTCAAGGTACAAGTGATGCCTAAAATCTATTAATTATTAGGCTTAAACATAATATACAAGGAGAAACATAACATGAAAAAAAGCTTATTCTTTTTAATCAGTGCACTATTTCTTATTTTTTTGACAGCTTGTAATGATAGCGGGCAGGAATCGGATAACGCCAAAGCAAGTAATGAAGACAGTAACGAGTCAAGTGAGACAGAAACAAAAACATTTACGACAGATAGCGGTGAGGATGTGGAGGTGCCCGCTGACCCTGAACGAATTGTCGTACTTCATCCAACCTATATAGGTGCATTGCTCAAACTTGGGCATGAACCGGTTGGCGTAAGCTTTTATGTTGACCAGGACGAGGTTTTGAATGAGGCGACAGAAGGGATAGAACGTATCGATCCGGAAGACGTAGAGAGCATTATCAACCTGGAGCCGGATTTAATTGTTGCGACAGCGACAGATCCTAATTTAAATAAACTAGAGCAAATTGCTCCAACGGTAACGTTTGATTCTATGATCAGCACGTATAAAGATAATACGAGATTGTTAGGAGAGCTTGTCGGAGAAGAGGAAGAGGCACAAGCTTGGCTGGAGGAATGGGAAGAAAAAATGAGCGAGGATGCAGCGGAGTATGAAGACCTAATCGGGAATAGTACACTTTCCATTTTCCAATCAACACCGAAAGGGCTGGTCTCATTTAATACGGATTACGGTCGCGGCGGAGAAATCTTATATGATGGCTATGGATTTGTACAGCCGGATACGCTGGCAGAGGTTACGAAGGATCAATTTAATGTAGAGCTTTCCACAGAAGAACTTCCTGAGTACGCAGGCGATTTTATTGTGTTAGCTACGGAAGGGCAAGAAGCCCCTATAACAGAATCAGCGGTTTGGGAAAATATCGAGGCTGTTCAAGAGGGCAGAGTAATTAAATTAGATTTAGCAGTGACCAGATATAATGACCCGATTTCATTAGAAGCACAAAGAGATATGATTAAGGAACAACTGGATGCGATGAAGTAACATAAGATTAATTTAACTATAAAGAGGGAGCACTATGAATCGTCTTACTGGAAGAGATTTAACGATTGCTTACGGGAGTAAGGTTATCATTGAAAATTTAAATATGGAGATACCAGATCAGAAAATAACCTCCATTATCGGTCCGAATGGCTGTGGGAAATCAACTTTGCTGAAAGCATTATGCCGGCTTCTTCCGATAAAAAAAGGAAAAATAGCTTTAGACGGAACAGATATCCAAAAATCGGCTTCCAAGGAGATTGCTAAGAAAATTGCTATTTTGCCCCAATCTCCAGAAGTTGCCGACGGGTTAACTGTCGGGGAGCTCGTATCCTATGGAAGGTATCCTTATCAAAAGGGATTTGGGCGTTTAGCTCCAGAAGATGCAGAAGTCATAGAGTGGGCTTTACAGGTTACTGGTGTAACGGAGTTTAAACATAGCGTGGTCAATGATTTGAGCGGCGGTCAAAAACAACGGGTATGGATTGCTATGGCGCTGGCTCAGAAAACGGATATTATTTTTCTGGATGAACCGACCACATTTCTGGATATAGCACATCAGCTTGAAATTTTAGAATTGATCAAGGAGCTTAACCAGAAACAGCATACAACGATTGTGATGGTGCTTCATGATATTAATCAGGCTATTCGTTTTTCGGATTACATGATAACGATGAAGAACGGGGAAATAATTACACAGGGCAGTTTGCCAGAGGTTTTATCAAGCCAATTACTTGCCGAAGTTTTCCATATTGATGCGGAGCTGACGGAGGATAAGTTAACCGGAAAACCGATGATAGCAAATTACCAATTAGTTAACAGGAAATATTCCAAAGTTGAAATCAAGTGAAGAAATGAGTCAGCAGTTATGAAATCAAAGAACAATAATTTTATTCATTTTCGTGTTATTTTTCCAATTGCCTGTATCATTCTGGCAGTAACATTTTGGATATCTATTGTAATCGGTAGTGCCGCGATAGATACCTCTGTGATTTTTGATGCGATTTTTAATTATGACCCAATGGATATGAACCACAATATTATTATCGATGTCCGTATCCCCAGAGATATTGGAGCTTTATTGGTTGGTGTTGCTCTTGCTGTTTCTGGTGCAGGAATTCAGAGCGTCACAAGAAACAGCCTTGCTGACCCGAGCTTAATTGGTTTGAATTCGGGAGCTGCTCTGATGCTCGCATTGGCCTACGCTGTTTCACCTGTTATATCGTTTCCCATATTGATTTTAGCTGGATTTATTGGTGCAATGCTTGGCGGAACCATGGTATTGTTGATTGGCCGTTCCAGAAAAGACGGATTTAATCCGGTTCGTCTTATTTTGGCAGGTGCTGCAGTCAGTGCTTTGCTAAGTGCTGCAAGCCAAGCAATTGCACTCTATTTCAGGTTAAATCAATCCTTAATATTCTGGAGTTCCGGGGGTGTTTCTGGAACTACTTGGCAGCAGCTATCTGTCGGGATACCTGTGGTTGCTGTCATCGTGATTATCTTTATGCTTTTAAGCGGACAGTTGTCTGTTTTAAATGTAGGGGAAGCAGTTGCAAAAGGGCTGGGACAGAATGTAAAGCTTATACGAGCGGGCACGATGCTCTTAAGCATGCTGCTTGCAGGAATTTCTGTAGCAATTGTCGGGCAGATAGCGTTTGTAGGATTAATGATTCCGCATATTGCAAGGTTTTTAGTTGGCACAGATTATAAAAAAGTTCTCCCATTGACCGCTGTTTTAGGAGGCTGTCTGGTTGTTGGTGCAGATACGATTGCCAGACTGATGGGGGAAGCTCCTGTCAGTGCAATCATATCCTTTATCGGTGTCCCTTATTTCTTGTATTTGATTAAAAAAGGGGGACGAACGATATGATTGATCCCAGGTTGAAAAGAAAACAGATCATTGTATGTCTCGTTCTGGCGATGCTGCTTTTTTTGGCAGTCACTTGGAGCATTACTTCCGGAGAATATAAAATGGAGTTATCCACTTATTTAAAAACATTGATTGGGCAGGGGGAATTCAAGGATAACTTAATTTTAATGGAGTTTCGAATGCCGAGGATGCTGATTACATTGCTTGCTGGAATAGCTTTGAGCATGAGCGGAGCCATAATCCAGAGTATCACTAAAAATCCATTGGCAGAGCCAGGGATTCTCGGCATCAATGCAGGCGGAGGCTTTGCAATTGCCGTTTTTATTGTTATCGGACAAGCAAACCCTAATACGTTTATTTATGTGCTGCCGTTAATCAGCGCAGCAGGGGGAATATTGACCGCATTGCTGATATTTCTGTTCAGCTATAATAAAGGGAAAGGAATCAGCCCTGCCAATATGGTTTTGATAGGTGTCGGGCTATCCACAGCACTATCGGGTGGTTCGATAACGCTAATGCGAAAATTTAATGAAGATCAGGCTGAATTTATTGCAGCATGGCTGGCGGGGAATATCTGGGGCGATGAATGGCCATTCGTTTTTACTTTTTTACCCTGGATATTAATTATCATTCCATTTTTATTTTTTAAATCTAACAGTCTAAATATTATCAATACAAACGACCAAACAGCAAAAAGCTTAGGAATGAATATGGATAAAGAAAGACGGATACTGCTTATTGCTTCCGTTATTTTATCTTCCGTTGCCGTTGCGGTCGTAGGTTCGATTGGTTTTATCGGATTAATGGGCCCGCATATAGCGAAGGCTTTCGTCGGACCAAGACATCAGCTGTTTTTGCCAATTGCATTATTGATGGGGGCATTGCTGCTGGTGATTGCGGATACCATCGGCCAGACGATTTTACCGATTGGTACGATTCCAGCAGGGATTATCGCGGCAATTATCGGGGCGCCGTATTTCTTGTATCTGATGTATAGAACGAAAGCAGTTTAAAGAAAAATGCTTGCTGAATATAGTTATCGTAGTGTAACTGTTGGTAAGACTCCCACTTCAAGAATAGAGGAAATTCAAAAATGATAAGTGGAAGGTCCAGCAAGCATTATCAGCCAGGTTCGTTCCAGCATATAGGATATAGATCACAAAGGAGCCTGAGACATAATACCGCGAACTTAGCTTTTGTTCTTCATTCAACGTGAAGCAGAGGTGCCGGACGAGGCATTAACAACTGGTTCAAGTGTTGTGGCGAAAAGTGGGCAGGCGTTTGGATCTGGATATTTAGAAAAGGAGTATGAAATTATAGATATTGCTGTGCGTTATATTCCGTCATTTACAATATAAATTCTGATAGACATCATCGTTAAAAGAATGTGTTATTAAGAATGGGTTGTTTGGAAAATAGATATTCTCTATATAAAATAGCCAGTGTTCTTATATAATAAGGGCACTGGCTAAAAAATGCGGTTGCTATAAAAAGCGTATTTTCAATTATAAACCTTAGATCAAGTAAAACCCAATCCCCATAATGACATACGCAGCTAACAGCGCAAGTCCTTCAAACCAATTGGAGTCCCCATCGTTCGAAATTGTGATCATTAAAAATACGGCAGTCACCATGCTGATAAGTTCCGGCCAGGTGAAGACAAGCGGCATCGATGTTGGAAAGAAAAGAGATAACAATACAAGAATCGGCAATACAAACATGGTTACTTGCAAGGTAGAACCGACGGCAATTTCAACAGCAACGTCCATTTTATTTTTATAGGCCATAATAATTGCCGAAGCATGTTCTGCTGCATTTCCCACAATGGCAACAATAATGATACCGATAAATAGTTCCGACCATCCAAATGCCGCTCCGACAGTATCAAATGTTGATACCAAATGTTCCGAAACATACGCTACAGCAGCCGTTGCAAGGGCCAGAATGATAATTGCTTTTGCTTTTCCCCATTCAGGTTCTTCCTCGTAATCCGGTTCGTTTTGTGCATGATCTGTTTGATAAACGCCACGATGGGTAACAAATTTAAATAATAAAGCAGCCAGATATAATACAATTAAAATAATGGATACGCCAACACTTAAAATCATTGTATCACGTGCATCCATCGTATTGGTAAACACCTCTGGAATAACAAATGCAACAATAACAGCAAAAATTAACATACCTGCATTATGTCGTGCATCGTAAATGCTGAAAGACTGCCTTTTATATTTCAAACCACCCACAAAAAAAGAAAGACCGCCGACTAACAGTAAGTTACCTAATACAGAACCTGTTAACGAGGCTAACACAATTCCGATAAGCCCAGCTTTCAATGCAAATATAGAAATAATAAGTTCTACTGCATTTCCGAAAGTAGCATTTAGCAGACCGCCAGCTCTTGGTCCTAAAACGATTGCTAAACTTTCTGTGGCTCTGCCAATAAAGCCGGCTAAAGCAATAATCGTCAAACAATAAATAATAAACATGATGACGGCAGACCAATGAAAGATAGACCCGATGATGGAGAGCGGCAGCCCGATGAAAACGAATATGGTAAATAATTTATTCATCGTATATCCCTCCATTTCTGTAACTAGATAATTATAGATTACCCAGGTTTGTTGGTTTTTATTTTGAAAGAGGGACTGATTGTTAGGTAAAGGTAATATGAAGGAGAGGATTGTTTTTTATTTTGGCATTGGCAATAGAAAGGGAAGTATATGTCTTTGTTTCAGACATATACTTCCCGATTCATAGATGTTTCATTCGTTTTCCGTTTTGTTTTTCTGTAAAACAATGAGTTGATCTCCTTCATCAAGAGTTAACTTACTTTTCAGTGTAATAAATTGAACGGACTTATTCTCTTTGCTAACAAAAAGATGGATGGTCTCTTTTGGTAATTGTGTTTTCTTCACTTTATCTTTTTTCTCCACTGGTAACGCTTGTATGCTATAGCCGGTATTAATTTTTTTATTTAACTCTGTAAAGACGGCACCTTCTTGAAACAAAAGATGTGCTTTACGTGCAGAAGGAACCTGATTTTCTTCTTGTTGATAGCTTTTGCTTGGAAGCATAAAAGTATTGCTATAGCCAAAGCTTGGTACATATGATTGACTGACAAGTGCATTAAATGCTGTATCTCCTGTAAGAGAAAGAAGGCTTTCATATGGGGTTAAATTCACCTCATACTCACTATGTTCGGCAAGAATTTGTCCTTGATAGACAGGTATTTGTTTATCTATAGCCGGCTGTAGCTGTGCAGCTGAAGTATCATTGATTAACACGGGTATCCCTAGCTTCTGCAAGTACGCTCCTAATGCAATGGAAAAGCTATTTGCTCCTACTAATAAAACGCCGGGAGGAGCATCATTAGCAAGCTTAAGTGCTTTGGCAACCGGACCTAATGAAAACCCATGCGCACATACTGTAATAAAAACAAGTGCAAATGTCAGTGTTGTAAGGATAGCAGCTTCTTCATGCCCATCATTCAGCAAATTCGCTGCGAAATATCCGGAAACAGATAAGGCTACAATTCCTCTGGGAGCAATCCAGCCGATCAAGGTTTTTTCCGAATTAGAAAGCTCTGTTCCTATCGTAGAGAGCCAAATCGATAAAGGTCGTACAATAAATAACATCACAAGAACAAATCCGATAATCGGCCATGTGAATATTTCTGCAATGGTTTCTCTTGATAAAGAAGCTGTCAGTAAAATAAAGACGGTGGATGTTAATAAAACAGTGACATTCTCCACAAAATGGCTGACATCATGTCCAATGGAGGAGACATAGTGTTTTGTACGGGCCACAGTCAACCCCATTACTGTGACAGCAAGCATACCAGTTTCATGCATCACTACTTCTGCCAAGGTAAAACAGAGCAATACAAAGGCAATAATAACCGGAGATTTTAAATATTCCGGAATAAATCCTTTCTCAATCATCAAGCTGACAACCATACCAATTACATAACCAAAGACGACAGCAAGACATGCACTAAGAAAGAAATTGAACATATAGTTCATATGTAATGTTTCTGTTGTAAGTACTTTAATTACCTCGTAGGCAAACAGGGCAAGTAATGGACCAAAAGGATCGACAATAATACCTTCCCATTTGAGAACAGCTGCAGTACGAGGCTTTAATTTAGCGTTTCTGAGCAGCGGAATGATAACCGTTGGCCCAGTTACAATAAACAAACCTCCGATAATGAAGGAGACTTCCAGGCTTAATCCTGCAATATAATGTGCGGCGAGCGAACCGCCAATCCAGGCGAGGAAAGCACCTATCGTGACAATCCGGAAAACGGATTTAGATATGCCTTTAATTTCCCGAATATCCAGACTGGAACTGCCTTCAAATAAAATGATAGCAACAGCTAGCGAAATCAAGGGGCTGTAGAAGCTCCCAAGCGCTTCCTGAGGATTAAACAGACCAAAAATAGGACCAAGCAATAGCCCGGTAATAGACATAATAACGATAGAAGGCCATTGAATTCGCCAGGCAAGCCATTGTGAAAAAATCCCGACAACGACGATAACAGCAATACTAATTAACGCAATATTTTCCATGTTTTAAGCTCCGATCTTTTTCATTTCTGTCATTTATATAAAAAGTTTATCAATTACGATTGTATTTGTCTTTCATTTTGTTATTCCATAACTGCATGAAATGAGGTAAACACTTATTATTCACGCATTTTTTGGAATAATAACAAGTATACTGGACAGATGGTTGAGAGGTACATTCCATCGTTACAATATAGTTTTCCCGATAAATGCATTTATCATCACAAATCGAAACAAATAAGATGTTAAAAAAGGAGGGTTATTCATCATATTGAAAAAGGAACAGGCGGCGATTTTAATGGCGTTTGTAGAAAATACATTTGCTATCGCTGGTTTTATTTTTCATTGAATGACTATATTATTGCTTCACCGTTGAATATTATATGCTTATATGTTAATATGTTCATATATTAAAAATCAAGTTAACCATCGTTTCATAGAATACATTGATAAGAGGAGGTCGTACATAAATTGGAGGATTATAAAGTGGAAAATAGTTCTTCTGAAGAGCTGGATAGTGAAACGCTATTTATCGTATCCCAGACGTTTAAAGCATTAGGTGATCCAACAAGAATCCGCATTCTATATTTATTATTTAAAAATGAATGCTCCGTCAATAAGATTGCAGAAACGTTAGATATCAGACAATCTACTGTTTCCCATCAATTACGTTTTCTCAAGAACTTACGACTGGTCCAGTCCCGTCGAGAAGGGACGACAATGTATTATTCGCCGGATGATGAACATGTCATGCTTATTTTAAAACAAATGATCAATCATGCGAATCATAGTTAATAGATGCTTCTGCATCATCTAAATGAATGAAAAAGGAGGTTTTCCTATGGGAGCGGGTCATCACCATGATCATACCCACGGTGCTAATAAAAAAACATTAATGATTAGTTTTATCATTATTACTGTGTTTATGATTATCGAAGTCATTGGCGGTATTCTTACCAACAGCTTGGCACTTTTAGCGGACGCCGGTCATATGTTAAGCGATTCCATTTCTTTATTCATTGCGCTTATAGCTTTTATCATAGGAGAAAGAGCTGCAAATTATGCCAAAACTTATGGCTATAAACGTTTTGAGATTTTAGCGGCTATCATCAATGGGGTGACATTGCTGGCCGTATCCATTTTTATATTTTATGAAGCAATTCAAAGATTATTTGACCCGCCTGAAGTCGCATCCACTGGAATGCTGATTATTGCTGTGATAGGCTTACTCGTAAATATTCTTGTTGCCTTTACCATGTTGCGTGGCGGAGATACAAAAGATAATTTGAATATGCGGGCAGCTTTCTTGCACGTTCTCGGAGATTTACTAGGTTCTGTCGGCGCTATTGTTGCGGCTCTTCTAATGATTTTCTTTCATTGGACATGGGCAGATACGATAGCAAGTGTACTGGTGGCCGTGCTTATTTTAATCAGCGGCTGGCGTGTTACAAAAGATTCCGTTCATATCTTGATGGAAGGAACACCGCTTCATGTAGATATAAAAGATATTGTAAAGGTTATTGAGCGTGTGGATGGTGTGAAAGGTATTCATGATTTACATGTATGGAGTATTACTAGCGGACTGAATGCACTTTCCTGTCATGTTATTGTAGACGGACAAATGAAAGTGGAGGAAAGTCAAGCACTGCTTCGAAACGTGGAGGATAACTTGCACGAACAAGGGATTGGCCACATCACGATCCAAGTTGAAACGGAAAATAATCCACATGGGAATTCCATTATGTGCCAGAGTGATTATGAGACAAGTGGGGATCACCATCATGGACATAGTCATTCATGAAGGAGAGCTGTGTTGTTACATAGCTCTTTTTCTTTGTATTCCACTAATGGCGAAAATAATGGAGCCCTTGCTCCAATACTGTGATAATGCAGCAGAGGACAATTCAAATGATGGAATTAGATCGTTCGGAAAGGATGATTGCGGTTCAGAAAAATAGCGGAGTTTTTTCTCATGCTGGGCAGTCTTATCTAACAGAAAATCGGCCGTATTTTGTGTTTCTGTTAAATCTGCACGAACCCCGTCAATCTTTTTTCCTAAATGTTCAAAACCTTGATCCATCCGGGCTTCTAGCTCTATTCGCATGTTGTCCATTTTCGAGTCCACTTGTTCCAATCTTTCATCCATTTTTTCGAATCTCTGGTCAATATGCTCAAACTTTGTATCAATGTGTTGAGAATGAAGTTTGAAAGCCTGCGGTATTTCTTTCAACATTGTTTCTTGTTCCATGTTTGCCACCTCCTTTGCTTATAGTATATAGGAGTCTTTATAGGTTGGAAAGGGTTTGAGAAGAATCATTGAGGCATATTCTATTGTCCCATTACCGAATAAAAAGACTTAGAGAATAAAAAGAAATTTATTCTCGGTAAAGAGAGGGAGAAAACGGAAGAAGTCAGCGAATTCCATGTACGATAAGGAGTTTCATGTCTATTTTTGGATGAAAGAAAACACCTACAAACGAAAAAATATATTTGCTCCAGATTAATCAGGAGGGAAAAAAGGGTATAGTAATATAAGGGATTTTATTCAAAGGGGAGACGAGCCTTTGGGACAATAGGAGTTTCATACAGGAGCTTACACTGCAGCGTGACCTAGGGAAAAAGATGTGTAAAGAGAGGAGGAAGGATTACCGTGTCGAACAAAAGAATCCTTGCTATCAGTGATGTTCATGGCTGTTACCAGGAACTTGTGCAGCTATTACAATTAAATGATTATAATCCAAAAGAAGATCAGCTTATTTTACTTGGAGACTATATCGACAGAGGGCCAGAACCAAAGCGCACCGTTGCTTATATGAAGGAGCTAGTGGAAGAAGGAGCGATTGCTTTAAGAGGAAATCATGACCAGATGTTTTTGGATTTTATACGCAGTGAAGATGCAGATAAAGAACAGCTCTATTTAATGAATGGTGGAATGACTACACTGGAATCTTATGTTGGTAAGGAACATTTTCCGAAAGGGATTACAAGAGCGGATTTATTTTCTGTTAAGCAGCTCATAAAAGAAAACGATCGCGATCACGTGGAATTTTTGTCCAATCTGCCTTATTATTATGAAACAGAAGAGCATCTGTTTATTCATGCTGGGATTGATCCAACGTTAGAGGACTGGAAGGACACCCCTGACTACGATAAAATCTGGATACGTTATCCGTTTTTGGCATTTGATCATCCGCATGATTTTACCGTTGTGCATGGACATACACCAACGCAGGGTATACGCGGTGAAAAAGATAATAGCGTGTTTTTTGGGAATAAGAAAATTGGTATTGATGGTGCATGTGCGTATGGAGGCAGGTTAAATTGCTTGACGATTACTGGAGGCTCTTATCAGACATCGTATGTAGAAGGGGAATGAACGATGAGTGGTGGTACTGAATAGAGAAATATTTAAAAATTCTCTAATCACGGTCAACAAATGAAACAAAACAAAGATGAAAGGGATGGTTCGTCATGGAAGAAAAAATAAAAGAACTGACCTTGTTGCTTCTTTATTTAACTTCATGGAAGGAAGAAGATATCCCGCAAGATATGCGGAGAAGTTGGAAGGGATACGATTTTGACATTTTAAATGATTTTACGGATAAAGATTTGATTCGCGGAAGTAAGAGGTGGAAATCGGTTTATCTGACCAAGGATGGCATGAGAGAAGCGGAAAAATTAATGAAGAAATATCAAATGGAAAAGGATGAATAGAAGAAGGAAGAGAGAAGAGCTGTGTTTCATTTAATACAGCTTTGTCTTCACTTCGCAGTATTTTTCAAATAAATAATAATTTGTTATAATAAGAACGAATGTTCTTCTGTGCGCAGATTATTTATACCAATAAGAGGTGAGACCAATGAAGCAAGAATCGCTTTTTTCGGAAGAGAATAAGAGAAATGCACCGCTGGCCAGCCGTGTCCGTCCAAGAACACTGGATGAATTTGTCGGTCAACAGCACTTATTGGCTCACGGCAAGGTGTTACGTGAAATCATAGAGAATGATCAGATAAACTCTATTATTTTTTGGGGTCCGCCTGGAGTTGGTAAAACAACATTGGCTGAAATCATAGCCAATAAGACGGAATCGAAATTTATTAACTTATCTGCTGTAAATAGCAGCATCAAGGATATCAAAAATTTGATGAAAGAAGCGGAAACAAGACGTGATATGGGCCAAAAAACCATTATTTTCATTGATGAGATACACCGATTTAATAAGGCGCAACAGGATGCCTTTCTTCCTTATGTGGAAAATGGCAGTATTATTCTCATCGGAGCAACCACTGAGAACCCTTCTTTTGAGGTGAATGCTGCTTTGTTATCGCGAAGCAAGGTTTTTGTTTTAAACCAGTTGGAGTTGTCTGATATTGTACGCCTTTTAAAAAATGCCATACACCATCCGTACGGCTTTGGCGATATGGACATTCATATAACAGATGAAAGTTTAGAAGCTATTGCTAAATTTGCGGGCGGAGATGCCAGAACAGCTTTAAATACGTTAGAAATGGCTGTTTTAAACAGTGATACCAGTTCCGGCGGCATTTATATCAGTGAGGATAATCTGGAACAGCTGATTAACCGGACTTCTTTTCTATATGATAAAAGCGGCGAAGAGCATTACAATATCATTTCCGCCTTGCATAAATCGATGCGGAACAGTGACGTAGACGCAGCAATTTACTGGCTGTCCAGAATGATGGAAGCAGGCGAGGATCCAATCTATATTGCCAGGAGATTAATTCGCTTTGCGAGTGAAGATATCGGTTTAGCTGATACGCGTGCTTTGACTATTACCACAGATGTATTTCAAGCTTGCCGTTATATTGGAATGCCGGAATGTGATGTGCATCTAACAGAAGCTGTTATTTATTTATCGTTGGCACCGAAATCAAACGCCGTGTACAAAGCGCGACTAAAAGCAAAAAAAGATGTAAAGGAATCAATTAATGAACCTGTCCCGTTACAAATAAGAAATGCACCGACAAAATTAATGAAAGAACTGGATTATGGGAAGGGTTATCAATATTCCCATAATGAAAAAGATAAATTAACAACGATGAAAACAATGCCGCCTTCTTTGGAAGGGCAGCAATACTATGTTCCGACAGAGCAGGGAAATGAGAAAAAATTTAAAGAAAGATTAGATTATGTGAAAGCGTGGCACGAAAGGAACAAATAAGTACTTGATTGAGGAAGTATTATACTGGTAAGAGACAGGTTAAGAAAAGCATGGTGTTTTAACTAAAACAATGCTATACTTTATGTTGCGATGAGCTGATTTGCATAAGACGAGAGACAACGTATGATATGCAGATGTGAACTGCATGTTCTTTCGCCGCAAATTTCGTAAAAAAAGGCACCCGTTTTCGTACGGATGCCTTTTTTCTATCATCTTGCCCTTTCAAAAACCTTACTTCGATCCGCTAAATGAAGTTTTCGCAGCAGATGGCGAAGCGGCTCCCGAACGAGTAAATAAACACCGATGGAAATCAATACAGCTGCTGTACCATATAAAAATCCGGCAAGTACATCAGTTGGGAAATGAGCACCTAAGTAAACTCTTGTAAATAGTATAAAACCAATCCATATGAGTGTGATAAAACCTACAATTACTTTTTTCCAAATTTGAACAGAAACTAGAACAAGCGCAAGTCCAATCAATCCATAGAAAATCGTTGTTGCTGTGGCATGACCACTTGGAAAGCTTTCGTTTGTTTTTTCAACTAATTGCAGAAATGCAGGCCGGTCGCGGTCAAAGATTTTTTTAAGTATCTTTCCCCCGATTGCGGCACAAAAAAGAATGGTTCCGCCAAACCACAGACCTTCCGCAAATTTCCGTTTAAAAAATAATACAATAGCAAGTAGAATCGTTAAGGCAATCACCAGCTTCATGTTTCCTAGTTCCGTTATTTTCATAATAAATGCTGTCTTGCCTTCAGAGATGGTACCCTGGATTCGCTCAATCCATGATAAATCCAATGATTGAACCCAATTGCTATCAAAATATACTCCCCAGGAAATAATACCAAATAAAATTAAAAATAGTACTCCTATGATTAAAAAAGGTATAGGAGATAGGCTCCGTGTTCTCAATCTATCATAACCTTCTTTCTGTGAATGTTTTTCCATTTTACTTATATGGATGAAGAAACTTTATTTTACCTTATAATGTTTTTTTATGCATGGTTAGTACAGAAAAAATAATAAATAGAGTGAATATAATATGTTTATACTTTTAAATAGAAAGGAAAAGGGGAATATGATAAATATAAATGATTACTTTATCGAATGAGCAAGATTAGGGAGGAAAATAAAAATGAAACAAGAACAATTACTATTAAAAGAGCGTCCAAATGGATTACCAGATAAGAATACATTTCAATTTAATGAAGTAGAAGTTAATGAACCCGCAAAAGAGGAAATGTTAGTGAAAACATTATATGTTTCTGTCGATCCGTATATGCGGGGCAGAATGTCTGATGCGCCTTCTTATGCAGCGCCTTTTGAGGTCGGTTCTCCATTAAAAGGAGGAACGGTCAGTCAAGTAGTGAAGTCAAACAGCGACCGATTTGCGGCAGGTGATTTAGTGACAGGAAACCTCGACTTTCAGGAATATAATGTTGTCAAAGCAGATCAGGTTCGAAAGGTCGGAACGAACGGGTTAGAGCCTAGCAATGCCCTTAGCGTTCTGGGAATGCCTGCAATGACTGCGTATTTTGGTATGATGCACATTGGCGAACCGAAAAAAGGGGAAACGGTTGTTGTTTCCGGTGCAGCTGGAGCTGTTGGGCAAATTGCCGGGCAGTTAGCTAAAAAGGCAGGAGCTCGTGTTGTCGGTATTGTTGGATCAGAGAAAAAAGCAGCGTATATCACAGAAACACTTGGATTTGATGCGGTTGTAGAATATAAAAAAGGAAATGTCAGCAAACAGTTACAAGAAACATGCCCGGATGGCATTGATGTCTACTATGAAAATGTCGGCGGTGAAATTTCAGATGCTGTCTGGCCGCTGCTCAATGTATTTGCGCGTGTGCCTGTATGCGGTGCTATTTCTGCATACAACCTGGAAGAAGGAGAACAAGACATTGGTTTACGTGTACAGCAATTCCTGATTAAATCCCGTGTCAAAATGCAAGGCTTGCTGGTTGGTGATTTTGCGGAACATTATGATGAAGCTTATCAAGCTCTGGAAGAAGCTGTATCAAATGGTGAATTGAAGTTTGAAGAAACCATTCATGAAGGATTCCATGCGATTCCAGATGCATTTTTAGGGCTGTTTTCTGGCGAGAATATTGGGAAACAGCTTGTGAAAGTTGCTGATAAGGAATAGGTTTATGAAAAAAGCTGCTCGATTCCGCGCGTTGGAATGAGCAGCTGTTACATAAAAAGTTTTGAAGTCAGCTAGACGATAGTCACTTTATTTCAGATTGTGTTTCGTATGTAGACCTACCATTCACAATGATTCAATCTTTCTGCACAAAAAACGAAGACGGCTTATCTGAACAGGCTGTCTTCGTTGAATTTGTTTGGAAACAGAAGGGATTATATGTGTTGGCTCACATACTTCCATCCTTTTTAGCATTATCTACATAATCTTTTGCTTCTTTTAACCCAAGTCCTGTTTGTTCACGAACATATTTCGTTGCTTTTACTTCGCCAATACCCGATTGAAGCATCTCTTGTACGTTTTGCAGAAGCTCTTCGTTGGAAGTGGAAGGATTCCATTCGAAATTCCCCTCGACCAAATCTTTCGCGTCCTTTAAGCCAAGACCAGTTTCTACACGTGCATATTTAATCAATTTAATTTTATCTTCGCCCGATTGAAGTCTTTGCTGAATTTCAGGGAGAATCTCTTTCGGTGTCTTCCGTGCTTGCCTATTAGCGAGTTTGTTTTTACTTTGGGATGCCAACAGGTAAATAACAGCAAAAACAATAACAGCAATGAGAATAACAGCTGTCGACATGTTATGTTGCCTCCAATATTGATGTTTCATCCCATCATAACATAAATAATCACAATGATTAGCGGTGTAAACGTTTCCTTTTTCGTGAAGTTATTTTCATTTCGAAACTAGGTAATAAAATAAGCAATAACGGAAAGGAAGCATGATGTAATCGTAATTGCCAACAGCGGTTTTAACGCTTTGGAACGCAAAGCTTTCAGACTGACATTCAAACCGAGTCCAACCATAGCTGCTGTTAGTATCCATGTTGTTGCTGACGAGATTCTTTCCATCGTCATTTCAGATACAGGAATCGTGTCTCCAAGCACATAGCTGCCGAACAGGCTCATCAGGATAAAGCCAAGCAGGAACCATGGAAAAGCAATTTTATTTTGTGTTTGATTTCCCTTATTTTTAAACTTCATCCAATAAATAAGAATAAAGCAAAGTGGAACAAGTAAAAACACCCGTCCTAATTTTGCCAGCAATGCAATAGCTAATGCATCTTCTCCAGCTGGTTCCGCTGCGATAGCGACATGGGCAAGCTCATGCAGGCTGATTCCCGACCAGATGCCGTATTCGATTGGTGTTAAAGGGAGGAATGGCTCGATTAGAGTATATCCAATCGCAAACACTGTACCCATCAAAGCAATTATACCAACGCTGATTGCTGTATCTTCATCCTTTGTTTTTACAATGGGGGCGACAGCGGCAATTGCGGCAGCACCACAGACCCCTGTTCCAACTCCAAGTAAAAGCGTAATATGCTTATCTGCTTTGAATACTTTGCCTAACCAGATCATGACACCGATTGCGAGCAAGATCACCAAAGCATCACGCAGCAAAAGTCCGATTCCATCATGAAATACGGTATTTATATTTAGCTTTAACCCATATAAAATAATTGCTAAACGGAGCAGTTTTTGGGATGAAAACGTAATTCCAGCGCGCAGAACTTCCGGGTATCCAAAAAATTGCCTGTAAATAATGGCAATGATAATAGCACATGCAAGCTGTCCTACATGATCAAAACCTGGAACTTTCGCCAACAAGAATCCAAGCAAGGCAATAAAAAACGTAAATACAATGCCGCTTATCCATTTTCCAAAAAGATATCCATTTGTCTGTTTTTGCTGATTTGATGCTTCTGCACTCATAAAAGCACCTCCTGTATATAGCATAGCTAATATGAATATATAAGAAAAATAATTTATAATAATACATATAATAAGTAAAACGTTATAATGAAATAAAGAGGGTGAAAAAATGGATAAACATTTGCAAATATTTATCACGGTTGCAGAAAAACAGAATTTTTCCAAAGCGGCAGAAGAGCACTATATGACACAGCCGGCGGTCAGTCAATATATTCGTACGCTCGAGGATAGCATGGGTATGCGCTTACTAGAGCGCAGCAACAAATATGTCCGTTTAAATAAAGCAGGGGAGATTGTGTATCATTATGGAAAACAAATCCTCAACCTGTATACCATCATGCAAAATTTATCAGATGATTTAATGAACCGGGCAAATGGACAGCTTGCAATTGGAGCGAGCTATACATTTGGAGAATATGTCCTGCCGAAAATTATTGCCGACTTACAAGGAAAATATCCAGATATTGAGCCTGCTGTTACGATTGGTAATACAACGCGTATTATAGAGTTAGTTGCAGCGCATCAATTGGAAGTAGGAATTGTAGAAGGACATTTTGATAGAAAAGAATTGGTTACCGAGGATTTTGCAGAAGACGAGATGGTCATTGTAGCTTCTTCCAAAAATAAACTACTGTTAAAGGAGGAAGAAATAGACATCAGTGATTTAGAAAAGGAAACTTGGGTCGTGCGTGAAAAAGGTTCAGGTACCAGAAAGGCAGCAGACACATTCTTTCAGCAATATAAGATAACACCTTCCCGGTTGATGCACTTCAGCAGTACACAGTCGATTAAAGAATCTGTAGCGGCTGGGCTGGGAATTACATTGCTTTCAAAATGGGCGGTTCAAAAGGAAGTGAAATATGGTGATTTGAAAATGATTCCGTTTAAAGGTCTTCCTTTTATACGTGACTTTTCCATTATTACCAAATCACCGTTTCGAACGAAAGCTTTAGATATTTTTATCGAAATGGTACGAAAAAGTAACACGTTGCGGATATTTTAATATCTCAACTTTCGGACCTAAGAATAAGCATATAAACGTTGCTGATCCAGGATGAACATGAAAGCTATTATCATGCTTGCTTTTCGTTAAATTATTCTTCTATGTTTTGAACAGGATAGGGTGTATAAGCTCCGCTCCGGCCAACCACTCCGCTTTCCATGGGGACGGCTTCAGCTAACTTGAAAAGAAAACCGCTTTTCAAGTGGATCTTCAGCTCGCCCTGTTCCCATAGGAGTCTGCGTGGTTGGCCTACGCTCTAATAGAATTCTACAGCACATGGAATAAATAACATCCTGATGAAGTGAGATGAAATAATCGCTTTTTAGCCTGATAAACCAATCAATCTGGTGTTTCCAATGGTTGATTTAGCAGTTCAAATCAATTCATATCGAGAATAGCTTTCATGCATAGAAAGGATTGCTGAGCCTTTTTATCATGCACCATGAAAAATGTGTTCTGTCTAATCGAACTTTTATTTCTTGAGCTATTTCAACCGCATAGAATATCCTGCTAGCGGAGGCGGACCGTTTTGACTCCTGAGGGATCAGCACCATCTGAAGATGCCCTTTTGCCAAGTGCTCTTCTTGGCAAAAGTTAGCTGAAGAGCGTGCCCCTAGGCAGACTAAAGTCGCAACGTCTGCACTAGTACGTCCTGTACGTCGGAAAGCAAAACGGTTCGCCGTAGCGGTCGTCTTACACTTTACCTTCTCATCTTTGTCAACAGATGTATGGAAGAATCAATCAGTTCCTGCTCCCTTGGAAAGGAAGTTATTTTTTTTAGTGCGAAAGTTGAGAACATAAAAATTCAAGAAAATAAGTTTTCTGAATTTGCTTAACCTCCAGCGAGAGTAGTGTAAATACGGTCGCTGGAGGAATTTTTAATTTATAGAACTGCGTGGTTGACAAAAAACCATGTAGTCAATTATAATATTTCATTGACTAATTAGTTCTATTTTGACCGTATAGTCATTTAGCGGGTATAGTTTTCCTGTTCATTCATCCATCGGCTTCAGGTGTATACCTGAAGCCTGAAGTTTGAGAAAGTGCATGTTAGAGGGGATAGATAATGGATAAAAAAGAAGAAATTATGCAAGCAGCGATTCATCTTTTTTCTAAAAAGGGGTATGATGCCACATCGGTTCAGGAGATTGCGAATGAATGTAAGATTTCTAAAGGTACCTTATATAACTTTTTTGACTCGAAAGAAGAATTATTGATTCAGGTTATCCGCCATAACCATCAAAAGATGCTGCAGCAGGCTGAAAATCTTAGTCTCGATTCGTCTTTACCGCCAAAAGAAAAGTTGATTCAAAAGCTTGTTGTGCAATTTGACGGAATTCGTGAAAACAAAGATTTTATGAGTATGCTTCTGACAGCTTTACCGCCTCATGATAATCCAAAAATTTCTTTGCTTATGAAAAGAATCCGAATGACAATGATGAACTGGTATAAAGATTGTTTTATAGAGACCTATGGAAGTAAGGCAGAACCGTATATCTGGGACTTTGCGTTGATGCTCTCCGGGGTATTGAAGGAATACATCTCCTTTATTTTTCGTGATCATAAGGACCTTGATTTTGAGCGCGTGGCCCGTTTTGTCATTAATCGGTTTGATACGATGATTCATCATATAACAGACGCAGAACCGGTTTTAACATCGGAATTAATGGGAGAATACGAAGCTTTAAAAACAGAATTAGCAACGAGGAATCCAGAAGAGCAAGTGGATCAGCTGTTGGAAGAAATCGAGAAAAAGATAAATATTCTACCGTTGCATGAAACGGAAAAAGAAGAGTATACCGCAGCGGTTCAATCTTTACAGAAAGAAATTCATCAGAAAAACCCGAGAATGTTCCTGGTGAAATCTTTCCTGCTATTTTTGGCTGAAATAGAAGAATGTCAGCCATTTGTCCGTCGAGTGGAAATGTTTATTAAAACATTTCAGACGATGTAGCAACAACCGTATAAGGGAAGTAATGTACATCGGGCCATTGGAATGTGTTTGATGGCATTCTTTTTTTCTTTAGCGGATAAAAAAGGGGAAGAAATAACAATTAAATAAGAGAAACAGGAGATGAGAAAGAAATTATGACTGAATCAACAACAAAACATATAAAAAAAGGGCCTATTCTTGCGGTTATCATTCTCGGCGCGTTTGTGTCACTGTTGAATCAAACATTGATGAACGTGGCCTTGTCTTCTATTATGGAGGATTTGAATATAGGTGAGAGTACGGCCCAATGGATTACGACTGGATTTATGCTGGTGAACGGGGTACTTATTCCGATTACCGCATTTTTAATGGAGAAATTTTCAACAAGACAGCTGTTTTTAACGGCCATCAGCTTATTTGCGGCAGGGACGTTAATCTGCGGGATTGCACCGGACTTTACAATATTGATGGCTGGACGGATTATCCAGGCAGTTGGTGCAGGAATTATTATGCCGCTGTTAACAACAGTTGTGCTTGCGTTATTCCCAGTTGAAAAACGTGGCGGGGCGATGGGTATTATTGGTATTGCGATTATCTTCGCTCCTGCTGTCGGCCCGACATTATCCGGATTTGTCGTGGAACATTACTCATGGAGATTACTATTTTATATCATTTTCCCAATTGCTGTGTTAACGATTATTCTTGGAGCGATTTTCTTGAAGAACGTTACCAGACAGACTTTCCCAGATATTGATGTTGTGGCGATTATCCTGTCAACACTTGGTTTTGGCGGAATCTTGTATGGTTTCAGTACAGCTGGAACAAACGGCTGGACAGATGCCACAGTAATCACCGGATTGGTTGTCGGTTTTATCGGTTTAGCATTATTTGTAACACGGGAACTCAGAGCAGAAGTGCCAATGCTGGACTTTCGGGTGTTTAAAGATGGTATTTTCTCCCTGACAACAGTGATTAATGTAGCCATTACAGTAGCTATGTTTGCTCCAATGCTGCTGATTCCGCTATATTTACAAAATGTGTTGGGTGTCAGCCCGATGAATTCTGGTCTGATGCTGATGCCAGGAGCAATTATCATGGGGATTATGTCGCCTGTTACCGGTAGAATATTTGACAGAGTTGGTGCACGTCCACTTGCGATTGTCGGCTTGACCATAACGGTTATCACCACTTACCTATTTACGCAACTGACAGATACAACAAGTTATATGTATCTCATTGTTATTTATACGATTCGCATGTTTGGTATGTCCATGATCATGATGCCTATTATGACTGCCGGCTTGAATCAGCTTCCAGAAAGACTTCATCCGCATGGTACAGCGATGGTGAACACGGTTCGTTCTGTTTCTGGTGCTATTGGAACGGCATTCCTGGTTACAGTCATGACCAACCAGGCCAAAAACAGTATGGAAGGGATTATTGCAGATAATCATTTTAATCCTGCAAATCAACAAGATATGTTGCACGCCGCTCATCTGGCACAAGTAGAAGGAATCAATGATGCCTTTATGGTGTCAACGGTATTTGCGGTAATTGGATTGATTCTTGCCTTCTTTATTAAGCGAGGCAGATCAAAACAAGAGGAAGCACCGGAATTACAACAAGAAAATCTTACAGCGGAAAAAGCCTAAAATGAAAAACAGGGTGTTGATCAGAAAATGATCAGCACCCTGTTTTCATAAGGAAAGAACGCAAAGCAGCCTATTTTTGTAACCTCTCTATTTGTGAAACAACAGCAGCAATGCGTTCGCCTGCCGGTTCTGATTTGCATAACCTTGGATTTTGACCACACCACAGTGACATCCATTCCGGACGTTTTTGTTTTCCAGCTTCCCCTCTTATCGGTTTCGTCAAACTGTTTTGAATCGGGTAAGCTGGCAACTGTTTTTCATATTGCTTCATCTTTATCATGAAATCATTCTGAATCCCTCTCGCAGGTTTGCCGCTAAAAGCAGATGTGATTGCTGATTGGTCCTCTCTGCTGCTTAAGACAGCTTGCTTGTGTTGTTTATTTGCGCCGCTCTCCGAAGTGGTAAGAAATGCTGTGCCCAGTTGAGCTCCTTGTGCACCGAGAACGAGGGAAGCCAGAACACCCCGCCCGTCAGAGATTCCCCCAGCTGCAATCAGTGGAATCGTTACCTGGTCTGCAGTCTGTGGAATAAGCGCCATTGTACCAATCATGGCATCTTCAAAGGAACCCGAAAATGTTCCGCGATGACCGCCCGCTTCACTTCCTTGCATAACGACCATATCCATGCCGCTTTCTTCATTAGCTTTTGCTTCAGCGACTGTTGTAGCCGTGCCCATTAATAAAACGCTTTCTTCTTTTAACTGCTGAAGAATAGAGCGGGAAGGAATGCCGAAAGTAAAGCTGCATACAGGAATCTGCTCGTCGATCATTATTTGGATTTGCTGATCAAAAACAGTCGTCTGGATTTCATTTATTTCCGGCACTTGTGAGATATGTAATGCTTCACGGAAGGGGGAAAGCCATTTGTTGGCCTGATTCACTTCTTCGGAATGCACTTCCGGTGTTTCCGGGGTAAACAGGTTAACCGCAAAAGGTTTATCTGTTAGCTGTTTTATTTTCCGGATACTTTCCTGTGTCTGTTCTGCATTCAAATAACCAGCACCGAGCGTACCGAGTCCTCCTGCGTTAGAAACCGCTGCAACCAGTTCTGGCGTCGTGATTCCTCCAGCCATACCAGCCTGAATAATGGGATAACGGATGCCGATTTTTTCAGTCAATGTATTTTTATTCCACATCGTGCTTCCTCCTTATAATCTCCATTTATTTATACTACATCTATCATAACATGAAGCGTTTAAACTGTATTGTTTCTGAAGTTACTTCCGGTTAGGGAGCAGCTATCGTGAAAATGACGATATATATTTTTTAAAACAAAAAATGGATAAGATAAAATATCCAATCCATTTTAAAAGCTATATGTATTTTTATTATTTCCTGTAGACAGGGTTACAAAAATACTTGCAATACATAAAACAGTACCAATGATTGCTACAATCACGACGAACACTCCTGCTGATGCAAAAAAGCTTGCCAGCATGGCCCCGAAAAAAGCAATGGCAATCAAAGCCTGTTAGATTGCTGAAATCATTTTTGCAACAGAATGATGCAGGAATGATAAGAGGAAAGGTGGTAAGAACAATACGACTACCATCCCGATTGAAATCAGCAGACCGGCAGGATCATCATAAGAAATGGTGTTAGAACCAGTTGTGTGCCGGACAGTTAATAAAATGCAAGCAATTGCGCTCACTAATGTCAAAACAATCATCAGAATCTTTTTAGACATGGTAAAACTCCTTTCTCTGTTTTAATATAACATATTTTTTAATCCATTCGCTGCTTCATCTTCGGTGGATTATTAGTTAAATAATGGAAACCTATGTTTCGGGGAGTTTGAAGGAATAAAAGTTTCATGAAAGGGAAAGGTATCTATATATTCATTATATTGGTGTCATATAGGAGGAGATAAAAAGTGAGTAAGGATTTTTCTTACGGAGATGATTATACATATCTCCCTGCCACGTCTGTCAATAGTGGCGCCTGGATAGAAGTATTGCCAGATATCTATTGTCTTACAATCCAAATTGTTAACATCTGTTTCGTAAAGAATCATAAATCAAACCATTTTGTATTAATAGATGCGGGAATGCCGAAATCAGCAGATAAAATTATCGAAATGACGGAAGAACATTTTGGAAAGAACAGCCGGCCGGAAGCAATTATTTTAACACATGGTCATTTTGATCATGTGGGGGCACTGGTTGATTTAGTCAAGCATTGGGATGTACCTGTTTATGCTCATAAGTTAGAACTCCCTTTTTTAACTGGAAAAAAGAGCTACCCCAAACCTGATCCAGGTGTAGAAGGTGGTCTCGTTGCGAAGGCTTCTGCTATGTTTCCAAATGAACCGGTCAACTTAGGGAGCAGCGTAGTAGAACTCCCGGCTGATGGCAGTGTTCCTGAGATGCCTGATTGGCGATGGGTACACACGCCAGGTCATTCACCAGGTCATATTTCTCTATATAGGGATACGGACCGTGTTCTGGTTGCTGGGGATGCATTTATTACCGTAAAACAAGATTCCTTGTATAAGGTGATGGTACAGGACAGGGAAGTACACGGGCCGCCAAGATATTTTACTACAGATTGGGAAGCGGCAAAGAAATCAGTCCAAACATTGGCAACTTTAAACCCTGCGATTGCAGTAACTGGGCATGGCGAGCCAATGTATGAGGAAGAACTTACGGAAGGACTGGAGGAATTAGTAAATACATTTGATCAGACAGCTATTCCTGACTTTGGCCGATATGTGGACCGTGAGCAGGATCAGTAAATAAAGGCAGCTTTTTCAGAGAAAGTGAAAAAGCTGTCTTTTTATTATACTAGATAATGAAAGTGAATATAATAAAATGTTATTTTCAGCGTTCAGTTAACATTTCCTCGAATATTTTTTAATTATCTCTCATGACGTCCTTGCTTTATCCGTTTGGACTTTCTTTCGTACAAATTGCAAATAATATGATAAATTGGTTTCGTATCTATATAAAATGGGAATAGGAAGTAATCTATGTTTTAGGAAGTGATAGACGATATGTGAGAAGTATGTGAGCATAAAAATTATAGAGAAAGAAGAACTGTATAAAAAACGGGAGGAAGTTGATGAACTGGTATATTACATATTTTATTCTGTATTTCGGGATGATGCTGGGCGTGGCCTGGTATTACTATTATAAAATTAAAACATATGAGGAGTATATGATCGGCTCCTGGAGTACAGGCTTTTGGAAAATCACAGGAACAATTATTAGTACGAATGCAGGGGCAGCAGTATTTATAGGCTGGGTTGGTCTTGGTTTTACGGTCGGTTTTTCAGGTTATTTTAAATTTGCGCTGGTAGCTTATATATTCAGTCTGCTTTTAGTACTGCTTTTTGCCAAGCCGCTCAGACGCCAAAAATTATTTACATTAGCTGAATTATTTACGGTAAGATTTGGCGGACGTGCAGGAATGGTTCCTTCTATTATTTCGGCATTTGTCTATTCTGTACCGACGATAGGATTGCAGCTGGTGGGAATGTCCACGGTATTTAACATTACACTTGGATGGGAATTAAATACGGGATTATTTGTCAGCACCATTTTAATTCTGTTATTTACTATTTTAGGCGGCCTTCCCGCTACAATTATTACCGATGCTGTTCAATCGCTGATTATTATCATAGGTCTGGTGATACTGACTATTTCTGTTGTTGCTCATGTTGGAGGAATCGGGGATTTATTCAACAATACAACATTTACCTATTTGAGTCCTATCAGTCCGGATGGGTTAACGGATACATTGCTGTACGCTTTATCAGTAGGTCCATTCTATCTTGTCTGGCAGTCTACATGGCAACGGATTTTTGCCGCTAAAGATGAGAGAACAGCACTGACAGCTGGAATCACTGGTCATATTATTGTTGCTGCGATTTCATTTTTCCCATTTTTAATCGGAGTTGCTGCAAGGCAGTTTGTCGATTTGAATATGGAACAAGATCTGGTGTTTTCTTATGTGACGAATGAATTGCTTCCAGCACCAGTAGCCGGCATTATTTTTGTTGCATTGCTTGCTGCATTAATGACAGGAGCGACTTCCTTTAATCTGCAGGGAGCAAGTAATTTAACAAGAGATTTTTACCAAGTGATGATTCATCCGAATGCAACCAATGCAAGGTTATTGCTTGTTTCTCGATTATCTGTTATTTGCATTACCATTCTAGGTGCAGGGGCAGCGCTGTTTATCACCAATATCAATGACGCTTATCGCTGGGCATTAATGGTTAATGGGGTGATACTTGTTTTTCCATTTTTAGCAATTATGTTCTGGAAGCGAGTGACCAAAGCGGGTGTGTTTATCACGATGGTCGGCTCATTCGTTTTTATCCTGATTTATCCATATACCGGGTTACCGTTTGACCAGGCACTTGCCGGCTATGTATTTTCTTTTATTCTGCTGGTTGTGGCAAGTCTGTGTACATCGCATGATAAGACCGAAGTGGTCATGACCGCTATGCGCCATAAGCTGGTAGATGAAAAACATCACACAAAGGAGTTGGAATAAATGGTTATCAATAAAATAACCAACGCAAATGTACTCGATTTATTAAATAATAATGTATATCTCGCGACAGTTGAGCTGTCGGAGGGACGAATCCGGGAGATAAGGGAGCAAAATGGAGTCGTAACGGATAATGACGCTCTGGATTTAAAGGGCAAATGGTTATCACCAGGCTTTATTGATACGCATAGTCATTTAATTATGTACAGCAGTTTTCGTAAACAAATGAATTGCTCGCCTGAAAATGTAAGCAGTATTTCAGATATGATTGAAACGTTTAAAGAACATAAAGATGCGGTTACTGTCGACGGATGGCTGCGTGGATATGGTTATAATGAGTTTGAATTGGCGGAAGGGCGTCATCCAAACCGTTTTGATTTGGATCAGATTTCAACAGACCTGCCTATTTATATTCAGCAGAGTTCTGCACATATGGGAGCAGTCAATACGAAAGCTTTGGAAATAATGGGAGTAGGATTACATGATCCAGACCCTAAAGGTGGACGATATGAACGTGATGAAAATGGACTGGTCAATGGCGTGTTGTTTGAGTTTCCGGCTTTGGATAAAGTGAAAGCAGTACTTCCACAGGCAAAAGCAGATGTGCTGGCAGAAGATATCGAAGCAGGCGTCAAAGCTTATCAGGCAAAAGGAATAACCAATACGACCGAGATGGGGGTTGGTATTTATTCCGGAATGGACGATTATGAAGCGGTACTTCAATTTTTAAAGACCCCTCAAAAAATCCGGACAAGGTGGGCGATTGCTTATCAGCTGCTGCTTCATGAGCCAAAGCTCCAACAAGTCCATGCAACAGAGTTACAAGAAAAATTTGAAACACGAAGCGGTGGATATAGTACGCTGGCAGGTGCTAAATTTTTCAGCGACGGTTCGATTCAGCTGCATACAGCAGCGATTCGTGGAGATTATTACGATGGCGAACCATCGGATGACCTGCAACTTGAAAAAGAAGAATTAGAAGAACTTTTCAATCATTTTCAACAGCTTGGCTACCCGTTGATTACACACGCTAATGGGGACAAGGCTGCAGGTACAGTGATAGAAGCTTATAAAGCAACTTCTGGAACGAAAACAAACAGTCTGATGAATCGAATTGAACACTTGCAAACAGTGAATAAAGCGGACATTGCTGAAATGACGAAGCATGCTATCGGCGGGTCTTTCTTTACCAACCATATTTATTACTTTGGAGATATCCATAAAAAATTCTTTTTAGGTCCGGAAAAAGTCCAAAACTTGGATCCTGTCAGATGGGCAGAAGATAAAGGGATGACATTTACAATCCATTCTGATAGCCCGGTAACAGATATCTCGCCGCTTGATTCTATCAGAATTGCCGTCGAACGTAAAACAAGACAAGGAGAATTGCTTGGAGAACATCAACAGCTGACAAGGTTGGAAGCTTATAAAAAGATGACAGTAGATGCTGCTATATTGAACGGAACGGATTTAGAAGAGGGAAGTATCAATGAAGGTAAATTTGCAGATTTTGTCGTACTGGAACAAAACCCGCTTGATGCATCAGTAGCGTTATCGGATGATTTGGTGGAAATGACCATTGTTGGTGGCGAAGTAGTCTATCAAAAATAGTTGAAATTTTATTCCAAAAATGAATCCAATTTGTTTTCATATACAAGTAAAGGTATCTTACAATGAGTGAACGATATACGAAAGGGGAGGGGAATGCCGTGTTATTTGAATCAGAAAGAATCCGGTTGAGAAAAATAATCAAGGACGACGCAGTACTTTACCATAAATGGAGAAATGATGTGCAAGTAATGCATTCGACCAGTCCATTTTTAGATGTTTATCCAATGAAAGCGACAGAAGATTTTATAGAATATGCTATTCTGAAATCGGAAACATCAAAAGGCTATATAATGGTCGATAAAAAAACAGAAATGTCTATTGGTATTGTGTCTTTAATCCATATAGATTATAAAAATCGGAATGCAGAGTGCATTATTGATATTGGTGAGAAAGAATATTGGGGAAAAGGGTATGGATTAGAAGGATTGAACCTGCTGTTGGATTATGCTTTTTATGAGTTAAATCTGCACAGAGTATCCTTACGGGTATTTTCATTTAATAAGCGGGCAATCAAATTATATAAGAAAATGGGCTTTGAAGCTGAAGGGACGAGCAGACAATCTCTGTTTCGAGATGGCAAGTGGCATGATATTTGTCACATGGGTATTTTGCAAGCAGAGTATTTTAAGAAAAAAGAAACAAAATAAACACTTACAAAAATCAGGAGCAGAAATAAAGAAATTTCTGCTCCTGATTTTTTAGTACATGTTATTATTATATTTACATTTGAGGTGGCTGATCCACTGGCTGGTAGATAGAAGCGATTGTCTGTATAGCATTGTCCGGTGCAGCCATTAATGGATAATACCCTTTTTTCGTCATATATTGCCAAATTTCATAAGCGTGATGGTTGCTATTCAAAAAGGCATGCTCCAAAAACGTTCTTAAATCAGGGTTAGCACACTCTACAGAAGCACTCCCATAGTTTTTGGCAGAACTCTTTTGATTAAGCAAATAAGCTGTAGCAATTTCACGATCCGTATGCTGCTGCACTTCCGTTCGAGGCGTTGCGGATGGAAATTCAGAAACAGGTGCCTGTGTATAAGATTCTAACATCGGGTTTATTTTAGCTGGCTGAAATTTTGTTATATCAGGTGTTGTCTGACTTTGAACAAATTCTACTTTTAAATTATAATCCTGGACATGCAAAGGGAAATGCCGCTGTAATAACCCTTTTAGTTCGGGATCTTGGGCTTGATTGATAAAGCTGGCCATGCAAGTTATCGTATTATAACATCCTGCAATCAGCTCGCTTAATTCATGTAATTCATGGGAAGCTAACTTCATGGTAAATACTCCTTTTTTGTTCATATTTTTCTTATGATTTGCTCTTAAATTTCACTTTATACTCTCATATGTCATTGGAAACCTTACATAAAAATGGAAGTACATATGGTCTATTTGTTTTTGTCTTTTCCATCATAAAATTCTTCACTGGCTTCTGTTTGCATGTTACCCGGATGAACGTGATTTTCATTTTTGTCTGCATGGTCAAAAACAAAATGACGTAAGTAGCGATGATAAACAAGTTCGCTTATCGTAATAAAGAAAGCAGTAATTAATGCAGCTGCATCAACGGAAAGCAAACTGTCATATAAAAAGGATCCTACTCCCCAGATGACGAGATAAGCAAGTGCAAAATCGCCTACTGCAGCTGCTATATTTCCGATTTTTGGCAGTATCAGCATATCTCCTGCAAATGCAGCGACAGTTAAAATTAAACTGGTAATCATTAAGTTACTGAAAGAAATGTTTAAAACCATCCCTAATGTTATCCATAATATTCCTGTTGTCAGAGCGAATTTAATAAAAAGAGCTAAAATGTATTTCATCGCATCATCTTTCCTGTCGTATTTTATTAACAATGATATTTTGTGCTCTTATCCAGCTGATTATGCAGGAATCCAGGGTATTTAATAAAAAGTTTCTATTTCTTAAATAAGCAGGGGAGTGATGTACTTTTTATAGAAAATTGTATGCACTGTTTTTTCTGAGAAATAGCTATTTAACCAATGTTTATATGTGATTTATTATTTGTTATGAAAGAATAATTATAAATTTTTTTGTATATGTATACATTTATCTTTTTTTATAGTATGATGAAAAATATTTTATTTTTTAAAGGAGGATATCAGTCATGGCATTATTTTTTACATATGTAATGGCCGGGCTTGCGATTGCGATGCCAGTAGGGGCAATTACGGTGGAAATGACCAAGCAAGGGCTGAAAAATGGCTTTATGCATGGCTGGGCTGTCGGGTTAGGAGGAATGACAATCGACCTTGTTTTGATTGCTGCGCTTTATTTAGGATTGGCGTCCATTCTGCAATTGTCTTTTATTCAGATCCCAATGTGGCTGATTGGCGCAGTATTTCTATTTCTGATTGGTTACGATTCGATAAAAAATGCGGATAGTGATATTACATTGGCTGGAGAGAAACCTGCGAAATCAATGCGTTCCTCCTATCGGAATGGATTTCTTGTCGCGGTATCGCCAGGAAACATTGTATTTTGGTTAAGTGTATTTGGTGCAGTATTAAGTAATACATATAATCCGGCTGAACCGGGCAATTTTTTAATCATAGCGGCTGGTATTTTAACTGGGATATTGCTGCATGATATGGGGTTGCTGGCTATTGTAGCTACAACGAGAAAAGTAATGAGCCGTGCAATGATTAAAGGATTTTCCATTATTGCAGGCATTGTATTGATTGGTTTTTCCGGATATTTTGTGTATGAATTTTTTAAAGTTGTCACAGATATTATCTGAAGGAGCAGCATCGGTGTAAAAGCATTGGCATATTTATCGCAGTGTAACTGGCTGAGATTGGGATTTTGATTGTTCGTCCCATCGTAAAGCGTTGTGCGTCGAAGAACTCCCATCGAAGGAAGTTTCGCTTTATTTCCATTTCTAAGTAATTTGATCGTTGCAGGATAGATTCATCCCTGCTGGTCAGCAGACTGTTTGGCATCATGAATAAAGCGCTTTTAATAGTGGATATCGGCTACTTGATAACCTGTACGGCATAGTTTTTCAGCATATATTCTTGGTCCGCAGTCTACGTCCAGCAATGTGGGATTTTTTTAATCTTTTAAATCTAATGTTATCCACGCAACCAGATAGGTAAGAAAGCTTATTATTAAGCTGCCTCCTAAAATGCCGATAATCGTGATTTGAAAAATTTTGATATCTGTAAAGAGCAAACTCAATCCAAAACACAGAAAAAGAAGAACAACCCATAGGGGAATCAGCATTTTAAAAGTAATCAGACTGGCTTTTTTTCGAGATAAGCTCCTCTCGCTCATCCTGAGTACTGAATTCACCTTTCTTGGTACGATAACCTTCATTATGCAATTTTTTCCATATAAAACAATACCAAAAATAATCAACCAACCTACAAATAAAAACCAAAAAATGCCTCATTCAAAAGAATAGAAGATAGGGTCTTCTTTTACAGTAGCGGTAAGAACTGTTTGTATCATTCCTAAAGTTAAAAGCAATATCATGATCACATTGCCGGTCTGCTCAAATATAATTTTCTTCATCGCAGGGTCACTCCTTTTCCAAATAAAAGATGGTGTGAATATCTGTTTCCAGTACTTCTGCAATTTGCAGTGCCAATAATAAAGATGGAGTGTAATTTCCTTTTTCCAGCGATGCAATTGTTTTCCTGGAGACACCGACCTTGCTCACTAATTTTTCTTGAGTCATTTTTTGCTGTTTTCTAAATACCTGTACACGGTTGATAACAATCATGACATCGCCCATTTCTGCATTAATGAGAAGTTAACTTCTCAATTTGTGTTATCAAAAATAAAAATGAGAAATCAACTTCACATTTTTCTTTCCAATGATTCTTTCATTAATCGAATTATATTCGTCATCGTATCTAAAAAATATAGACAGATAGTTTGTTGTTATATAAATGACTGGATGGTATAACAATTTGATTTCATTTATTATACAAATTCTTCCATCTATGGCGCTTATTAGGGATATAATTGTTAAATATATCCTTCTGCATCTTCTTTTTTACAAATTTAAATAAAGAGGTATTTAAAGAACGACAATCATACAAAAACTGATATAATAGACTAGAAAATTTAAATATTAATCGGTATATTCGACATGTATTTCATTTCATTTGAGAGTCAGATTTGTCAAATATATTACAATTAGAATAAAAAAATGGGATTTTTATTGGCAACGCATCTTTTTTTGTTAAAATATCATAGGTATTGTCAAAGTGTGCCTAAATACTTCAATTAATACATTGCGGAGTAAAAATCTGCAATTTAAATGATTTGATGAATGGTAAAGGAAGGGTATAGTTATGTTATTGATTCCAATTGTGCTCGTTATTGCACTGGTTATCGGTATCATGGAGTGGAATTCACATAAAAAGCATATGAATGCTTTGCCAATTCGGGTCAATGTGAATGGCATCCGTGGAAAATCAACAGTAACGCGCTTAATTACAGGTATTATCAAAGAAGCAGGGTACAAAACTATCGGTAAAACAACGGGTAGTTCAGCAAGGATTATTTATTGGAATACATCAGAGGAAGAACCGATTGTTCGCCGTCCAGAGGGACCGAATATCCGCGAACAGAAAATGGTTGTGAAAAAATCGGCAGAACTGGGTGCCGAAGCTCTGGTCAGTGAGTGTATGGCTGTTAACCCGGATTATCAAATTGTATTCCAGGAGAAATTACTGCAAGCGAACATAGGTGTCATTGTGAATGTGCTGGAAGACCATATGGATGTAATGGGACCTACATTAGATGAAATAGCCGAAGCTTTTACAGCTACTATCCCATATAATGGACATTTGATTATTTCGGAAGGGCCGTACGTGGAATATTTCAAAGCAGAAGCAGCAAAAAGAAAAACCAAAGTGATTGTTGCGGATAATAGTAAAATTCCTGAAGCGTATTTACGTGAATTTCCCTATATGATTTTCCCGGAAAATGCATCGCTGGCATTAGCCGTTGCGGAAGCATTGGATATTGATGAAAAAACAGCATTTCGGGGCATGCTCAAGGCACAGCCTGATCCCGGTGCAACGTGGATAAGACAGCTAAACCAAGGAGATACATCCGCCTATTTTGTGAATGGATTTGCGGCCAATGATTCTGTTTCCACTATTAATATTTGGAAGAATGTGGAAACTTTAGGTTACACAGAGAAAAACCCAATTATTGTAATGAACTGTCGGGCAGACCGTGTGGATCGTACCATTCAATTTGCGGACGATGTTTTGCCGTATATACCAATGGATGTGCTTGTGTTGATTGGAGAAAAGGCTGAGCCGATTAAACAGGCGGTCAAGTCCGGTAAACTAAAAGTCAATCAAATCATTGATCTCCAAGGAAAGTCTACAGATGAAATCTATGAAACATTGACGGAGACAGCATCGAATCATCTTATTTATGGTATAGGAAATATCCATGGTGCTGCCGAACCTTTAGTTGAAAAAATTCAAGCCCACACAGAAATAGGAGGATCATAGAATGTTTGGCTCAGATTTATATATTGCACTTGTGCTTGGTGTTATTCTAAGTTTACTTTTTTCAGAAAGAACAGGTATTGTACCAGCCGGACTGGTAGTACCGGGATATTTAGCACTGGTTTTTGACCAGCCTATCTTTATTGCCGTTATTTTTGGTATTAGTTTGTTAACTTATGTCATAGTTACATATGGGCTGTCTCGGTTTATATTGCTTTACGGACGGAGAAAATTTGCCGCTATGTTATCGGTAGGAATTGTGTTGAAACTTCTTCTCGATTTCACCTATCCGGTGCTCCCGTTTGAAATATTGGAATTTAGGGGAATTGGCGTCATTGTTCCTGGTCTTATCGCAAATACGATTCAAAAACAAGGAGCCATTATCACCATCGGAAGTACGCTTCTATTAGGGGCACTCACTTTTGTTATTCTAAGCGTCTATTACATCATATAGGAAGGGTTAATATGTCTAGAAAATTAACATACCAAGAAAAAATACTACGGATGGGAAAACGTCAAAAAAAGTCTGCCGGTAAGCATGTGGCCATCGGTTTAGCTGTCATTGTTCTCTTCACCATCGGGCATCAGCTCTTCTTTTCACAAGATGTATCAGAGGTTGAAAAAAGGTCTGATTCAGAGTTCACTGCTGCTTTTGTAGGTGACTTAATGTTTGGTCGTCATGTGGAAGATGTGACAAATAAACATGGAACAGCGTATCTTTTTGATAAGGTGAAGCCTTACTTTGAAAATGCCGACTATGTGTCCGGTAACTTAGAAAATCCCATTTTACTTCAGGATGAAGAGAATTATGAACCAATAGATAAACAAATTCATCTACATACAAATGTGGATGCAGCTCAAACGTTAAAAGATATGAACTTTACATTAGTCAATTTAGCCAATAACCACATGATGGATTATGAAGCAGAAGGACTTAATGACACGATTACAGCACTGGATGACACTGGTTTAAACCATGTTGGTGCAGGGGAAAACTTAGAAGAAGCAAACGCAATTGATTATCAGGAAGTAAACGGCTTAACGATTGCAACTGTTGGCTATACGGATGCCCTTGTGGAAGGCTTTTCTGCACTTGGTTACCGTCCTGGAGTTGCTCGTGCATTACCGGATAATATTTTTCCGATGATTGAAGAAGCGAATCAGCAAGCAGACCTTGTTTTTGTGAATATGCACTGGGGTGTTGAGTATGACAATGAACCGCATCCAAGACAAACGGAATTAGCAAGGGCGATGATTGATGTCGGTGCAGATGCGATTATCGGGCACCACTCACACGTGTTATCAGAAGTGGAAAAATATAAAGACGGTGTTATTTTTTACGGACTTGGTAACTTTGTTTTTGATCAGGGATGGTCCCGGACCAAGGATAGTGCTATTGTTCAATATGATTTGTTAGATGATGGTACAGGCAGGTTTGAAATTACACCGGTACGTATAAATGGAGCACAGCCTTACGAAACAAAGAATAAATACAATCAAATGAAAATTCATAAGCAATTAATGCGTAACCAACCGGAAGAGAATTTTGAAAAAGAAGATGGGAAATTAATCTTGGAAGTAGATCATTCAGATGCTTTAGAAGGAAGGGGTTCTGATAATGGGCAATAAAAAACTTTTTTCGATATTAACCATTATTGTCGTAGCAGGACTTGTATTTGTTTATACACAACAAGGATTGTTTGAGAGCGAGGAAACGGAAGTAGACTACGGTGTGGAAGAATCAGAAACGGTAGAGACGGTAGACGGTTATGGTGTCAGTTCTTCCCACCCGCTTGCCGTGGAAGCAGGAATGCAAGTACTGGAAAACGGAGGTAACGCAGCAGATGCGGCCGTAGTCGTTTCTTATGTGCTTGGTGTTGTCGAGCCATATGGTTCCGGTGTCGGCGGCGGTGGAGAAATGTTGGTTTATCCGAATGATGCAGAAGAGCCCACTGTTTACGAGTACCGTGAAACAGCGCCAGAGTCAGGTGCAGAGCCAGAGTCCTTTGCCGTTCCCGGATTGGTAGACGGTATGGAAACGTTAAATCAGGACTTAGGCTCGATGGATATGGATGAATTGATCCAGCCGGCCATCGACTATGCAGAGGAAGGATTTGAAGTGGACAACCATTTGGTAGATCGGCTTCGTAAAGGTTCTTACCGGATGGAGCCTGGGGAATTAGAAGAATTTTTCCCGAACGGCGAAGCACTGGAAGCTGGTAATACATTGGTACAGCCTGAATTGGCGGAAACATTACGTTCCATCCAGGAAGGTGGTGCGGATGCTTTTTATAACGGACCAATTGCCGATCAAATACTGGAAAAAGAAGAATTATCAACAGCAGGGGTGACAGCAGAGGATTTAAACAGTTTTACAACAAAAACCCAAAAACCTGCTCACGGGGAATTCGCCGGCTATGATGTGTATTCTGCGCCGCCGCCATTGGCTGGAGTTACTTTAATTCAATCGCTGCAAATGGCTGAGCAATTAAATATTGCATCCACAGAAGATAATCAAAGAGATTATATCCATCTTATCGGAGAAATTTCCAAACGATCTTATGATGATCGAGTCGAAAATGTGGGAGATACATTGGTAGATGACACTATTCCAACGGACGAGTTAACTTCCAGTGAATACTCACAACAGATGGCGGATACGATTTCGCTTGATGAATTATCGGAAGACTATGAAGTGAATGATTCAGTATCAGACGAGGAAGACCACGATAATACGACACATTTTGTCATTATCGATCAAGATGGTACAATGGTATCAGCGACACATACTTTAGGGAACTTCTTTGGTTCCGGTGATAATGTAGCTGGATTTTTTATGAATAACCAAATGGAGAACTTCAGTCAAAGAGATGATTCGTTAAATAGCATTGAACCAGGTAAAACACCGCGAAGCTTTACAAGTCCGTCGATTTTGACGAATGGGGAAAAAACAATCGGTATTGGATCACCGGGTGGTAAGCGGATTCCGATGGTGATGACACAGGTACTCACTAAATATTTGCTATTTAATGAACCATTTGACGAAGCTATTGATGATAGTAGATTTTATATTGAAGATAATGATATTTTGACAGAAACAGAGTTGGATACCGATGTGCAATCCGGTTTAAGAGCCAGAGGTTATGAAATTTACAACCAAACGGACGTTGACTTTTATGGCGGTATTCAGGCACTTATTGTTGATGGAGAATCTAACGAAATTTTCGGCTCTAAGGATGAACGGAGAAATGGTATATCGAAGGTAGAAGAAAATCCACAATAATAACAGGAGGAAGGTAAAGTGAAAAAAGTTATAACGGGTATTACGCCAGTTTTACTGCTTGTTCTCGCTTTAACATTCATGAGCAACTACAAACAATGGGACGATTTATCTGACACAGAACGATATCAGATTCAAAACTATGTCGAAGCGGCTGAAACTGAAACGGCAGAGTCTGATACTGCTAATGCTAACGATAATGCTGATGCTAATGCTCAGGAGGAAGAACAACCTGACAGTGATGTTGCCAGTTCAAACAGTGAAGATATTGATGATGTAGCAGTAGATCCGAATGAAACATACCAAATTGCACCTGATGAAGGAAATATAGGTGTATATGATAACAATGGGAATGCCGTGTTTAAAGTTTCCAAGGAAGATTGGGAAGAAAATATAGAAACCTATTATGAAAAGTTTAATTTAAGTTCCTATTAGGAAGCTGAAAAGTAAAATGATAGAAAAAGAGGTTTAAATGCAATCTCTTTTTCTATCATTTTCTTATTTAGTAGACAAAACTTATATGTTTTGATATTGTCATAAAAGTGACAATTAAATAGGTTTATGAATTAAAAAAATAATGTATATTAAAACTGTATTTGAATTTTTAACAGGAAGTTACTTTTTGTAAACTTCAACAGAGTAAAATAACATTTTTATGTTATATTTTACATAGAGATAGGAGAGGTGTATATATGAAAAAGTCACCATTAAAAGTGATTGTGACAATAACATTAATTGTTGTTGCCCTTTTGGTTTTACTAGTCGTGCTGGTAAACCGGGATTCAGAATCTTTTGGAATAGAATTTGATGAAGCGCCGTCAACAGAAGGACAACCAACCGATGGAGAGGCTGACGCTCCGGTAACTGTTGTCGAATTTGGAGATTTTAAATGTCCTGGCTGTAAAGCGTGGGATGAAAATATTTTTCCGCAATTGCAAGAGGACTATATAGATAATGGAGATGTACAGTATTCCTTTGTGAATGTTCTGTTCCATGGGGAAGAATCACGTTTAGCTTCATTAGCTGCAGAAACCGTCTATGCGCAAAATCCGGAAGCATATTGGGATTTCCATCACGCCCTTTTTTCTGAACAGCCTGATGGCAACCAGCAAGCAGCTTGGGTAACGATGGATAAAATAGAAGAAGTTGCAGACGGTATTGAAGGAATTGATACGGAAGCGTTGATGGAAGATATAGAAGCCGATACGTACATGGATGAAGTAGAAAGAGACGAAGAGATGATAGATGCGTTTAACGTAGAATCAACGCCGACTATTATGGTAAATGGCGTAATGATAGATGATGAGGGGACATTTGATTACGAGACGATCCAACAAGCCATCGATGCAGAGCTAGGTGAATAATATGCAGCATCTGGATAAAAGACAGCTTTATATGTATTTTGCCTGGTTGGTTTCACTTGTTGCAACCTTGGGAAGTCTTTATTTCAGTGAAATAAAAGGATATATACCATGTGAATTATGCTGGTATCAGCGGATTGCTATGTATCCCTTGGCTTTCATTCTTGGCGTAGCAACGTTTAAACAGGAATTTACGATTAAAAAATATGTACTCCCGATTGCTCTTATTGGCTGGTGTATTTCACTGTATCACTATCTGGAGCAGAAAGTACCGGGATTTGCACCGTTAAAACCGTGTGTGGGCGGTGTGCCGTGTGATGCGGAGTATATTAATTGGTTCGGATTTATAACGATACCATTTTTAGCATTTACTGCTTTTACCCTAATCATTATTTTTATGCTGTTAATGAAATCAAATAATAAGTAAGAAATAGCCATCGGTAGATTTACCGGTGGTTATTTTTATTTAAAGCGCAATATCATACAAGAAAGATCAAGCTCTGTTTGTTATTTTAAAAGAAAGTCAAACAAATGGAAGAAGGGAGAGTTATACATGCCACAGGAAACCCGAACCATTTTTCTGGATCCGGATGTAGATATAGAAGCGTATCAATTTAAAGGCATTACGCAAAAATTTGCCGCTCATTTTCATGATTATTATGTGATTGGTTTTATTGAAGAGGGGGAGCGTCAGTTAACCTGTCAGGGGAAAGAATTTACGATTTATCCAGGGGATGTCCTTATTTTTAATCCTTATGATACACATAGCTGTGAACAAGTAGATGGGGGAACACTGGATTACCGTTGTATTAACGTAAAAACAGATATCATGAAAAAAGCTGTTTTAGAAATACAAGGTGAGGAAATTCTTCCATATTTCCAAGAGACTGTTTTGTATCAGAGTGAGGTGGCGTCTACTTTAAAGGAACTTCATTTAAAAATAGCTGTGGAGGAGGACGCATTTAAAAAAGAAGAGTTGTTTTTATATTTGCTGGAAGAACTGATTCAGATAAATTCAGATTTGACAATTCCGGAAACAGGTTCGGAATCTTCTCAAAAAGTAAAGACTATCAGTAATTATTTACAGGAGCATTATAATCATAAAATTTCACTGCAAGAACTGAGTGATCTAACCGGATGGAGCAAATATCATTTATTAAGGTCATTCACGAAACAAAAAGGAATTTCTCCTTATAGTTATTTACAAACGGTTCGGGTGAATCATGCAAAAAAGCTGTTAGAACAAGGTATTAAACCGATTGAGGCTGCTTTTTTAACCGGGTTCAGTGATCAAAGTCATTTGACTAAATTGTTTAAGAGCATGATTGGGTTAACACCAAAGCAATACATGAAGATTTTTGAAAGTGAGGATGAGGTATAATGTGTTCTGCGGAAACGAAATGCGTACTTGTCATCGATGAAAATTTGCCTTTAGGATTAATTGCCAACACAGCAGTTATTTTAGGCGTAACATTAGGAAAAGAAATACCTGAAATGGTAGGTGAAGATGTAGTAGACCGGTCTGATGTGGAGCATGCTGGCATTGTGAAATCACCTATTCCTGTTTTGAAAGGGAATGCCGAACTTCTTCAAGAACTAAGAGATAAGATAACGACAGAGCTGTTCGATGATTTGACTATTGTAGATTTTTCAAATGCGGCGCAAAGCTGTAAAACGTATGAGGAATACATAGCAAAACTGCAGAAAAAATCAAAATCGGATTATCTGTATTATGGGCTGGGAATTTATGGGGAGAAGAAAAAAGTGAATCAGTTAACGGGCAGTCTCGCTTTGTTGAGATAGAATGGAAGGTACAATAGGATGGAAAATTTATTTGCATATATATTGATGGCATTAATGATGTCCATGCTTCCAGGGACGGATACCATATTGGTGATGAAACATACATTTGGTCACGGTATGAAAGCTGGTTTTTACACCATACTTGGTATAGCAGCAGGTCTGATTTTCTGGACCCTGATTGCTGTACTTGGTTTGTCTGTTGTGATTGCTCAGTCTGTTTTCTTATTTCATATGATTAAATATTTAGGAGCTGCATATCTGTTTTATTTAGGTGTTAAAGCCTTTTTTACAAAAGATATTTTTTCAGTAGATATGATGTCGGAAGATACTATAAATCATAAAGGAATGAAATCTCACTATAAAGATGCTTTTTTACAAGGCGCAATCAGTAATATATTGAATCCTAAAACTGTTTTGGTATATATCACCTTTATCCCGCAATTTATTGATTTGAGCGGAAATACGAATCAGCAGTTAATTATTCTTGGGTGCATGCTAACCTTGATTGCCGCAGGGTGGTTTTTTATACTGGTTTATTTTTTGGATGCTGTCAAGAAATGGCTGAAGAAACCTGTATTTCTAAAAGTTTTTAAAAAATGTGTTGGCGTGCTGCTGATGGGATTTGGAGTAAAGATGGTCTTGTGAAAAGGGGGAGAATCTATGATTTTTAACTGTTAAGCTTTTATAAGTTGATATATACCATATTGTCTATGCACCTATTGTATGGTAAAAGGTAATAGAGTATTATACCATTACCGTAAAATAGGGAAGTGATGTAATGAATATATTCATGTTGTTGTTATTGTATATCATCGGTTTTCCACTTACTGTACTTATTCATGAAACAGGTCATGCCCTGGCAATCGTTTGTTCTGCTAAAAATGGTGTGGCAAAGGTTTATTTGGGTGATTTTAAAGATACCAATAAAGAGAATTTTCGGCTGGGAAGAATACATTATCATATTGTGTGGGGAATAGCCGGTATTTGTTACAGAAGGAATCTCAAAGACATTAAAACATTTCAAAGTGTGTTGATTTCGTTAGGAGGCCCGTTAATAACAGCTATTTTTACTATGATTCTATTCTTCTTTTTCCACTATCATGTTTTTAATGGATATATTCATTTCTTAATAACAGGTATGTTTTGGATGAATCTTCTTCAGTTTATATCTACGATTATCCCCGTTATCTATCCCGGTTGGATGGGGGCATATAGCGGTATGCAATCGGATGGGTATCGTATTTTGTCGCTTTTACGAAAAAAAGAGGGATAAATTCTGCTTTTCTTTGATTTGATTCATGTCGAGAGCAGTATAATATACACGGCGAACCAGCTGCTCTTTTTCATCCGGGAGTTTGTGTGATTTTCAAATTCAAATTTAAAATATTTGGGGACAGAAATGAATTTATCTTGTCGAATATGTTATGATGTAATATAATCCAAATACGAAATTGGATTTTGGATAGAAATGGTAAAGGAGTCAAAGGATAATGACAGAAAAAGAATTAGAAATTTTGAGAATTATAGAAGAAGATGCGCGAATTGATTACAATACATTAGCGAAAATGACAAATATTAGCGAAGAAGAAATTCATACGATTGTAAAAAAATTAGAGAAAATGAAAGTTATCTTAAATTATTCGACAGTTGTTGATTGGAGCAAAGTGCCACAGGCTGAGCAAGTAACAGCGATGATTGATGTCAAGGTAACACCCAAACGTGGTGTCGGGTTTGATGAAGTCGCTGAGCGGATTTACCGTTTTCCTGAGGTACAGGCATTGTATCTCATGTCCGGTGCTTATGACCTTCAGGTGGTAATTGAAGGAAAGACGATGCAAGAAATTGCCCGTTTTGTTTCGGGAAAACTCTCGTCCATCGATTCCGTGATTTCAACGACAACTCATTTTCAATTAAAGAAGTATAAGCATGACGGGATTATTTTTGAAGAAGGCGAAGAAGATCGCAGAATTGTGGTGACACCATGAGCCAAGTCAGTGTAAAAGCCAAAAACCGCTTATCGTCACGTATACAGGATATTAAGCCATCCGGTATACGGCGATTTTTCGATCTTGCTTCTTCCATGGATAATATTATTTCCTTAGGAGTTGGAGAGCCTGATTTCACAACTCCATGGAATATTCGTGAGGCCAGTATTTCGTCGATGGAAAGAGGCTTTACGGCTTATTCAGCGAATGCAGGTGTACTCGAATTAAGACAAGAAATCACCAAATATATGGGACAGCGCTTTGATGTGGATTATGATCCGGAATCAGAAGTGCTTGTAACGGTTGGAGCAAGTGAAGCAATTGATATTGGCTGCCGTGCTATTTTGGACCCGGGTGATGAAGTGATTATTGTCGAACCTGGCTTTGTTTCTTATGCGCCGCTCGTATCCATGGCAGGTGGGGTACCAGTTTCGGTCGGAACAAAGATAGAAGATGATTTTAAAGTATCAGCCGCACAAATTCGGGCTGCAATTACTGAAAAAACGAAAGCGTTAATGATCAGTTTTCCGAATAATCCTACCGGCGCTGTGATGTTAAAAGAAGACCTGCAGGAAATTGCAATGCTGGCGGAAGAACATGATTTGATGGTCTTTTCTGATGAGATTTATGCAGAGTTAAGCTATGACCATAAGCATGTCAGCTTTGCGGCGCTTGCTGGGATGAAGGAAAGAACGATTTTAATTTCCGGATTCTCCAAGGCTTTTGCGATGACAGGTTGGCGCCTAGGCTTTGTGATGGCACCGCCTGATTTATTGGCGGCCATGCTGAAGCTGCATCAGTACAGTTTAATGTGTGCACCGACCATGGCGCAGTACGGAGCACTTGAAGCTTTGCAGAGCGGAATGGACGATGTAGAAAGAATGAAGCAGTCCTATAAGCAGAGACGCGGATTTTTTGTAGAGTCTTTTGCAGAGATGGGACTGGAATGCCATATGCCTGGAGGTGCATTTTATGCATTTCCATCTATTAAAGCTACTGGATTGACATCGGAAGAATTTGCGGAAAAACTATTATATGAAGAGCATGTTGCTGTGGTGCCGGGAGATATCTTTGGTGCTGGCGGAGAGGGGCATATCCGTTGTTCCTATGCGACTTCGATGGAAAATCTGCAGGAAGCAACGAAACGGATGAATCGTTTTGTCAACAAATACCTGTAACCAAAAAACCGCCTATTGTTTGAATGGCAAACAATAGGCGGTTTTTGTCTGTAAATGATTAAGCAAAGATATCGCTGATTTTTTGAATATCTTCTTCAGATAATGAAATCTCTGCTGCTTTTTGGTTGCTTAGTACTTGTTCCGGCCGTTTTGCGCCAGGAATAATCACATCAACGGATGGTTGAGAAAAATACCAAGTCAGCACAATATGAGCGACCTCTTCGCCATATTTATCAGCGATTTTTTTGACCTGATCTACTTTTTCCAGATTATCCAGGAACTGCTGCCCTTGGAAATTTGGTTTTTCTGCCCGTAAATCAGAAAAAGTGGTGTTCTTATCATATTTACCAGCTAATAAACCGGACTCCAGTGGGAAATAAGGAATAAATGTAATGTTATTTGCCGCTGTGTAAGGGAAGTAGTCCTTTTCCGGTGCACGATTTAATAAATTGTACTCTGCTTGCAGTACGTCTACATAACCATCTTGGTTTGCTTCCTTCAATTGCTCAGGTGTAAAGTTGGAAACACCGATGGAACGGATTTTTCCTTGATCTTTCAATTCTTTTAGAGCACCGACTGCTTCTGCTTTTGGTGTGTCTTCATCGGGGAAATGGATATAAAATAAATCAATATAATCCGTCTGCGTACGTTTTAAAGCATCGTCTACGGATTGTTTTAAAAATGTTGGTGAATTATCCATGACTGTATCGTTTCCGACAAATTTGTGAGCTGCTTTCGTTGCCAGCACGATATCATCACGTTTATATTCCTGCATAACTTCCCCAACGAGTTCTTCCGAGCGCTCCGGTCCATAAATAAATGCTGTATCCAGCATGTTAATGCCATTATCGAGCGCTGTGCGGACAACGTCTTTTCCTTGTTCTTCATCCAGCATATCCGGATAAATATTATGGCCTCCTACCGCATTGGTTCCTAAGCCGACAGGATGTACGGAGACATCTGATTTACCTAAATTTACATGTTTAACCATTTTAAAACCTCTTTTCCGATTGAATTAGTCTATTATGAATATACCACAAAATAGGATGATTAAACATGAAATAACAAATAAGCTTGATTTTCTTTTTAATCTTTAATGACCAATCCAATCAAAGAAGCAAACTGAATGGCTTGATAAGAGGAAACTTTACAGCCTTTTAAGCTTTCTAAAGAAACAGTTAACGTTTCAAAACTGGAAGAGCTGATATCAATCCCTTTCAGACTAGTCTGTTCAAAGTTTGCTTCATTTAAGTCGCAACGAAGGAATTCAATTTTTTTGAACTTACAATGATAGAAATCGACATTGGTTAATATCGATTCGTTAAATATGACCTTTTCTAACTTTGCATTTCCGAAAGCAGCCAGATTTAATGTAGAATCATCAAACCGGACATTGCCGATAGATGATTCCGGAAATTCACAACCGACTAATTTGCAATGAATAAACTCCACGCGGTGGATAGAGGACTTCGTTAAATTCACATTGGATAAGTCACAATTTTCAAAGCGGACATCTGTCAGCTCTATATTTTCAAAGTCTGTCTGATTAAATTGGCAATTTTTAATAACCGCATCGTAAATCCGTACACGCTCTACCACTTCATTGGTAAACTCTGTCCCGGTGATTTCGCACATTTCCAGTAACGGATCCTCTTCGTAAAAAATATCGGTAAATCTTTTCTCTGTTAATGCGGGAGAAATTTTTGGAATGTCAATTTTCATATCTATACCTTCTTTCCGTAGATTCTCTATCTTATTGTTCTAGTGTTGTATTTTTTCCATCATAACATATTATCCTGTTACGATTTTGATAGAATGGTATACTAGATAGTAAGAAAATATAGATGAAACAAGGAGGAGCCAGCAATGGGGCGTTCGGAAGCCGCCATTTTCACCAATATGTGTATGGTTGAAAATGAACAGGGGCAGATTCTAGTACAAGATAGACAAAATAAAAACTGGGCGGGAATCACTTTCCCTGGAGGCCATATTGAAAAAGGAGAATCATTCCATGATGCAGTAGTCCGGGAAGTAGCAGAAGAGACAGGCTTACATATCAAACAGCCTGTACTGTGCGGAACGAAGCAATTCCAGACGAACCAAGATGAAAGGTATGTTGTATTGCTGTATAAAACAAAATTGTTTTCCGGAGAATTAAAGAGTTCGGATGAAGGAGAGGTATTTTGGATTGCAAAGGATACATTGCCGGATTATCCATTAGCGCCTGATTTTATGAAGATGTATAAGGTATTTGTTGATGAAAAAATGTCAGAGTTCTATTATGAACAGCAAGGTGAAAAGAGAGAAGTTATCTTATTTTAATGATATAGAGGGAGGAAGACTTCATGGATATATGGCAAAAAGTATTGGAAAAACTAAGCTGGCAGTTATCTAAACCAAGTTTTGATACATGGTTGAAAAATACGACAGTAGAATGGAATGAAGACGAATTAACTGTATTTGCAGCGAATACATTTACAGCTGATTGGCTCGAGGACCAATATAGTGAATGGATTGGGGATGCTGTAAAAGAAGTAACAGGGGAAGATTACATTATCTGCTTTGCAGTATCGGAAAAAGATGCTGATTCTATTTTTTCCGATACTCGTTTGCAATCATTTTCATATGAAACGGATAGCATCAGCAGGCTGGAAACAAAGATAGACCGTCTGGAGGAAAAAGTACAGCAATTGATTGATGTAAAACGCCTGGATGAAAGAGCAACAATGCTGGAAGAAAAAATAAGGGAGCTGGAGGAACAGATGAAATAGTATTTTCCAATGGGGTGAGCTAAAAAAAGAATCAATACAGGATTGAAACACCTAAAACCAGGGAATAATCAATTAGAAAATATAGATGGAGGTCATATGATGGCAAACACATTTAAAGCACTCGTCATAGAAAAAGAAAATGAAAACTTGAATTTGCATGTAAAAGAAATCGAACCATCCGATCTGCCTGAGGGTGAAGTTCTAATTGATGTGAAATACAGCGGTATCAACTATAAAGATGGCCTTGCTGCTCATCCAAATGGAAATATTGTGAAGGGTTATCCGTTTATTCCGGGAATCGATTTAGCCGGGGAAGTGATTAATTCAAAAGATCATCGTTATCAAGCGGGCGATAAGGTTATCGTTACCAGTTATGAATTAGGCGTTTCCCATTATGGCGGCTACAGTGAATATGCACGTGTTCCGGCAGAATGGATTGTGCCTCTTCCAGAAGGTTTGACCTTAAAAGAAAGCATGATATTGGGAACAGCCGGTTTTACAGCTGCTTTATCTGTCCAGCGATTAGAAGAAAATGGACTGAAGCCGGAAAATGGTCCTGTGCTTGTCACTGGGGCAACAGGTGGTGTTGGAAGTATTGCTATTTCCCTTTTAACAAAGAAAGGATATCAGACAATAGCTAGTACAGGAAAAACGGATGAAGCTGCTTATCTGCAACAATTAGGCGCAGCGGAAGTGATTGACAGAAATGAAGTCTATGATGGAAAAGTAAAAAAGATGGATAAGCAGAAATGGGCAGGAGCCGTTGATGCAGCAGGCGGGGAGCCGTTAGCATCTTTATTGGCACAAATCCAATATCGCGGCAGTGTTGCGGTCAGCGGCATGGCAGCTGGTGTCAATTTGCCGTCATCTGTTTTTCCGTTTATTTTACGCGGTGTTTCCCTGCTTGGAATTGATTCGGTCTATTGTCCGATGGAAGAGCGGAAGTATATCTGGGAACGTTTAGCAACAGATTTAAAATTAGATAACCTGGAAGACTTAGTGTATAAGGAAGTTGGGCTGGATGCATTACCGGAACTTCTGCCATCCGTATTAGAAAGCGATCATCTGGGCAGAATGCTGGTGAATGTAGAAAAATAATAATCCCCATATAGAAGGAGAGCGCAGAAAATAGCGTTCTCCTTTATTTATGTAAACATTGTGCTCAATAAGTTCTGGAAATGAAATAAATGCATTTGCCTGTTGAAAATAAGTGTTGAGTACGGTAAAGTAACCAGTATAAGATAAATAATCCTCAAGCAAAAAACGATGCTGCTGTGAATGTTTATCATTAATGGAACATTCTTGTACATCGTTGTTTCTAAAATCTTTTCCTAATTCGTTTAGGAAAAGATTTTTTCGGGTGGTTCATTTGTTTGGCTGGTGTAACCACTTTAATGAAACAGCTGCTTTTTTGGGATATTATTCCTTTTCTAGAGGATAAAAATAATAGAACTGTGTAATATTAATTTCACACAACTAAATATAAATAGGAGGAATATTGTATGAAGAACTATGTATTTTTAATTGCCGGCACCTTTTTCTTTGCCGCTTCTGTGGCGATTTTTGCCATGCCGAATTCCTTAGCGGAAGGTGGTGTGCCAGGATTATCATTGCTTATTTATCATCAAACTGATATATCCCCGGCATTAACTACGTTTATTCTGAATGCAATTACTCTTCTTGTAGGTTATCGTTATTTACCTAAAGATATGATTATCAAATCTGTCGTGACTATACCGTTATTTTCTTTTTTTATATACCTCTTAGAAGATTTAGCGAGCGGTATCCCGGATCCGCTTTTAGCTGCTGTTTTTGCTGGTGTATTTACTGGCGTTGGTTTTGGGTTAATTTTCCGTTCAGGAAGTACAACAGGGGGAACATCAACGATTGCTCGGATGTTAAACTATAAATTTGGCTGGGAATTAACAGGAACCAACTTTGTGTTGGATGCTTCTGTCGTTGTTGCCGGTGTTTTTATCATTGGTCCGGTGTACACGATGTATACAGTCCTTGCGCTGTTTATTGGAAAGCGGGTAACGGACTATGTATTAGAAGGTTTTGAAGCAAAAAGAGTCGTGCATATTTTTTCTAATAAAACCAAAGAAGTCGAGCATGCGCTGCAAACCAGTTTGGGGACACATACGACTGTTTTAAAAGCAGAGAAAAACTCAGAAGGTGTCGAAGAAAATCTAATTTATGTGGCTATCCCGAAACAACGGCTTTTCTATCTGAAAAAGCTGGTAAGCAGTATTGATGAAAATGCATTTACGGTTGTGCATACGGTGAAGGACGTTACCGGAGGCAGCTTTGCAGAAGCGCACCATCCGGGACAGAAAACATTCCGAAGCAAGAAATTGGAACGCCGCTATTATAAAAAGCAGGCGAATGAAGAGAGTTTTACATCTCCTGATCATAATACTGCTAACGAGAAAGCATGAATATACGAAAAGGTCTTTTCCTTAGAAGATGAGGAAAAGGCCTTTTTCGTATAAAGACATGAACTACTCTCTTTTTTCTCTAAAGAATTGCCAGTAAACAGAATATGGAATAATAACGCCAAGCAAAAGAACATATTTATGGACGACAATATCCGCTTCTCCGCGCCAATTAAAATGAATCGGAATAGAGGCAGGCAAGAACAAAATAACAACAAACAACATCACCAACATAATGAAGAGTACCGTGATATCCTTTTTCATCATCATTCTCCTTTATAAAAATTTTATCGTGCAGGTTCGCTGATAAAAAATCACAGCTAAACCAATTAATAGAACAGAAAGTGCCATATAGATCAAAAATAATGGAATAACCTGAAAGAAAATAAGTGCTAGCGGCACAAATACGATTGCCATCCCAGTAAGAGCTGCAATGAAAACAGACGGGCTTTGTTTAACAATATACATATCATTTTTCCAACTAAAATGTGGATAGAAAAAATTCAGCATTAAACCGAATGTAGTGATGAAAGCGGAATAGCTTACTGGAATGACGATAGCCCACACCAGCTGTTCCCAATTTGGAGAAAGTCTGATTACATAAGCAATCATACTAATGGAAAAACCAAAACAATGCAGAGAAAAAGTACAGGCTAACTTAGCTTGAACGATTCTTTTTTGTTCAATAGGCAATGTTTTTAAAATCCAGAGCTTATTGCCTTCCATGGACAGGGCAGCAGTTGCTGGGTTGCTTATTAGAAGCATGGCTGCAATAAACATGGGAAATACATTCGTTATTGTCTCCATTGAAATAGGCAGCGGGACAACATCTGTCAACTTTTCCGGTCCAAATAGAAGCAATGCGACACTAAGAAAGATTAACAGCACTGTACCAAGTATCGAATTCAACAAGTAGTTATAGGAACTGAATAAAGTAGCTATTTCTTTTTTCCATAAAGCGAAGAAAATGCTCCGTTGTTTAATAATCCGCTGTTTTGCATTATTTTTTACTGTGGAGGCAAGCAGCCGTAAGTTTAGCTTTCGATAATACTTACTACCGGTATAAATAAGCAGAACAAGGAATAAACAGCTGATGAAAAGAAAAATCAGAATAGGAAAACTGGATGCTGCACTGTCAAATTGCCATAATACGGATGGTAAATACATGCTTGTCATTTGGCTGTACAAAGCAGTCCCTATTTCTTGCATACCTTCTGCCCGGCTTGACGCCTGTATCGTCGAATAGCTGAATATCCCTAGTAGAATAAGAGATAAAAAGACAGCCATCAGATTCATTTGCCGGAAATAAGCAGCCAGATGGTAAACAAAACTTCCCAAAATAACACCGATACAAATTGGAATAACCGGTGTCACCAGCGCTGTGATACAAAACAGTATCATGAAGACAGGTGACGCCGCAGTGTTTGGTGCCCAAACGAGTAATACAGGCAGGTTAAATGGTAGACTGATCAGCAAGTGAAAGAAATATAAATGCAGCAGCTTGCTGATAAATATTTCTTTGTCACTGACTGGGTAAGCGGAAAGCTGTTCAAAATCGCTGCTGCCAAAAATAGTACCGTTTGCACGTAAAAGCGATAAAAAGACCATCATGATACTGGAAACGGAGAGCATATAGACAGGAATCAGATGTCCTTGATTCATATCGGCCAATGTTTTTGCCGTCAGTGTATTATAGGCAAGCAAAAGAATTCCCATGAGAAGCAGCACAGCAGCAGTTATCTTCCCCCCTTTGTTTTGATTGCCGGAACGGAATAATAGATGGAATGGAATGCTGCCGGTAAGGTCATTTTTAAATAATATCCATATTTTTTGATTCATTGCGGACCTCCATAAAAATTTCTTCTAAACTTTTCGAGCCGACAACCTCGTCCATAAATCCGTTTTTAACAAGTTCTCCTTGATGAATAATGGCGACTTTATTACACAGTTTTTGGGCAACTTCTAATACATGGGTTGAAAAAAATACAGCGCCGCCATTTTGGGCATGTTCTTGCATCAATCTTTTTAGCTCATAAGAAGCAGTTGGATCTAAGCCGACAAAAGGCTCATCTAGAATAAATAATGCTGGTCGGTGGACGAGAGCAGCAATGATAGCAATCCGCTGTTTCATGCCATGAGAGTAAGAAGCAATGCTGTTATGAAGTTTGCTTGTCATTTCAAAAATGGTACTGTATTTGTCAATGGATTGTTTTCTCTCGGGTGAAGAAATTTCGAAAATATCGGCCATAAAGTTGATATACTGCATCCCGGTTAAATGCTCGTAAAGGTCAGGCGTATCAGGGATAAATGCGATTCTTTTTTTGCAGTGAACAGGATCGGTTTTGATGGAATAGCCATCTATCCATATCTCTCCCTCGTTAAAAGGATGGATTCCCACAATTGATTTAATCATCGTAGATTTGCCCGCTCCATTACTTCCAATAAAACCGTAAATATCACCGCTTTGAATATGGAGATTGATATCCGTAATAGCTTTTGTTCCGTCTTCATACCTTTTGGTAACATGGTTTACTTTTAACATAAATTCCCTCCTATTGACAAAGTGTCAGTTAAAGTGCTGAAAATAACCAATGAAGTAATATACATTGGTTATTCATCTAGAACGGATGCTTCTATTCCTAGCGTTTTTGCTAGAACTCCCTTGAAAGCTTGTAAATACACGTTCATTTCTGCCAACCCTAAATTCTTAAGTTTAAGATCATTCGAAACAAAAACATACCCTGTTACTAAAAAATGTGCGGTTTCATAAGGAAAGTCTACCTGAAAAACGTTCTGCTCTTTTCCTTCTTCAATTACTTTTGTAAATAAAGGGAGAAGTTTTTCAATAAACTTATGATAAAAACGGTCCATCATATATCTATTTTCTTCTAAGTGTACAGTTTCTTGCAGCGTGATTTTTTCTTCGGTAATTGTATCTTCTTGAATAATCGTTGTCTGTAAAAATTGGTTTAATTTCTCTGTCGGGGGTAAGGACATATTATTGACTATTTTTTTCATTTGGACAATGAGCGGATTAACAGACTTTTCGACTAAGATATAAAGAATTTCTGCTTTATTTTTAAAATGATAATAAAGCAGACCGCGTGAAATTCCTACTTGGTTAATGATGTCCTTTGTTGTTGTCTGCAGGTACCCTTTTTCCATAAATAGTTTCATCGAAGCATCTAAGATTTCCGCTTTTCGTACTTCAGGCAATTTCACATCTCTCATGTAATTATCCTCCTTTGAAATCATTATATACAGATGACTGACAAAGTGTCAATAAAGTTTGACCGTGGAAATGTTAATGAATAAGTTACGTAAAGCTGATTGCTTTGTTATTATTACCCTCTCAACTTTCGCACCTGAAAATAAGCATATATATCTTGCTATTCCAGTATGAGCGTGATTGCTATTATCATGCTCTTTTTTTAAATCATCCTTGTATTTTTTGAAGAGGGTATGGTGCATAGCTCCGCTCCGGGCAACCACTACGCTTTCCGACGTACAAATGTTTTCGATGGGACGAGTAAGCGCAGTCCCAACCCCAGGAGTCACGGTTTTAGCTTGCAAACCACTTAGGAGTCTTCGTGGTTGGCCTGCGCTCTAATAGGATTCTACAGCGCATGGAAGAAACAATCAACCCCTGTCCCTATGGAAAGGAAGTTACTTTTTAAAAAGCAAAAGTTAAGTTAATAAAAGATAGATAAACTCAGCCGTTTTCTATTTTCAAAAATTAACTTGACAACCTCATCTTTTTAATTAATAATGATAATCGTTATCAATGATAATGATTATCATTATTGAGTGTGGAGATTATCTATATTAAGAGAGGAGGCGAATCAATGAAAGCGATTGAAGTGAACGACATTGATGTCGGCTATATCAATGAATTAATCATTAAGAATCTCAGTATCTCGATTCCATCTAATAAGATTACAACTATTATCGGTCCGAATGGTTGTGGGAAGTCAACTTTAATTAAAAGCCTTGCTCGTATTTTAAATGTGAAGCAGGGGGCTGTTTTTTTAGAAGGGGAAGAAATCCATAAGGTCGATACAAAAAAGATTGCAAAACGAATGGCGATTCTGCCTCAGACTGCTGAAGCACCAGGAGGACTGACAGTATATGAATTAATTTCTTATGGACGTTTTCCGTATAAAAAAGGAATGGGCTCTTTAAGAAAGGAAGATTATGACTATATTAACTGGGCAATGGAAGTGACAGGATTAACAGAATTCCAGAATCGGTCAATCAATGCCTTGTCGGGAGGACAGCGGCAGCGAGTCTGGATTGCAATGGCATTAGCACAAGGGACAGACATTCTTGTGTTGGATGAACCGACTACTTATTTAGACTTGGCACATCAATTGGATATTTTATTGTTATTGGATCGCCTTAATAAAGAAGAAGGTCGTACGATCATTATGGTTCTTCATGATTTAAATCATGCTTCCCGTTTTTCCGACTATTTGGTTGCAATGCGTGATGGAGAGATTGTCACTGATGGCACACCGGAGGAAGTAATGACCTGTGATCATTTGCAGCAAGTTTTTCAAATTGATGCAAATATAGCTAGATGTCCACATAGTGCAAATCCAATCTGTTTATCATACCAGCTGTGTCAGGCAGAAAAAACGTCTGGCGGCTGTAACGTGAATGCTTCGTCTAAATCATGTTGGCAATCGGTGTCTGGCTAAAATAAAACAAGTAAAAGCAATTAACGAGAGGTATTAGCATCCAATGAATAAACTAGAAGAACGAAAAGAAGTCAAAGAAACCGTGCGCCCTGTCCGTGGCATGTTTATTTTAGGGATTGGGAGCATCCTTTTATTATTGTCTTTGGTGCTGGCTGTCTCATTTGGGTCAGCAGATATGTCCTTACAAACGGTATGGCAGGCCATCTTCCAATTTGATTCAGATTTACAACAGCATCAAATTATTAGAGAAATACGTTTTCCCCGTATATTCGGCGCAGCGATTGTAGGCAGTTGCTTTGCTGTAGCAGGGGCATTAATGCAAGGAATGACACGTAATCCGCTTGCTGATTCAGGTTTACTAGGTTTAAATGCCGGAGCAGTTTTTATGTTAGCTTGCTGTTTTGCTTTTTTCCCGCATTTGCCTTATTTATATATGATTTTATTTTCATTTTTAGGCGCTGCACTTGGAGCAGGAATTGTATACGGAGTGGGTTCATTGTCAAAAAACGGGCTGACCCCGATTCGCTTGGTGTTGGCTGGTGCGGCAGTCAGTGCGCTTTTAGGTGCACTTAGTGAAGGAATTGCGCTTTATTATGAAATTGGACAGGATTTAGCTTTTTGGTATGCAGGTGGTATTTCCGGAACAAACTGGAGCCATTTACAAATAATTATCCCGTGGTTACTTTTAGCATTAATTGCTGCTATGACAGTATCCCGGTCGATAACGTTATTAAGTTTAGGGGAAGAGGTTGCAGTAGGTTTAGGAATAAAAACTGGGCGTGTGAAGCTGGCTGCTTCCTTGATTATTGTTGTTTTAGCTGGACTGGCTGTTTCTGTTGTTGGTGCCGTAAGCTTTGTAGGGTTAATGGTACCGCATATTGTCCGCTGGTTTATCGGGCAGGATTACCGCTGGATTATTCCAGGAACTGTTATCTATGGTGCTTTACTTGTTGTGCTGGCTGATTTGGCAGCACGCAACATCAGTCCTCCTCATGAAATGCCAATTGGTGCATTAATTGCCTTATTGGGCGTGCCTTTCTTTTTATACTTGGCAAGAAAGGGCGGGGGAATGGTATGAGCATACAAAAAAATAACCAGCATAGCCAGTTCAGAAAAGCGCAAAGGGCAATGCTGGTTAGCGCTATTTTAGTTCTGCTGATGATTATCATATTTTTAATCAGCTTAAACACAGGGAGCATTTACTTAACCCCGACAGAAGTCATATTAACTTTCTTCGGACAAGGTACGGAACAGCAGAATCTGATTTTATTTGATTTTCGGTTGCCGCGTATGGTTATTGCTTTGCTGGTAGGAATGGGACTTGCAATTTCAGGAGCAGTGCTGCAGGGAATTGTCCGGAATCCATTGGCGGATCCCGGAATTATCGGCATTAACGCCGGAGCGGGTTTAGCTGTGATGTTATTTTTATCTTTCTTTGCAGTAACAACAACACTATCTGTTTTTCTGATGCCATTTTTAGCTTTTCTTGGAGCTGCTGGGGCCGCGCTTATCATCTATATACTGTCTTACAAGCGTTCGGAAGGAATTTTACCTATGCGGTTAGTATTGACAGGGATTGCAGTTGCAGCTGGTATTAATGCATTAATGATTGTGTTAACACTGCGATTGAATCCGGAAACGTATCAATTTTTGGCTACTTGGCTTGCAGGAAACATTTGGGGTTCGGATTGGCAGTTTGTGCTTGCATTACTTCCCTGGCTTATTATTTTGATTCCGTTTGTTTACGCTAAAGCGATGGTTCTGAATATTCTTCATTTAGGGGAAGAAACGTCCGTTGGATTAGGCGCAAATCTGGAAAAAGAGCGGCGTGGACTATTAGTAGCTGCTGTTGGACTTGCTGCAGCAAGTGTTTCGGTTAGCGGCGGAATCGGATTCATTGGGCTTATTGCTCCGCATCTTGCCAGGCAGCTGGTTGGTGATAAGCATGAGTATGTTATTCCTGTTTCTGGATTAATAGGCGCGTTCCTGTTGCTCTTGGCAGATATGATCGGTCGCTTCATTCAACAGCCGGAAGTGCCGGCAGGAATCATTGTCGCGATAATTGGAGCTCCTTACTTTTTATATTTATTAGCAAGACTGAAAGATTAAACGTTTTAAACTAAAAATAGAAAGAGGATAAACAAATGAAAAAGCTATTATTTCTTTTAGGATGTATGCTTAGCCTGCTTATCATGGGGTGCAGCAATCAGTCAGATGAAGAACAAAATAATGCTGAAGAAGAAACATCTGATGAAACGGTGACATATGAATCAGAGACAGGGCCAGTGGAAATACCTGCTGATCCACAGCGGATTGTCGCATTGTCAAATGGCCCAAATGTCTTTGCTCTTGATGGAAATTTGGTAGGGGTAGACGAATGGACAAAAGCAAGTCCGCTTTTTGAAGAAGGTTTGGCAGATGTAGAGGTCGTTTCAGAAAATGATCCGGAGAGTATTTTAGCATTGGAGCCGGATTTAATTATTGCCGGTTCGCATATGGAAAATCTGGATGAACTAGAAAAGATTGCGCCGACTGTTATTTATACCTGGGGAAAGCTGGATTATCTGCAGCAGCATTTGGAGATTGGTAAATTACTCAATAAAGAGGAAGAAGCACAGGAATGGATGGATGATTTCAGCGAACGCGCAAAAGCAGTTGGCGACAAAATCAAAGAAGAGCATGGGGAAGATGTTTCTGTTTCCGTATTTGAAACAGACTCTAAAAACTTCTCTGTCTTTGGAGATAACTGGGCTCGCGGAACAGAAATATTGTATCAGGCTATGGAGCTGACCATGCCGGAAAAAGTGCAGGAGGATGCGCTTGCTGACGGGTATTACAGTTTATCTCTGGAGACGTTGCCAGAATATGCAGGGGATTTCATTGTTCTGAGTGAGATGGGAGCAGAAAATGAATTTACGAAGAGCGAAACTTGGCAGTCTATTCCAGCGGTGGAAAACAATCAAGTGATTGCATTTAATACAGAGGAGGCTACTTACAGTGATCCGGTAACGCTGGAGCATTTACTTGCTATTTTTGAAGAAGGTTTCCTTGAATAAGAAAAATATGCGATGGATCTATCAAAAGGAGGAATCTCTCTGGGGGTTTCTCCTTTTAATAGATAATAGAAATTTCACTTTATCAGTCTGGAAACAGAAAGATTGTATCTTATCTGTAAGGAGAATCATGTGCAGGTGAAACGACGATAAGTAGTTATTTAGATAGTGATACGGAATAGAATGCAGTTAAAAGGATGCGTTAACAAGAAACGGAAAGCGGCATTTTCAAAAACCACGAAAAAAATAATAGATTCACATTGACATAATGTATCGTTTTTTATAAAGTTAAGTTTAAACTATCTTTGAAATTTTCTAATTAAAAAAGAGTTTCTTTTATTTAAATTAGAAAGATTGGCTGGAGGGAAAAAATGAAACAGAAAAAGGAACCAATTAAAAATTGGAAAATTTGGGCTATTTTAATTACTTTACTTATTTTTAGTGTGCCATGGTATTTACCTACAGGTTCCTATGAACCATTTATTTTAGGAGTACCTTACTGGGCTTGGATTATATTAGGCGTTTCTCTCGTCATATCTATCGTTTTGACACTTATTTTAAAGTATTGCTGGCACATGAGTGATGAAGAAGAAATGTGGGAGGAGGAAGAGGAACAATGAATAATCTCGCATTTTCAGGAACTTCTGGTATTATTATTATGCTTTTTTATGGTTTTTTGATGCTTTTTATTGGTTTTATTACATATTGGAGAAATAGAGGGCTTCATCAATCAAATAAAGAGTTTTATTTAGGCGGCGGGAACCTTAGCGTTTTCGTGTTATTTTTTACGTTTTTTGCAACGCAATATAGTGGAAATACAGTTGTTGGTTATGCACCAACTGCCTACCGTATGGGTTTTCTTTGGATGCAGTCCATTACGTTCTTTATTTTAATTGTTGTGGGATATTTAATGTTTGCACCAAGACTGTATACATTGAGTAAGAAACATCAATTTATTACGCCATCAGATTATATTGATAAGCGATTTAAATCGAAAGCAGTTACACTGCTGGCCTCTTTGTTGATGCTCTATGGATTAGGAAATTTCTTATTGGAGCAGATTATTGCTATCGGTCATGGGGTTAGTGGATTAACAGGCGGTACGATACCTTACCAGGCTGCTGTAGTATTTTTTGTTACTATTATGATTATCTATGGCTGGCTTGGCGGAATGCGTTCTGTAGCTTATACAGATACCATGCAAGGAATTGCGCTGCTTTTTGGTGTAGCAATATTGCTGATTGGATCGATGGTTTACTTTGGCGGTCTGCCTTCTGCAACAGAATATGCTGCAACCATTTCTCCGGAAAAATTAGGAGTGCCGGATAGCAGTGGAATTCTAAGCTGGTATAGTATGTTGGTCCTGGTTATGATTGGAGCTGCTATTTATCCACATGCTATTCAGCGGATTTTTGCTGCGAAGAGTGAAAAATCATTAAAGAAATCATTATCATGGATGGCGTGGATGCCTTTTGTTACTTCTGGATTTGTTTTTATCATTGGCATTATCGGTATTCAGGCTTTCCCCGGTTTGAGCGAGGGAGATTCGGAACAATTAGTGGGAATGATGGCTAACCATATCGCGATGCAGCACCCGTTCTTTTATTGGGCGATGGTTCTTTTATTTGGTGGAATTGTTGCAGCTATTATTTCAACTGCGGATTCGGTATTGCTTACATTTTCATCTGTTATTTCGAAGGATATTTATGGACGCTATATCAATAAAAATGCCAGCGATAAAAAGCAAATATTAGTCGGTAAATTAACGGGTGTTGCGATTGTTATTATTTTGCTTTTGATTGCCTGGTACCCGCCGGCAACGTTATACCGAATATTTATTTTAAAATTTGAATTGTTGATTCAAATTGCCCCGGCATTTCTCTTAGGGCTTTACTGGAAACAGCTTCATCGTTATGCATTATTTACGGGTATGCTAGTTGGTACGATTATTGCATCCGTCATGGCAATGACCGGTTTACAGCCATTAGGTATCGCAAGTGGATTATGGGGCTTGGCTGTTAACTTTATTTTATGTATTGGTTTAAGTTTTTTCTGGAAGGTATCGGAAAATGAAGTAACGTTGTTGAAGGAAGATATATCTTAAGAATTTATAACAATCATTTCAAAAGGGAGATGGATATCAGACATCCATCTCCCTTTCGACTTCTTATGTTTATTCTATTAATTGAAACCTTCTAGCCATTCTTCTTTTAAATCTGGGTTTTCATCCAGAAATTGTTGCGCAGCATCTTCCGGATCCATTCCTTCTTGTACGCTTAACATCATCTCTTGTGTATCTTCTTTAGTGATATGGAATTGACTGATCAGCTGATGAGCTGCCGGTGAATCTTCCTCAAACCCTGTTCTTGATACCGAAAAGACATCGTCGGGATCACCAAATGCATTTTCTGGATCATCTAAGATTTTCAAATCAAACTCATTGAACGTCCAATGCGGTGTCCATAAGGTGACAACAATCGGTTCTTCTTTGTCGATAGCATCAGATAAAGATGCGGCCATGGCAGCACCTGAACTTTCCAATAATGTCCAATCATTAAGGTCATATCCAGGGATGACTTCATTTTCCATTAAGTTCATTTGGCCGGCTCCCGGGCTAATACCAGTAATGTCCCATTCCAGCTGTTCACCAATATTATTCTTGTTATCTCTTAAATCTTCAATAGAATCAATATCCTCCATGTAAGCAGGGACGGCTAAGCCGAGTTCTACTTCTTCCGTTACTGTAGCTATTTTTTCTAGATCATCTTCATACTCATCCCAATAATTTCCGTGTGTATAGGGAAGCCACGCACCGACAATGACATCCGTAGCCCCATCAGATAAGCCGGTATATTGCACACCTACATCTGTTTGATTTACTTGGACATTATAACCGATTTCTTCAAGTAGTAATTTTGCTGTGTATGTATTCACCGTGTTAGATACATAGTCATCTGTCCCAAGTGCAATATTTTCTTCTCCAAGATCGATACCATTACTTTCAGCATTACTATCGCTGTTACTGTTGCCGCATGCTGCTAATACGGTGATAAACATAAAAATAGCTAATAATCCTAAAATTTTGTTTGATTTCCACATTACGTAATTTAATCTCTCCTTTTTAATCATTTAATGGAAATTATACTGTAAGAGGAAATGGATAACAAAGACAGTATTCCTTCCTATTTAGACAAATAACAGCATGATTGCGTTATACTAGCGTTATGGAAGGCCTATTCTCTTGATTCCTTTTATTTATGGAATAATACGCTTTTTTTCTGATGAAATATATTTGTTCCGTTCATAGCAAAGGGATAAAGTGTGAAAAAGGGAAAATAAGGAATTTACAGCCATGAATTATTTCCTGGGGAATAATTCATGGCTATTGAAAGTGTACAAACAAATATATTGTATACCTCAAGCACGCATTCCTTTTCAAATCCCCTGTTTTTGATTTAATATAGAGTAGAAGATAAATAAAATAAATCATGTAAGATGATGAAATATCATGGAGTAGGGGGTGTGATTTTGCGATCTGGAGAAGTAAATCATAATGTCAGTATTATACTTATTATTATTTCTATTTTATCATACGGTCTATTGGCTATGAATTCCTATAGTGTACTTGGCGATTTAGAACCTGGCGGAGATTCTCGAGAATATCTGGAAGAAACGTTGCAAGAGGCCGGGGATGAACTTGCGGGAGTAACGATGGAAGAACAAATAGAAATATTTGGAAATATTGTTTCCTTTGTAGCAATCGTTGCGATTATTTATGCCATTTTAGGGATTGCAGCAGCAATATTTTTAGCGAAACGAAAAAAAGTCCGGCTTATTGGGATTTTGCTGATTGTTTTCGGAGGAATAAGTGTCATTTTAACACTGGTCCTTGGACTTATTGGAATCGTCGCCAGTCTGGGTTACCTTATTGCTGGTGTGGTTGCACTGAGGAAACAGAAAAAAACACAGAATGTCATAACGTAATAATATAGAATAGTAGAAGTGCAAATAGCAATAGCTGATATGCTCCCTTTATAGTAGACAGAGAAACAATAAACATTCTCTCCTATTATGAAGGGAGTATTTTGTATATCTAAAAAGGTTTCATAAGCATGTTTTAGTCAAGGTAGTATTTGTTGAGCTATTGCAATCGCGTAGAATATCCTACTAGCGGAGGCGGACCGTTTTGACTCCTGAGGGATCAGCACCATCTGAAGATCCACTTTTGCCAAGTGCTCTTCTTGGCAAAAGTTAGCTGAAGAGCGTGCCCCTAGGAAAGCAAAACGGTCCGCCGTAGCGGTCGCCTTACACCTTACCTTCTCATCTTTGGCAACAGCTGTAAGCAAGAATCAATCAGCTCCTGTTCCCTTGGAAAGGAAGGTATTTTTTAAAGTGCGAAAGTTGAGCTATATATATAATTACCTTTCTTTATAATTCCTTTATTTTTATCAATTAATCTAAAAATAGGAGGTTGATACGAATGAAGGAAAATATAGTATCTGTACAACATATAACAAAAAAAGTAAAACGGAGAACGCTGCTTCAAGGCATTCAATTTCAGGTTGAAAAAGGTGAAATTTGTGGTTTACTTGGCCCTAATGGAGCTGGAAAAACAACCTTGCTGCGAGTACTTACTGGATTAATTCAGCCTAATGAGGGAGATATTTTTATTCAAGGAAACAGCATCATTAAAAATCGCCAGGAGGGGCTTTCTAAGATTGGCGCAATCATCGAAAATCCAATTTTCTTTCCTTATATGACAGGAAGAGAAAATTTATATAATTTGGCTTTGCTTCATCCACAACTAACAAAGCAAACGCGGAAAAAGAAGGTAGATGACGTGTTGCAAATCGTTCAAATGGAGGGTAGAGCCGATGATAAGGTGCGGACATATTCATTAGGAATGAAGCAGCGGCTTGGGATTGCGCAAGCTTTATTAGGAGATCCTTCTTTACTGGTACTGGATGAGCCGGCCAATGGACTGGATCCGATGGGGATTCGGGAGTTAAGAGAGCTGATTTTAAGGTTGAATGAGGAGTATAGAATGACGATTCTTATTTCCAGTCATTTACTGGATGAAATTCAGCGGATCTGTGATCAATTGGTTGTTATTAAAGAAGGCAACGTATTATGGTCTGGACCGATGGAAAACTTGGCAAGGGAAGGGCAGCAGTTAGAAGATGCCTTTGTGGAGCTGGTTTCCCGATGAAATATATTTTAAGTAGTGAGTGGAACCGGTTATGGAAACGGAAGACAACTTGGCTTGCATTTTTAAGTATCCCAGTTCTTTTATTTGCGGCAGCCAGTTATTTAAACACACAGAATGCAGCGATTAGCCCTGATGTTGCCCAATATACAGTAGCTTGGAATTTTCCAGTGCTTGGTTTATCAGAAATGCTTTTTACTGCTTTTCAAGGAGTGGTTTTGCTGCTTATTAGTTTGTCTGTTACGGAAGAATATCAATCCGGGCAGCTGCGGATGGTTTTGATTCGTTCCTATTCCTTTCGTAAGGTGATGACAGCTAAATATATGGTTATTATAGGAACCATGCTCCTTTTCTTTGTTCTTTATTTTATCTGCAGTCATGTCATCGGATTGTTCCTTTTTGAACGGCCGGATGAATATATGCAATTCTATTATTCCTCTCCTGTCAGTGTTGCAGAGGGAATAAGTTATAATATGAAATTTTACAGTTTAGCTTTTCTGACGATGATTGTCATGATTACCGTGTTTTTCTTATTAGCTATTATTAGCCGGACAACGACAACAGCTATTGGTGCTGGGGTAGGATTTTTATTATTATCCTTTACTTATCCGCAAATTTTGAACTTTTTTCATGAGTTAATAAATGAAGGTACGTATATGCGGCTATTTTTTACATCCATACCCATGATTCAATGGGAAGGATTGACATTAATGCTTTCAGAGAACAAAGAATGGTTATATTGGAATCTTCTTATTCTGTTTATGTATATGGTTCCTATGGTTAGTTTCCTTTATTTTATTTGCAGACGAAAAAATGCTTTTATTTAGGTGGTGATTATCTTGAAAAATATATTACGAAGCGAGACAGAACGGATGTTTAAAAGGAAAAAGACATGGATTGGCATTGGTGTTTATTTGCTGCTGATTGGATTTCAATGTTTATTTCTTTCGGCGTTTGGCGGAGTTGCTTTTTACAGTCCGGAAGAAGAGGTCACATTGAATGCTTTAAATACAGCACCCTTCCTGCTAAGAGAGTTAGGTTTATTCTTCTTATTTATTTTGATTCCCATGCTTGTTGTGGACAGCTTTAATGGAGAATATACATCGGGTGCGTATCGGATGGTGTTATTAAGACCTGTTCCAAGAGGAAAGCTATTCTTGGCGAAAATTACGATATTATCTATCATTGTTTTTCTGCTGTTAATGATTACAATGGCAGCAGGTATTATCTATGGGCAACTGGCATTTCCCAGTGTTACAGAAACTACTTTTTTAGATACGGAAATGCTTCAGCCACTAGCAGTATATGGTTATGTGTTTTTGTATTATCTGACCGCTTTTGTTATTTTGGTTTCAGCAATGATGGTAGGGAGCTTGATTAGTACTATATTGCCGAATATGATTTTAGCTTATATTGGAATCATTGGCTTTCTGGTGGGCAGCATCTATATTTCGGATTATATGGTATTTTTCTTATCCATGGCAGATACGATTTTTGTATTATTGGCAGGGCAGAAACAAATGATGTTTTCAGTCATATTGTTTCTTATTTTGGGAAGCTATATACTGAATATAGGAATTTGGAAAAAGCGTGATTGGATAGGATGATCAAAGTGAAAAGTAAAATTATGCTCGTAGATGATGAAAAAGATATTGTTACTTTTATGAGAGATTCCCTGGAGGATGAAGGGTATCAGGTACTGGTTGCCTATCGTGGGGAAGAAGCACTGCGTCTACTCCCCGAACAGCCTGATTTAATTGTTCTGGATATTATGATGCCAGGTATGGACGGCTATCAACTCTGTGAAGAGATAAGACAGCATGTTTCTTGTCCGATTTTATTTGTCAGCGCCAAAAATACGGAGCATGACCGCATTAAAGGGCTGATGGCTGGAGGCGATGATTATATTGAAAAGCCGTTCAGTCTAAAGGAATTAAAAACAAGAATTTATGCGCATTTGCGCCGGGAACAAAGAAATGCTTATAAGGCTTATCATCGCATGCATGCGAAAAATCTTATTATTGATACTTCTGCTTATGAAGTATTTTACCAGGATGAAAAGATTCCCTTCACCTATCGGGAATTTGAAATTATCACGTTTTTTGTTATGCACCCCAACCAGGTTTTTACCAAGGAACAGATTTATGAGCAGGTTTGGGGAATAGATTCTTTTGGGGATTCTACGACCATCACCGAACATATTAAGAAGATACGTGCAAAAATTCAAAAATATGATCCGTCCACCCCTTATATATCAACGGTATGGGGCGTCGGCTATAAATGGGAAGGCTAGTCTGATGCAACATTTAAGGAAACAATTAAGCCGTCATTTTTACCGTATTATGCTATTCAGTATTTTGGCAACAATCCTTACCTGGGTGATTGGACTTCTAGTATTTCAACTCATCTATCAGAATAAAACGTTGAATCCTGCTAATTATTATGAAAGCCAGATACCGGAGCTTGTTGAGTTTGTAAATGAACAGGAAGATGTATTGAATCCCGATAACCAAACCGTATTAGAAGAGCAGATTCCTTTAGAAGGGATAGACTATCAAATCGTTGATACGGATGGCGTGATGCAATATGGCAGTATGGAAGATCGTTATATTGCATCGAGGGAGGATGTATTAACGGAATTGAATAATAATATGTACGATGGGGATAAAATCGTTATTTATTATCCGATTACAGATAATGAGCAACATCTTCAGGGAGCGGTTGGTTTTCGATATGAACTATCTGTCATGTCAACCAATGCTGAGTCACAGCCAGTACTTCTCACCTTATTGATTCTCTGCTTGCTTGTTCCATTTGTTTATATTTACTTATTTACGTATATCATTGGCAAGCGATGGGCAAAACGAATGGAAGAGCCGTTTAATGAAATTATCACCGGAGCCAGAAAAATAGAAAATCAAGATTTAAACTTTACGATGCATAATAATAGCAATATCCAGGAACTACATCAGCTGGTAGCGGCTTTTGATAAGATGAAAATAGCATTAAAAGAAGCGCTTGAAAAACAATGGAGTTTGGAAGAAGAAAGAAGAGAAATGGTTGCAGCTGTTGCACATGACTTGAAAACGCCGTTGACGATTATACAAGGACATGCAGAGGGGATTTTAGAAAGCAATCAGGAGCTTACCAATCGAAATACACAGTATGTGGAAACGATAGTATCTAATTGCCAGCGTTCGATTCGTTTGATCCAAGAGCTAAATGATGTATCCAGCTACGAGAAGACAGAATTTCATTTAGAAGTGGAATCAACAGATGTGGAAGCACTAATCCAGGCTAAAATCAAGGAGTACAAGCAATTAGGGGCTGCTCAAAACATTCGTTTGCAGGCAACGATTCATTATCCGGAGGGAATGCCTGGTTTATTTTATCTGGATCCATTTCGGATCAATCAAATGTTGGATAATATGTTAACGAACAGTCTACGCTATACACCGGAACAGGGTGTTATTACTTGGAAAACGTATATAGCGGAGGAGGAATTGAAAATAGTAATTGCGGATAGCGGTCCAGGTTTTTCAAAGCAAAACAGGGAACAATTGTTTAAGAAGTTCTTCCGGGAGGATAAAGCGCGGAACAGCGTGGATGGTCATTCCGGTTTGGGATTATTTATCGCGAAAGCCATCGTAGAAAAACACCATGGTGAAATCAGTGCGGATAATCATCCTGATGGCGGAGCTGTCTTTACGGTGATTATTCGGAATATGAAAAATAAAATGTAGTGTTTGTATCCATATATCTTGCTAAAAGATATATGGATTTTTTACAGGCAGAGAGGATGAAATCTGATACAGTCCGGTTTTATGCTGCAAAATCCTAAAATTATAAAAATACGTTCGTTTAATGTTCACAATTTCCGTTAATAAAACCTTCTATACAAATAGTTTCATTGGAATTAAAATAGTGTATGGTATATATTTTGAGTAGTGCTTTCATTTGATTGCAGTTTAAACCGTGGGTATTGGTTTCAGATAGATGGGTAAAAGGAGATTAGATAAGAAATGGCAGAAGCAATGAATGGGCAATATCAAAAAAGCCCCATATCCAAAATACTTTCGCAAACGGTCAAGACCGGAATTATTCGTTCTAATTTGATTCCGATGTTTGCCGGATTAACATTAGCTTTATACACGTATCAAATCAGTATTTTAGAAAAACTGCCGGAAATCTTATTTGCGTTTTTAGGATCTATTTTCGTGATAGGAGCAGCCGGGGCGTTTAATAATTTATATGACCGGGATATTGATGCAGTGATGGAAAGAACAAAAGGGAGACCAACCGTTACAGGTGAAATTAAGCCCGGAACAGTATTGTGGCTGGGTATTATCATGGCTGTTGCCGGAATTATTCTCCTTTGTTTAACGACACCGCTGGCCGGGTTCCTCGGCTTTTTAGGGTTGTTTTTTTATGTGTTCCCTTATACGATGTGGAGCAAGCGGAGAACGGTGTACAATACGGAAATCGGCAGTATCTCTGGCGCTATGCCGCCTTTAATCGGCTGGGCAGCCATGTATCCGGACATTATGCATCCGGCGATTTTAGGACTTTTTGTGATTACGATTATTTGGCAGATGCCGCATTTTTATTCGATTTCGATTCGGAAGCATGAAGAATATAAAGCAGCTGGCGTGCCGATGCTTCCTGTTGTAAAAGGGGTCAGACGGACGTATATTCAGACAAATATTTATTTAATTGTCATGTTTGGTATCAGCTTTTTATTAAGCTCATTAAGCGTCGGGCTGATGCTTGTATCACTTATCATGAGTCTTGGATGGCTTATGTTGAGTGTTTTCGGCTACCAGCGGATGGACTCGGAAAAATGGGCAAAATCGATGTTTATTTATTCCTTAATTCATATGACGGTTGTTTTTTCAACAGTGATTATTTATTCGTTGATGGGAATTATTTTTAATTTATAAGAAAAGCAAAAAGGCCACAGCATCTCTAATATGAAACAAAAGAAATCCAAACACCATCGCATGTGTTTGGATTTCTTTTTTAAGTGTGTATTTAAAAAAACAATAGAGTCAAGTATAACCCTAGTAAAGTGACTAATAAAATAGGGAAAGTTAGTATCATCCCGATTTTAATATATTCTCTCCATAGAATCGTTATCCCTTTTCGTGATAATACATGGAGCCAGACCAAAGTGGCGAGAGAACCTATTGGCGTGATTTTCGGCCCTAAATCGGAGCCGATGACATTTGCATAGATAAGCCCTTCTCTCAAGATTCCGGATGTATTTGTTTCAGCAATAGCAAGCGCATCAACCATCACTGTCGGCAGATTATTCATAATTGATGACAGGACTGCAGCAATTAATCCCATCGTAAAAGTCGCGATAAACAATCCTTGGTCAGCAACTGCTTGAATCACTGTGGCAAGGGCAGAGGTAAGACCTGCATTTCCCAGTCCGTAAACAACGACATACATGCCGATGGAAAAGATTACGATATTCCAAGGGGCCTCTGAAATAACTTTTTTGGTATGAACTGCTGGACTGCGCCTTGCCAGGAAAAGAAAGATAATAGCTATGATTCCGGCGATGATGGAAACAGGTAGATGCATCCATTCGCTTGTAAAGTAGCCGATCATTAATAAACCAAGAACATACCAGGATAAGCGAAATAGTTTCCTGTCTTGAATGGCATCCTTTGGCTCTTTTAACTTGGACAGGTCATATCTTTTTGGAATGGTTCTGCGAAAATAAAGCAGCAATACGAAAATCGTTGCAATAAATGAAAATAGATTGGGAATAACCATCCGTGCTGCATATGCCGCAAAGCCAATTCCGAAAAAATCGGCCGATACGATATTTACCAAGTTACTAATAATGAAGGGAAGCGAAGTTGTATCCGCAATAAATCCACCTGCGATAATAAATGGAAAAATCATATGCGCTTTGAAATGTAAATTTTTAACCATTGCCAGTATAATCGGTGTCAGAATAAGTGCTGCCCCATCATTGGCAAATAGTGCTGCTACCATTGCTCCCAATATGCTGACGTAAATAAACATCTTCAGGCCATTTCCATTGGCTGCTTTCGCCATATGCAGGGCAGACCATTCAAATAATCCAATCTCATCTAAAACCAGAGATATTAAAATAATGGCTACAAAGGCAAGGGTAGCATTCCAAGTAATATGAATAACTTCCAACACATCTCCCAATCCGACCACGCCGGATAACAATGCCAGCAGAGCTCCTCCGGAAGCAGACCAGCCGATATTCAGGCCTTTAGGCTGCCAAATGACAAAAATAAGTGTGATGCAAAAAATAATAAGTGCGAGTATAAGCGTGAAGGTCATCGTGATTCTCCTTTACTGTTGGGTAACAAAAGCTGATTAGCAGCATGAAAGCCTTCTTTAAGAGCGTTGAAATAACAGGCATTTTCGTAACTCTATGATTATATAACCCAATTCAGCAACATGGCAAACCTTCATAATAAAACAAGGACACAAAATGTGGGCAATGGCCGATTTTGGTGTCCTTGTTGAATAGGAGAAAGGCTGGTATTATATAAAATATTTTTGATTTAAAGGTGGATCGTGCAGGTCATTATTTTTATACTATTTCACAATCATCGCAGGGCAGGCTGCACGTTTCATGACTTTATGGCTGACGCTTCCTAACACCATTTCTTGTAATGCGTTTAAGCCGCGGCTGCCGATGACAATGATGTCTACACCTTGGTCATTCGCATACTTCACAATTTCCGGCCCCGGTTTCCCGCGTAAGATAGTCGTTTTATAATTTGCACTTGCTTCCTGAAGAAATTGAATGACTTTTGAATTCTTTTTACGGCGTTCCATATCGATTTCCTCATTGGAATTGGAGTGAAGGACTGCTGTTTTTGATTTGTCAAAGTCGATAACATAGATGACATCAATGATGGAATCTGGATTGTGTGCGGCAAGTTTGACCGCCTCTTTCGCTGCTCGTACCGCATTTTCTGAACCGTCGGAAGCGAGTAAGATATGTTTATACATGGAGAATCCCCCTTAATGTGATGATAAAACACCATCTAATTTATCCATTATTTTCTTACTTGAAGTATCTATTTCAACAAGTTCTACTTGAATTCCTTTTTCTTTTAATAGATTTACTACTTTTATTACAGCGCCGACTCCGGAATCATCCCAAATGCGGCTGTCAGAGAAATCAATCTCAATTTTTTCACTTTGGATATCCGCTTTTTTAAAGTAATCGACAAATCCGTCAATGGAAGCAAAAAAGAGCTGCCCGTGAATATGATAACGATGGCCGTTATTCGAAATTTTAACGGTTGAAATTTTGATAACAAAGAAAATAGCACTTAATAGAACGCCAGCAAGCACGCCTTTGGATAAGTCATGTGTATAAACAACAATGACGACCGTTGCCAACATAACGATTGCGTCTGTACGGGGAGCTTTTACTAAGTATTTAAAAGAACTCCAATCGAACGTGCCGATACTTACCATAATCATGATTCCGACTAATACGGGCATCGGAATCTGCACAACCAGGTCACCTAACACAAGGATAAGGAACATTAAAAAGATACCTGCAATAAAAGTAGATAATCGTCCCCGACCGCCTGATTTTACATTAATGACAGATTGTCCAATCATTGCGCATCCTGCCATTCCACCGAAGAAACCGGTGATAAAATTGGCAATCCCCTGGCCGCGTGCTTCCCCATTTTTATTACTTTCTGTTCCTGTCATATCATCGACAATTTGGGATGTTAGTAAAGTTTCTAACAGCCCGACAATAGCCATTGATAAGGAATATGGGAAAATAATTTGTAGTGTTTCCAGTGTCCATGGTACGTCTGGAATGAAAAATGATGGGAAGGATTGGGTAATCGTTCCAAGATCTCCTACAGTGTTCAGATTCACTCCGCTGAAAATGGCCACAGATGTCAGTACGACAATAGCAATTAGCGGAGCTGGAATTGCTTTAATGAAATGTGGTAAAGTGTATAACAGAATTAATGTCATTCCCACGAATACATAGGTCATGGTGGATATGCCGATGAAATGTTCCAGCTGTGCCGTGAATATTAAAATAGCCAACGCATTCACAAAGCCAATCATAACGGCGTTTGGTACGAATTTCATGACTTTGGCAACTTTACATATCCCAAAAATAAGTTGAATAATACCTGTTAAAATCGTTGCTGCCAATAAATAATCCAGACCGTAATCACGGACTAAAGGAACCATGAGCAGCGCCATTGCTCCGGTAGCTGCAGAGATCATTCCCGGCCGGCCGCCGGCAAAAGAAATGACAACAGCAATAACAAAAGAGGTGTATAAACCTACCATCGGATCAACACCTGCTATAATTGAAAAAGCGATTGCTTCAGGAATAAGAGCAAGCGCTACGACAATACCGGATAAGATGTCCGCCCGGATATTACCGAACCATTGTTGTTTTAAATGTTGCATGATAAACTCCTTTTCTAAAATTCTTTTCACATTGTAGCACTAACTTTCCCAAAAAGGAACCCTTAAGGGAAATTAATAGGAGCGAATAATATGATATATGGTTATACAAGACCGTTATATAATGATCAACAATCTGAGCGTCAATTAGCGTCTCTGGAGGGGAAATGCGACCGGATATTTCAAGAAGAACATGGAACGCCGAAAAAACGGCATCAGCTGGAGGAGCTGCTGATGGAGGTACAGGCAGGAGATCATATTTTTGTAGAAAAAATGATTGCTTTAGCGGATACTTTTCATCACTTGATGGAAGTATTAAAAGTGTGTGAAAAAGATAAGGTGACCATTCATTTTCAGCGTGAAGATATGCATAGCGACACACTGCTGAATATGTATTTACAGGATATGATGACGCATGTACTGCAATTCCAATCTGACAGTATTAAACAATCGACAACACATGGCATATACGAAGCGAAAAGACAAGGGAAATCAATTGGTCGTCCCAAAAAATCGGATGAAAATATTAAAAAAGCGATTGCGATGTATCAGGACGGTTTTAAATTGTTTGATATTAAAAATGAAACAGGAATAAGTAAATCAACGCTTTATCGTTATTTGGAATCGTTAGGGGGAGAAGGGGAGGTTTAGATAGAAGAAGTTATTTTGATAGTGGTTGATTAGTTCATAAAATTATATTTGTTCAAACCAATCAAAATAGCTTCTTCACCTTTCTTATCTCCATCGTTACGTACTTTTGAATATTCCATTTCTAATGGGAAGCAATAGTATGTGCACGCACGATCTCAGTACGTTACACGCTTTTTTTCGCCAATCAATGGATAAATCTGATTTATTTTCATAATGGCAGCACTGGCAATTAATGCTTTTAAAACATCACCTGGTAAAAAGGCTAGGGCTGAAAGAGCGGTCGGACCCCATGGAAGATTTGATAAAATAGATAAATAGGTAACGCCGACGATGTTAATAATAAGTGAACCGCCAAAAATAGTGATTAATACAAGTTTCCAATAGGCCAGCGAATGGATATTTTTTTCGGTTAAATAACCGATAACCCAAGCAGCGATTGGCCATGATAGAACATATCCCCCTGTGGGTCCGACAAGAACTCCTAAACCGCCACGACCACCAGTTAATAACGGAACTCCGACGGCAATGAGGAAGACAAAAAGAAGAACGCTGAGCCCAGCGCGTTTGGCGCCTAATATACCGCCTGCCAGCATAATACCCAGTGTCTGCGCTACAACGGGTACAGGAATAAAGGGAAGCGGGACAGGAGGGAAAATAGCAAGAACTCCGATAATTGCTGCGAATAATGACATAAACATCATATCTCTTAATTTCAATAGATTTCCCACACTTTCTAGTTTTGATATAAATAGAATAATAAGGGAATATACACCCTATTGTCAACCTATATTTTTAATAGGTGACAACAGGGTGTTAGAAAGTTATAAATCTCCACGAAAATCTCTATACATAGACAAAAACATTAGGGAATTTGTATTGAATGAAAGAGATATCATATGCGTTATTTCTCTTTGATTTGGTTCTGAATGGGCAAGCAAATTTCACAAACATGCTTATCCAGCATGGATTTCACATATCGTTCCAAAATCGGTTTTGACTCATCTAACTGATGGCCTGGAACAGCTAATTCAGAGAAAATAGTTTCCCATGCTCTGGTCAATGCATCAGCTGTATGTTCAATAGTGAAAACAGCATAGCTTCCGCCTTGTAAAATACTTTGTTGAACACATTCATCATTTATTTCCTGCTGGGCAGACAATACAAGTGCTGTATCGTATCTGCAAGCTTCCGAGGGGACAAGGGTTGGATTGTCCCAAATAATGCCTAATATAACTGCATTATCTGTTAATAAATTGCCCTTTGAAGCATTGTTGTAGATCATCCAATGTTTAAACGCAGCCATTAGCTGGTTATTTTCCTTTCCATATGCACCTATTCTTCGCATATAAACGATTGGTAAATCAGAAATTTGTTCGATTTTCATTTGAAATTCTCCTAAAAAGTATAAGTACGCCGGCGTCTAAGTACATCATAAGTCCCTTTAAAATGAAAAACAACAACTATTTTAAAAATAATTTAATAATTTTAAAAATAACTTGTATTATATAACTTATTCCAAACTATTTGTATAATAGTTATAAAGGACGTTCAAAAAATCCAATAAAAATGACGCGCAGGAAAAGGAAAGAAAGAGCAATAAAATATGGAGGAACAGCTATGAAATTACTTATTGTAGAAGACGATAAAGCAATTGCTTCCGGCTTGGAATATTCGTTAAGTCAAGAAGGTTATGAAGTGATTGTCTGTCATCATGCGCAAGGAGCAGAAGAAATAATAGATACCGAGCTAAACAGCATTTCCTTATGCTTATTTGATCTATCCTTACCGGATGGCAGCGGCTATGATTTATGCCGATCTGTGAAAGAAAAAGCAGATGTCCCTGTTATTTTTCTAACCGTTGTTGATGATGAGGTGAATGTGGTGATGGGACTAGATATGGGGGCAGACGATTATATTACCAAACCGTTCCGTATCCGCGAATTAAGTTCACGGATTAAAACGGTGCTCCGACGTTATCAAAAAAATAATTCAAATGAGAAAGACACTTTTCAGCTGGGTTCGTTAGAGGTATTTCCGTTAGAAGGAAAAGTGTATAAAGCAAACATAGAACTGGCATTAACCGCACTGGAATATCGGCTGTTGATGATTTTTATCAACCACCGCGGGCAGATACTGTCTCGGGAACAGCTGCTGGAACAGATATGGGATGTGGCTGGCGAGTTTGTCAATGATAATACACTCACGGTGTATATTAAACGGCTTCGAAAGAAAATTGAAGATAACCCGCAGCAACCGGCAATTATAGAAACAGTCAGAGGGCTGGGATACAGAATGGCGGCTGAAGATGCTGCGAAATAAAGAAATCCGTTTTTTTCTCACTTCCACGGTATTGATTTTAGGAATTGGTATGCTATTAGGGTATATGCATTCTCCTGTCACAGCCGTCTTTATTGCGATTGTGGGCGGGAGTCTGGTGATTTGTTATATGGTATGGATGGTTTGGCGTTACCAGCGGATGATCCAGTTATCCGGTTATTTACGAAAAATTATGGCAGGAGATACCGCGCTCGATGTCCGGGATAATCGAGAAGGGGACCTCAGTATATTAAAAAATGAAATCTATAAAATGACCCGGATGCTATCCGAACAGCAGGAAGGGCTGCAGAAGGATAAAGAAAAACTCACAGATGCGATTTCCGATATTTCTCATCAAATCAAAACACCGCTGACTTCGATGACCGTAATGGCTGATTTATTAAGCGATCCGAATATGGAGACGGAAAAGCGGCAGGAATTTACATATCATATTCGCAGGCAATTAGAACGGATGGAATGGCTTGTATCCTCGTTATTAAAGCTTTCCAAAATCGATGCGGGAACTACGCTATTCAGCAAGGAAAAGGTTGAAGTGGACCAGCTTATACAAGAAGTCGTTGCACCGATGGAAATCCCTGTTGAGCTGAAGGAGATGGAGCTGGAGATAGAAGAAAAGCCAGGGGTGACTTTTATAGGCGATAAAAACTGGACGAAAGAGGCTTGTATTAATATTTTAAAGAATGCAATAGAACACACCCCGCACGGCGGAAAAGTCTCCATCTCTTATAAGGAAAATGCTATTTTTACAGAAATTCGAATTAATGATAATGGCAAAGGTATCGAGAAAGCAGAGCTTCCACATATTTTTAAACGTTTTTATAAAGGAAGTCAGGCGGCTGATGGCAGTGTTGGTATTGGTTTGGCGATGGCTTATTCGATTGTTGCTCATCAGCAGGGAGATATTGAAGTAATAAGTGAATCTGAAAAAGGAACCACTTTTTTAATTAAATTCTATCAGGGAGAAACAGCTCGCTAAATGAAGTTTCATTTTATAAGCAGGTTATGTCATCATAAGTGACAATATTGTCACTGTTATTGTCACTATCCCGTCACCTTAGACAGGTAAAGTAGGGAACAAAGGAAAATAAGGAGGAAATGGTAGTGGAATTAATGCGGGTTGAAAATTTGTCTAAAGTGTACGGAAAAGGTGACACGGCGGTAAAAGCATTGGATAATGTATCATTTTCCGTGGAGCAGGGGGAGTTTGTAGCAATTATTGGACCGTCTGGTTCCGGGAAATCGACACTGCTTCATTTACTGGGAGGTGTCGATCGGCCGACGGATGGCAAGGTGTTTATAGAGAATACGGACATCTATGAATTAAATGAAACACAGTTAGCTGTCTTTCGCAGGAGGCAGATTGGCTTAATCTATCAGTTTTACAATCTCCTGCCGGTTTTAACAGTAGAGGAAAATATTACATTGCCGATGCTGTTAGACTCCCATCAAGTGGAAAAAAAGCACTTCAAGGAATTGATAGAAATTCTAGGACTTCATAATCGATTAGACTATTTACCGAATCAGCTATCTGGAGGTCAACAGCAGCGTGTATCCATTGGCAGAGCTTTAATCAGTAATCCATCTATTATTCTTGCAGATGAGCCGACAGGGAATCTAGACAGTAAGAATAGTAAAGAAATCATTGATTTATTAAAACTATTTAATAAAACATATCACCAGACATTGGTCGTCATTACCCATGATGAACGAATTGCCCTTCAGGCTGATCGGATTATTTCCATTGAGGACGGTGTGATCGCCAAGGACGAGGTGATTCGCCAATGAATATAGTTAATAAAGTTACGTTAAGGCATTTAAAAGAAAATAAACGAAGAACGCTTATTACGATTATTGGTGTCATTATTTCTGTTGCGATGATTACAGGAGTAGCTTCCCTGGGAATTTCTTTTATAGATATGCAGCAGCGGGATGCGATTGCTAATGAAGGGAATTGGCATTACAGCATGGATCAGCTTGATTCAGAGCAGCTGGAAAAGATTCAAACCGATGCCAATACAGATTCTGTTGGTGTGATGAAGGAATATGGTTACGCACCGTTGAATGATCAATTATTGAAAAGATACCTGTATGTCCGGGGCATGGATGAAACGGCTCTGGAGCAGATGCAAGTGAATCTGACGAAAGGCCGGCTCCCGGCAAATGAAAAGGAGGTAGTGATCTCTGAGGAATTAAAGAGACAGGATTTTGATTACCAAATTGGAGATACGATTGAGTTAAATATAGGAGAAAGACATTATACAGGAACGAGAGGTATGGCAAATCATACGTTAGGTCAAGATGATTCCCTGCTGGTTATAGAGGGACAAGTGGATGAAGAATTACGTAATCAAACGGAATACAGCTTTACCATTGTTGGTGAAATCGAAGAACCGATATGGGACGAGCCGTGGTCTCCAGGATATACGGTTTTAGCTTATACGGATGCACAAGCGTCATCTGTGGTGGATCGTGCTTTTGTAAAAGTGAATGATTTAGGGATAACCCTTTTCGATGATGTAGATTTGCTGGCGCAAGAATTGGATGTAGCGGATGATACGTATAATTTTAACACGACTTTATTGAATACGTACCTTGTTTCCGTGAACAGCGGGACGGTTTCTACTTTGTCCGGATTATTAACGGTTATTATGCTGATTATCGTGATTGGTTCCATGGCTTTAATTTATAATGCATTTGCTATCTCGGTATCAGAAAGATCACGGTATTTAGGAATGCTTGCCAGCGTTGGAGCGACGAAACGGCAAAAAAGAAATTCCGTTTTATTTGAAGGATTTTTAATCGGGGCAATCAGTATCCCTGTTGGAATTGGAGCTGGTTTTGCCGGCATTGGCATCACGCTGCATTATGTGAATCAGATTTTACAAAATGTAGGGCTGGAGACAGATTTTCGGCTGGTTGTTACTTTTCCTTTAATTGGGATAGCTGTCGGTGTTTCTTTGATGACTATTTTGATTTCTGCATGGATACCTGCAGTCAGAGCATCTAAAGTGACGGCAATAGATGCTATTCGCCAGGCGAAGGATGTCAAATTAACGAAAAAGAAAGTGAAAACAAGCCGTATCGTCCGTAAACTCTTTGGCTATGAAGCGGAAATTGCTTTGAAGAATTTAAAGAGACATAAGAAACGTTACCAGGTGACTGTTTTTTCACTCATGATCAGCGTTATTCTGTTCTTAACTGTAGGGTTCTATACCAGCTCGTTGACCAAATCATATGAAGTACTGTCGGATGAATTGGAATATGATATTTCCATTAGCGGCACGGGGGAGATAGATGATTCAAACCCATTGTGGAAAACCTATCAAGACATACAAGATTTAGATAGTGTGGAGGAAAGTTTCATTTACAAAGAAGCTAATCTCCAGGCATATTTTCCGGAGCACATGACTGGGGAGAACTATGAAAATTGGGATCAAACGCCTGAAAAAGCAGAAGGTCTTCCGTATAACCTGGAATTAGTCGGCTTATCTGATACGGATTGGGAACAATATCTTGCCGATAATGATATAACGGATAGGGCAGAAAGTGATTTTCGTGGTGTTTTAGTGAACCATGTCACCTATAATGATGGCACGCAATATATCGAAACGGATATGTTAAAAGTGGATACAGGTGATATGCTGCCGCTTCAAGTGAACAGCTACAATGAAGAGACAGAAGATTGGAATTTGGAACAGGGGGAAGACATCGAGCTGCTTGGTCTGACGAATCAATATCCCGTTGGGGATTCCCATGCTGATTCGAAGACCATTTATCTTATTGTACCGGAACAAGTGCTTGAGAATATAGTGGAATCATATCCAAATGAAAGAGCAAGTTTATCCGAGGTATATGTCACCTCTGATGACCCGGATCAGGCGCAAGAAGATATAGAAGCGCTGGGAATTGCGAATGAGGTATCTATTTATAATCAGTATGAAATCAGACGGGATAATGAACAATTTGCACGGGTGTTGTCTATTTTTGTTTACGGGTTTATCATCCTGATTACATTGATCTCTGTTGCTAATATCTTTAATACCATTTCAACAAGTATTGCCTTGCGACGGAGAGAATTTGTAACGATGAAATCGATTGGCATGACGCCAAAAGCTTTTCGTAAAATGATTTATTTTGAGAGCCTGTTTTATGGAATGAAATCCTTGTTGTATGGTTTGCCAATTAGTTTTGTGGTGATGTATATTATTTATTCGCAGACGCAATACGCCTTTGATTACAGTTTCAACATTCCATGGATATATATTGGAATTGCGATTCTAGCTGTATTTCTGATTGTTGGAGCAGCTATGCTTTACTCGATGTCGAAATTGAAGAAGGATAGTATCGTGGAGACGTTAAGACAGGAAAATATTTAAAGCACTCAAAAGCTGTCACAGATAAATATAACTGTGATAGCTTTTTGCGTTATAAGAGAATGAGCGAAACAGACAAATATCAGTAAACGCACATTTTATCATTATGAAAAAAATCAGACTGTTAAGAGTCGACATTTGTAGATGGGAAATTGTTTTCGCTATTACGATTAGATGTGGTTTTCCTTATAAAAAAATAGGCGCATTCAGCGAGGAAACAAAATACGCCTATTTTTATAAATCTGTACACTATCAAGCAGAATATGCTATTTAAAACAACTTTTATTCCGCAGTATAACTGGAGCTTGCGATTTTACCGCCGTCTACAATCACATCTTTCTCTTGGAACGGTTTTTCTTCAAAGAAACGCGTTAAGATATCTTTAACGCCCTCTTCAATTCGGGCTTGCGCTTCTAATGTCATGCCGGAGTAGTGTACAGTCATTGCCTGACGCGGCATGGTTCTCCATGGATGATCTGCCGGAGCAGGCTGTGGATACCATACATCGCCTGCGTAGCCTTGGATATGATTAGATTCAATCATTTCTGTTAAATCGTCTGTATTGACAATTTTGCCGCGTGCCGTATTGATTAAATAACTGCCTTGTTTCATTTGGCTTAATACTTCTTTATCAAACAGGTTATCGGTAGAATGGGTTAATGGTGCGTGAATAGTAATCACATCGCTTGTTTTAACTAACTTGTCAAAAGGAACAAAAGTGGAACCTTTCATATCTTTTTGGTTCATCGGATCGTAGTGCTGAATGGTCACATCAAATGGAGCTAAGCGTTCTGCAACAAGTTGACCGATACGTCCGAATCCGAAAATACCTACTGTCTTATGCTGCAAATCATGGGCATGATTGCCAACTTGTGATAAATTCCATTCGCCTTCCTCTGCCTGACGATGGCCTTCCAAGAAATTACGCAGCAGGATAAGAATATCCATAACAGCATGTTCCGCTACACTGACTGTATTACTGCCAGTCACCTCGACAACGGTCACTTCATTTTCAACGGCTGCGTCTAAATCAACATGGTCTGAACCAACGCCAGCGGTTATGGCGAGTTTTAAATTTGGCGCATTGTTCAGACGTTCCTTTGTCATATACGCAGGGTAGAAAGGTGCGCTGATAACGACGTCCATATCAGCCAGATGTGCATCCAAATCTTTTTCATTATTATTTAAAATAACCAGTTCGTGTCCTTTTTCTTGTAAGAACGGTTTTAATCCAATTGCTTTCTCCGTATTCAATAATTGGTTTTCCGTGTTACTGCCGGTTGTTTCAGGAAATAATGCTACAATTTTCATTTGATACACGCTCCTTTTAAGGTAGTTTTGAAAATGTTCATTTTAAAATTCCATTTATATGGTTATTACCAAGTTAGCAAAAGATAAAACTTCTAATATAGGAAAATATATCTTGAGAGATGTCGGGTTATTGCCGAAGCGCTTTGGTCTATTATTTAAATAATGGAATGCCATCTGCCGAGATTTTCGCATCCTTTGCTTCAGGAATTGGCGAAATATGTTATTATTTGAGAGGGTTTAATGAGCTGACAATAGTTCGTTGCAATAAAAGGAATAACATAGTCCATAAAGAAAGAAGAAGGAGAATCTATTTATGAGAAATCATACACAAAGCCTTATTTTGCTGGGGATTGGTTTAAATATTATCCAGTGGGTTGCTATACTTATCCTGTTTCAAAGAATTACGGCATTATTTGGCGGATATATTATTTATAATCCGAATACGATTAATGGCACGACGCGTTCTGGAACATTTTTAGACTGGCTCCAAACTATCGTTTATGCTAATGAGCCGATTAATTATGTTCTTTTCTTTTTTGTCATAGCCAGTCTTTTATATCTCATTTCTACTTTTGTTTTCATTGTTTTGGAGATTGTTGCTTACTTCATGATTAGGAAAAATGCTCATTCTTCCTGGTCTGCTTTTATTCTTGCGATGGGATTCAAAAATATTATAACTGATTTATCCGGCGTGCCATTTCTGGTTGCTGGTTTGATGATGCATAAAGAAAATAAATCTGATTTGGATAAGAAGGTTTAAAAAATTCTTCTCTAGAATTTGAAACGGAAAAATGAAAATTTCAACATACAAAGGAAGAAGTATAATCTTAGTGATGGATGAAACAATACAATTCATCCGCCATTTCAATAAGATACAACTTAGAAGCAGGAGTACTTTCAATTATCAGGGGAGTACTCCTGTTTTTAGATGGAATAAATCTATGAAACATTGCGTTGTCATTGTAAATTGCTGCATTTTAATCCAATTGCAGTAAGGCTGCTTCTGGAATTTCTTCTTCCATCACTTCTCCCCAGCCTTTCCCATAGCTGCCGGAAGCGTCCATCTGAAGAAAAGCATCTGTCTGTAATTCTCTATCTATCACTCTCGTAATCTGTTGCTCATCGCCATCTTCGTTAAATCCTGAAAAGACATACTTATAATTTCCGTTCCATAGTTTTTCATAATTATCATCTGATGTTTCTACATAGTAGGTTTCCACAGGCTTCTGTAATAACCAGTCTGTCAGCGGGATGATTCCGGCTGTCGTCTTTTGGATAGCAACAGCTGCAAAAATGAATACAATCAACATTCCAACCAGTATTTTTATTCCTTTTTTCATATAATGATACTCCTTTTTCTGTTTTTATTTGTATCTTTATTATAAGAACGAAAAAGGGATGCAAAAATCGTTTTCCCTTACAGTCAGCTTACACTTTTGTAAGGTGAAAATACTTTCGCTATTTTTGTGGTTCCATATAATCTGTGCCATAATTATTTTAGAATAGAGAAGGGTGATAGATATGCAGACCATTATGATTGTAGAAGATGACCCGAAGATTACAAAACATCTGCAGGATTACATTGAAAAATATGGCTACCGAGTATCTTTTGTCACGGATTTTGAACGGATTATGGAAGTGTTCCAAGAAACAAAGCCTGATCTGGTGCTTTTAGATATTAATTTACCGAGCTATGATGGCTTTTACTGGTGCAGGCAAATTCGCACAGCATCCACTTGTCCGGTCATTTTTATTTCCGCACGGACAGGGGAGATGGATCAGGTAATGGCACTCGAAAATGGCGGTGATGACTTTATCACGAAACCGTTTAGTGCGGAAATTGTGATGGCTAAAATACGGAGTCAGCTGCGCCGTGCCTATGGAGCATATGCACAGGATGCGAAGGAGCGTTTTTTGGAAGTAGAAGGTCTGAAATTATTACCGGAACGACTGGAATTAACCTTTGCAGGGGAAGAAACGTTTTTATCCAAAAAAGAAGCGGATATTATCGAAACGTTAATGAACCGTTACCCGCGCGTTGCCGGCAGGGAGGATTTGCTGGAGAAGCTTTGGGATGACCAGACTTACGTGGATGAAAATACATTGAATGTCAATATCACAAGAGTGCGAAAAAAGCTGCAGGCTGTTGGAATAGAAGATGGTGTGGAAACGGTCAGAGGAGTCGGATATCGGCTGAAAAGCATGTGAAAGAAAAATAAATGAAAGAAGGAAGTGTCAGTGTGCATTTTAAAACAGTTGAAGAGAATGATTTGCGTATGTGCAGTAACCTGTTTTTAAGCGTTTTTAACGAGGAGCCATGGAATGATAAATGGACGATGGCAAAAGCTGAACAATATTTGACAGATTTTTACCGGACTCCGGGATTTTTAGGCGTGTCTGCGATAGAAAAGGAGGAGATGGTTGGTTTTATATTTGGAACACGTCGAACCTGGTGGAGTGGAGACGAATTTTTTATCCATGAAATGTGTGTAGATACGGATAGACAAAATAAAGGGATTGGAAAGGCGCTAATCAATCATTTGATAAATGAACTGGATTCCAATTCGATTACTGCCATTTCTCTTTTGACGGACAGAGGAATATCGGCAGAAGCTTTTTATAAAAGACGTGGCTTTAAAGAAATAGAAAGACTTGTTTTTCTAAGTCGTGAAGTTTAAAACAGCTGTTTGAAGGAGAGTTGAAATGAAGCTATTTTTAAAGGAACATACTTTATTGATTGCGCTTAATATCCTGCAATTTACGGCTATCCTGCTTCTTTATTGGCTGGATGGCTATCGGAACCTGCTGCCGGCGCTGTATGCCATTTTTATCGGCTTCTTTTTGCTGATCTGCTATCTTTGTTATCAATATGTCAGCCGGCGTTCCTTTTATAAGCGATTAAGCAGGCCTTTAGAAACATTGGACGAATCGCTGCAGAAAAGCAGCCAGCATCCTGTTTCTGAAGCATTGGATGACCTGTTGCGCAGTCAGTACAAGCATTATCAGCAGCAGATTAATACCATTGAAAAGGAAAGGGAAGAGCATCTGAAGCTGATGGATCAATGGGTGCATCAGATGAAGACACCGATTTCTGTGATTGAGCTGACCGCGCAGAATCTGGATGAGCCGGATTCGTCCAGTATTCGGGAAGAAACAGAGCGGATGAAGTCGGGATTACATACGATTCTTTATATGGCAAGACTGCGGACGATGGAGCAGGATTTTCATATTAAGCCGATTCATCTGGAGTCACTGGTTCATGAGGTGAATGGGGAAAATAAACGATTTTACATACGTAACCAGGTTTATCCGAAAGTGGATGAAAGAACAGCGGGATTGACCGTGCAAAGCGATGAAAAGTGGCTCTACTTTATTTTGACGCAGCTTATCTTAAATGCAGTGAAGTATTCTGCAGGAAAGAGTAATGCCGTGCTTATTTCCATGTATGAACGCGGGAAAGAGGCTGTCTTAGAAGTACAGGATTTTGGAATAGGCATTCCGGAAGCGGATAAGAAACGTATTTTTGATGCTTTTTATACAGGAGAAAACGGAAGGAAATTCAGAGAATCTACGGGGATGGGGCTGTATTTAATCAAAGAAGCTGTGGAGTATCTGCATCATCGGATTGAATTGGAATCACAGGTTGGCGAAGGGACAATATTTCGGATTGTTTTTTCGGATACGCAGAGGTTATGAATACTTATAGCTGAAATACAAGTTATGAAGATGCATAAAAAACACTAAATTGAAATTTTATCATAATTATGAAAAAATAAAGATAATATAGTGAAGGAGTGAGGATATGGTAAACATTCGTCCTGTTTCAGATTTAAGAAATAATTTTACAGATATTTCAAGAACGATACATGAAACATCCGAACCGGTGTTCTTGACCAAGAATGGATATGGTGACATGGTTGTCATGAGTATAGAAGCGTATGAACGGAAAATGTTTGAAAGTGATATTTATTTAAAATTAAAAGAAGCAGAAATAGAGGCTAAATCAACAGATAAAAGGTATACGCATGAAGAAGTGTTTTCAGAGTTAAGGTCCAGAATAAAAGATAAGGACACAGATAATGTATAAGAGGATGTTCAAAAAATCCAATAAAAATGACACGGCGAATTTCTGCGTTGACTAGCAAATTCCAATACTCACGTATTATAAAGCATACGCTCCGTTTGGAATTTGCTAGTCGCCTTGAACTTCCGACGCACACGACGTGCTAGTGTCGGCTTTGCGACACGGACGTCGCGAACTTAGCCGACTTGGTCCTATTTATCGGACTTTTTGAACACGCATTATAAGGTAATTTATTTACCTTTAGCAGTCAGTGATTTAAGGAATATTGTAGATTATATTCAAAACACGTTAAAAGCACCTGAAGCAGCAATAGAGTTAGTTAATCATTTGGATAACTCTATAGCGAGGTTAGAACAGTTTCCTTATTCTTGTAGAGTTTATCAGCCTGCTAAGGAACTAGAAGATGAATATAGGCTATTACAGGTAAAAAATTATATTGTCTTTTATACAGTAAAGAATGATAAAGTAATGATTCATCGAGTAGTTTATTCTAAAATGGATTTAACAAAAGTTTTATCACCTCGTAAGGATTCACAAGAAGACTCTTGTAATGAATAAAATCAAACCATTTAAGAGAAGGAATATACTTCTCTTTTTTTATTGTCTAGGAAATTATAAAATTCTCTAGCTGTGGATAACTTTTATGTTAAACTTTTATTAACTCACTGGAGGGGTAGAGATATGAGAAAGGGAAGCGGAGTTATTAAAGAAATCTTAAAAGACCATTTTGCTGGATTTTGGGAGTTCCATGCTGATCGTTTTCCGAAAACTTATCGTGAACATATAAAAGAAACGGTAGAAAAAACAATTCGTTGCGGGACACGTGATTTAGGATATGCTCGCTATGAGTGTTTAGGATGTGAAGGGGATCCTTCTCCTAAATTCGTGTGTTTTACTTGTAAAAGCAGACTATGCCACCGTTGTGGGAAAAAGTATACGGATGACTGGTCAGACAAACAACAGGAAATGATATTTAATGTTACGCATCGCCATATGGTCTTTACACTTCCACGAGAGTTAAGAAACATATTTTACAATGACCGAAAAAAATTAAATGAATTAAGTAAACAGGTAGCCGAAGTATTTCAGTACCATAATAAAAAGAAAGGTAAGAAAAGAGGCTTCCGTTCAGGGATTATTACGGTTATTCATACGTTTGGAAGAGATTTAAAGTTTAATCCTCACATACATGCATTGGTGACAGAAGGTGCGTTAGATAATCAAAATGAATGGGTTAATAATGGATATGTTCCTTATGATTTTTTAAGAAAGTCCTGGCAAAAAGTTGTCTTAGATTTGTTGAAGAAGTGGTTTCCTGCAACACCGAAAATCATAGAACTTATTAATGAGTTATATCAAAGGTATCCGAAAGGCTTTTATGTCAATGCAGAGAAGAAAATGAACAATGCCAAGCGTGTAGCCAAGTATATCGGCAGATATTTAGCTCGACCAGCTATCGCCGAATATCGTATTGAATCTTATGATGGGGAAACAGTTCATTACTGGTATGAGGATCATAAAACAGGAAAACGTGTAGATAAAAAGGTTCCAGTGTACAGGTTCTTATTTGAAATATTACAACACATTCCACCAAAGCATTTTCGAATGGTTGGGAGATATGGGCTGTATAGTAGAAGGGCTCATCGTAAAGCGCAACAAATATTGAGTTTATATGCGTTCATGAGAACGAAGCAGATTTCGTTTCTTTTGGAAGCAAAACGTAAGAAAAAAACATACCGTCAACGTATGATAGAATCATTTGAACAGGACCCTTTGGAATGTCCGTGTTGCCGTAAACAGATGGAGCTCATTGGAATATGGCATGCTGACTATGGGTGGATTTATCATTACATGGAGGATGTAGAGAAAGAAAGAAGGAGGAGATACGGAATTGACAAACCCAAAAGAGCCGGATAAATCAGATGAATTTTTTCCAGACTGGCTGGACGAAGAGGATCCTTTTGGCTTAAAAGAAGAAATGAAGATCATATTATTTCAATGTTTAGATTGCCATGGAACCGATGAAGTCCCGGAGTATATCATTGGTGAATTTAGTGTGGATAAAAATAATAGGGATGAAGTAGAACTTCATTGTCCGCATTGTAATGGCACTATGATTGAAGCGAAAAACGTCCCAAGTGATTAGCATCTACTTGGGACGTGATTTAGTCGCGTTAGCGATTTTGTTCTGATATTGTGAAATGTGTTCTATTATAGAAGATAATTAGAAAGTGAAAATGACTTTTCTTTGGCAGTAAATAAGAGGTTATAGATAGCAATGGAATAATTACTTCATAAAACATGAACAGGCATATATAATAAAAACATGCCTTACTTGTAAAAAGGAAAGGATTTTTATTCGATTTTTAATTGGGAGGAAGTACTCATGCAATGGAAAAAGCCTAGCAGTGAAGATTATACTGCTCTGATTCAATTATGGGAGAAATCTGTGTTAGCAACACATGATTTTTTGAAATCCAAAGATAGAGAAGAAATGAAAGCAGAAATTCCAACTTATTTCCCGCAACTAGATATGAAATCGTGGTACCATGATGATACATTGATTGGGTTTTCTGGTGTGAATGAAAGAAATTTGGAAATGTTGTTTTTAGACCCGGACCAAATAGGGAAGGGATTTGGCAGCATTATTATAAAGGATTTAATAGAAAAAGATGGCATTCAATTCGTAGATGTAAATAAGGACAATACATCAGCTACTGCTTTTTATTTGAAGCATCGATTTCAAGTGATTGGAGAATCCGAACAAGATGGGCAGGGAAGAGATTATGCCCTGCTGCATTTAGGTTTGGACGGAGTCACGGAATAAGTGAAACCCGTGTTATGGCAGACAATATCAAATGAAAGCAGATAGGTTACATAAAACCGCCCGTTTCGATCATCATGTGAAACAGGCGGTTTTATATAGGATGAAATAGATTGGTAACCGCATGATTATGCTGTAATACAGCTATTATCTTATGCGATTCGATGCTTTTTAACTGGTATAACCCGGT